>JBGAWT010000136.1:0-9470 GCA_044227445.1 Bdellovibrionia bacterium | reverse complement strand
GGATTTTCTCGTCCGTGGATGTCCGCGCGTTGGAGGATCTCGAAAAACCTGGCTTCAAGCGTGTTCGCGTCAAACTCGACGAAGCCGGGCAGATCGTCCTGGAGTGGGGACCTGGCTACCGAAGCGATCTGGGCATTCGCGCGTTCGGCCAAGGCAGTTACACCAATCTGTGGGGCCGCAACCATGCGGCGTCGCTCAACGCGAGCGCCAATCGAAGGCTCTATAGCTTCAAAGAGGCTGTCTCGACAGGCTCTCGCTCTCGGGATCCCAATGCGCCGGATCTTCCATTCGAGTTCCAGGTGCGAGCAAACTATCTGTGGCCTTGGTTCGCTTGGAAAGAAGGCTCCCTCACCCTGTCTGGAGGCTTCGAACGCTGGCAGTATCTCAACTTCAACGCGGACAGCTTGAACGCCAGCATCGTTTACCGAAAGAAGCTTCTCAAAAACCCGAGTCTTACAGGGATGCTTTCTCTGACGCTCGAGGGCGTGTACCAGTCAGCCTCAGCCTTTCCTCGTGATAATGGACCGTTGCGCATCGGAACGATCATGCCCGTGCTGGAGCTGGATCTGCGCGACAGCCCTTTGGCAACGACGAAGGGCTTTTTCGCATCAGGGAACTTCGAATGGGCAACGCCTTATCTTCTTTCGCAGCAGGGAATTAACTACACGCGCTTCAATTTCAGGAGCGATGTCTACATCCCACTGTTTGCCAAGCGTTCAGTCATCACGCTTTCGGTTCGAACAGGCGTGGAGCAGAACTTCGATGCGGGCGGATCCATCCCCTTGCTCAAGCAGTTTTCACTAGGTGGAGTGAGCAGTCTGCATGGTTATCAGATTCAAGAAGTGAACATCCAAGACGTCACGCTCTCGGGCCTAGCGACCTACATTAACTACCGTGCGCGCTGGGACTTGCCTTTGCTAGGCCAGCTGCGTGTAGGGGCGTTCTTAGATGCAGGTAATTTGCTTGTGTCGGGAGCCAGCTCTTCTAATCCTGCAGCGATCAGCACTCAAGGCACGGGTAGCGCGCGCGTCCTAGGAAAACCGACAAACACGAGCGACCCCATCACTTTGGATCGTTTTTTTGGCGGGGACATGGCGCTCTCCTGGGGCGTGGGCTTGCGTTACATGACCCCGATTGGACCGGTGAGCATCGATTGGGGCTTTACGATGAATGCTGCAATTCCCGCGAATCGGATCGACGTCTCGATCGGAAATATCTGAACTACCAGTCTCAGAGGCAGTTTGGAGTTTCAGTCAGATGGCAGTTCCGGTCAGTTTCTGAGGACTGTTTCAAAACGGAAACGGCAGACTGACTGAGTCCGAAACTGACTGCCCGCTCAAACTGTCTCTGAGACTAGTTTTTTAGAATCCTAGCTTTTGAATCGCTTCCAGATACTCGTCCTTGCTCAAGCTTGAGATCTTGGAGGAGCTGATGAGGCGATTCATTTGTCGGATCGTTTCGGAGTCTGGCAGGTAAGCTTTCACTTCCAGCGCGCGGCGGAAGAGCAGCTCGTGCAGGATCGCTCCAGCTTGGTGGATATTTGAGAGCGAGTCCCAATGTGCCCGATGGATCTCATAACGATAAAGGATGGGAGAAATCAGGGGCTGCTGAATGATCATCTGTTCAAGCTTGCAACCGGGGGCCAGAACCAGTCCTACGCGGCCGTAGTCTTGAGTCGTGGCTGAGAACTCATCTACCCAGCGGATATCGAAATAAAACGAATCAGCCCAGCTCTGCATTTTTCCCGCAAGTTCGGGATCGTATGTGGAAAGCCTCGAAAGAATTGCGCGCACGATCTGAGTGGGGTGGCCAAGGCCCATGCCCGGATCGAGCTCCCACTTCATCGGAGCCTTGGGGTCGTTCTCCAGTTCCGCGTAATCGAGCAGAGCAGTTGGAAGACCCTCGCAGGTCACGACGTAGCCGCCGTTTCCAGTCGACGAGCCGCACTCGCCACCCCCCGCCACTGCCGAGTGAGAAGACCAAGAAATCAACTGCACTACTGCGAGTAGGAGAGTCATTTTTCGTTTTCCTTGGGTTGGGGCCGCGTAAGTGGGAACAACTGAAAATTGAGCTGGAAAGTCTCTTCAGCTTCTTTGTCCGTCTGATCTTTGGTGAGAAGAAGAATCGATTTCATCGCGTCGTCGACGATCTTAAGCGCTTGGTCGTATTGACGCCAGGGAAGACTGAAGGTTAAGCCGGAAATGAATCGGCGTTCGATCGGAAGCTCTTCCATCGTTTGCGCCGCCCGTTGCATCATCTGTTTGTGATGAGCACGGATAGCGGATGATGGAGTGTTGAGGCCCGCTTTAGTCCAGTTGCGTTCGCGAACTAGCTCTCCGCTGTCCATTCGGACTACGAGGCCCATCGCAACCAAGCGATCGATCGCTTCCTTGCCTGCTGTTCAGTGATTTCGCCGCCCAGGCGACCCGCAATCCACGTGGGATCGGCAGTGAAGTCCTTGAGCTGGGTCATCTCGTAGATCGCAACGAGGTACCAAGACCAGTTTTCGTCCACCTTGGGTGCGGAACCGGAGATCGCCCGTTGTTCGAGCTGAAGCTTGACGGCTCCATGAGCATGGAGCGCTCCGTCTCATCCGTAGATACTTCGCGTAGGGCTAGGAGCTTAAAGTACTCCGCTTCCTGCGTGCTGAGCTTGAGTCCTTCTAAGATCTGCATCGCGAGTCCCAGCGTGATGGGACGCTTTTGCGTGAATACGCGCGAGATCTGCGCTGCATCCGAAACGCCCAATTGCTTGGTCCAAGCGCGCAGAGAGAACTGCGGGTTGCGGCGCTTTCGTTCGTCGAGCACGGCTTTTAGGTAAGGGATGGTCTCAGTATAGTCAAAGACCATAGGCTTGGCGTTTTCCACGAGCTTAAAGGCCTAACACGACCGAAGAAAACATCAAGGTTTTGGGGCGGGCGTGTCTCGGCGTTTTGTTTCCGATGGGGACACGATCTCGGATTCTGGATTTTTTATTCAGCCGTGGACTGAGTGCAAACGAGTTTTCCGGTGAGGTCAAACTCCGTGGAGCGATCTTTATTCGTCTCCGAGTCTTGCACGCTTGCAGTCGCGATCGAGACGAAAAAGATATTTCGCTTAATCAGCGGGCCGATATCCGTATAGGTTTCCTTCAAAGCGAAAGCGACTTCGAGGTGGTATTCCTTCGATGAAGTCACGACGAATGAGGACTTCGCATCTTTGGGTTTGGAGATCTGGGCATTAGGACCCATCTCGCCTCCGTTGTACCAAAACTTATCGACAGTCAAAGAGCCGTTGGTGACTTTGTATTCGAGCTCGAGCAAGACTTCGCTAGGATCTACCTCTTTGGAGTTCCGCTCAAGGCCCACACCTTGGCAAACCGCTGTGTAGGTCGTCGTTAGCTTCGTATCTGCAAGAGCGCTTGCAGCGACAAAAGTGATTGCGGTCAATCCAGAAGCCAAAAGAGCAGCGGCGCGCATAGTTTTATTCTCCAGGCGGCTTCTTTATATTTGTTGTTTTATTCGGTCAACTATTATTTAAGGCCATCAGCGACAGCACTTCAAACACGTAAGCGGCGCCAAAAAGCGAAGTGATATCCGCGTGATCGTAGGGCGGAGAAATTTCCACGAGATCTGCTCCCACGACGCGAAGGCCTCCGAGCCGACGCAAACACTGAAGCGCCTCAAACGTCGTGAGCCCGCCGACTACCGGCGTTCCTGTTCCTGGCGCGTATGCGGGATCAAGTCCGTCGACATCAAATGAAACAAACACGGGGCCCTTGCCCGCTACTTTTTTGATCTGCGCAAAAAATGCATCGCGCTTCTTGAGGTCGTGAAATGCATCGATGTCCAGGACGTTAATGCCCTCATCCTCTACGTACTTTTCTTGGTCAGGCGAAGTGAGAGGCCCTCGCACGCCGATCTGAAAAATACGCTTTCCGTCGAGCAATCCTTCTTCGATCGCGCGCCTGATCGGAGTTCCATGATGGTAGCGCTCGCCCCACGCGCTCTCGGCGGTATCCGTATGCGCATCGAATTGAATAAGCGTGGGCTTGCCGTGCTTGCGCGCGATCGCGCGCAGCTCGGGCAATATAATGGAGTGATCGCCGCCCACACAGATCGTGCGAACGCCGGCGCTATGAGCCTCGTTGACGCGTGCTTCGATATTTTTGTAGGTAGCCTGCAAATTCATCGGAATACAGGTGATGTCGCCTGCGTCCACGACGTTGAGTAGCTCATAGACGGGGACCTTGAGCGTCGGGTGATAGTTTCGGCACAGCACGGAGGCGTCCCGAACGGCTCGTGGAGCGAATCTTGCGCCAGGCCTGTAAGTCGTGCCGCCATCGAAGGGAACCCCTATAATGGCTACGTTGACGTCATTTCCAGTGAATTCGGGTACATAAGGAAGGCGGTTGAAAGTCGCTACGTCCCCAAAACGGGGGTGCGTCAGCGGATTGAGGGGCTTGAAGACCCGTTTTCCCGGGGAGGGTGGGGTGGCCGAGGTGCTTTTGGACTTTGAAGGCATGCTTTGGTTGTCGCCCGAAAGCCAAAGGAATCTCAAGGAAAATAGCCGACAAAGGCGTTGACTTCGCCTCTCACCTTCAGTAAACCCAGCCCCCTATGTTGCAGCAAAAGACTTATCAAGCCAAACAAGTTGGCGCACATTTCTTCGAACCAAAAGGCCCGAATGCCCCCAAGTGGTACATCGTGGATGCTAAGGACCAAGTAGTCGGCCGTCTGGCCACAGTCCTGGCTCGCGTAGTCACGGGCAAGCACAAGCCGACCTTCACTCGCCACGCTGACGCCGGCGATTTCGTTGTCGTTCTGAACGCCGACAAGATCGTCTTCACGCGCGACAAGTGGGAAGGAAAAAAATATTACGACCACAGCACCTACGTCGGCGGACTGAAGATCAAGACCGCACGTCAGATGCTGGAGCGCTCGCCTCTCGAAATTCTTCGCCGTGCGGTTTGGGGTATGACCAACAACTCGAGCCTCGCCCGCCATCAAATGAAGAAGCTCAAGCTGTTCACAGGCTCTGAGCATCCTCATTCGGCTCAGAATCCTCAGCCGCTACCAGTATCGACGGTTCGCCGCACGGTACTCGGCCCCAAGAAAAAGACGGCTAAGAAGTAAACTTTAGGGATAGGAAATAATGGAAAAGCAGCAAACGACTCACAAAGTAGGCAAGCGTAAGAGCTCGATCGCTCGCGTGTACATCAAGCCGCGCGCAAACGAAGAAGGCAAGATCGAGATCAACGGCGAAACCTTCGAAGCATACTTTCCTCGTCCAACGTCCCGCATGATGATCATGCAGGCTTTGGAAATGACCCAATCCGTGGGTCGCTACGACATCAGCGTTAACGTGCGCGGTGGCGGCAAGTCCGGTCAAGCCGGCGCCGTTCGTCACGCGATCTCGCGCAGCTTGATCACCATCGATCCAGCTTTGCGCGCGGTCCTCAAAAAAGCAGGTTTCCTGACCCGCGACGCTCGCGAAGTAGAGCGTAAGAAGTACGGGTTGTCCGGCGCTCGTCGTCGCTACCAGTACTCGAAGCGTTAATTCTCGCAGCAGTATCGCGCGAACGAATCGCTTCGGTTTCTCCGGCTGTGGATGCGGTATTTGCGAAGAGCGTACCGGGGAAATTTTTTACTGCGCGTCAGAATCTAAGGCCTCAGAAGGGGAAACCCTTCTGGGGCCTTTTTATTTTTAGTGGCGGGGGCCCAGCGTTGCGGCTAACCTAATCGTTTCCAAAGAGGAAACATGAAGAAACTCATCGTCGCAGGTCTGATTTTCACGAGTAGTTTTTCGGCCACCCAGGCCCACGCCATTGGGGCTCAGCTCAATGCTGCTCTGGCGGGCCTAGGGTTAATCGCAACCGTGGTGGCAGGGGTCGGAGTTGGGATCACGGTGATCGCTGGCACGGGCGTCATGTTGACCGAATTGAGCAAGAAACAAGGCCAACAGGCTTTGGAAGTGCTCAGGGAAGACGCGGCGGTTTACTTGGCCTCCGAGGGAGAGGAAACATCCGTGCTTCTTCGGAACTTTTTTGAGGTCTACCGAGACAAAGAACGCGCAGCGCATGGGCGCTACCTCACCGATACGGAAGTGGCTCAGCTGCTCTTTAGCACAGAGCTTACACAACTCTTAACTCAGGCGTTACGAGGGGATCCGACATCTTAAGCCGCAAAAAGCGGGACCACCTTTTGTGGTAAACTTCAACCGTGCCCACTCCTTACACTGAGCGCGTTCACGACCTCTCGCAACGCATCGTCGCCGCCCAAAAGCCCATCCGTATTTTGGATGCCATCAAGTGGGACGATTCAGTCGAAAAGCAGCTGCGTAAGAGCAAGTTCAAGGACCTGCCGGACCTCGGTGCGGCTTATTACGCGCGCAACGACCTGAGGTTTGACCCCAAAGCCAAGCTCGAGGAGCTCTCCGCTATCAGCAGTGATGTCCAAAAGCTTTTGGGTGACGCGGATGACGTGGGAAAACTGCTTTCTTCCATCTGCGAGGAGTACCGCTTGGCCGTCGAGATGTTGCAGGCGCGTGGTACGCCGCGGTTTGGCGAGCTTTCCCGAAAGCTCTACGGCTCGCCCGGCGATCGGTTCATGGACGACAAGAACACGATTGAGTCCTTAGGGCTGCTTTTGTCCGAGATCTTAGATGGTCTCAAAACAGGCTTCGAAGAGTTCCCCAAGGTCGTCGAGGCTCAGGACGTCGTTAAGCAGCTCAACGAGCGATTCGCCAACTACTTCGGTAAGGGCCAGGTCGACGCCAAGCTCTCCGACGGGATCTTGGCTGACGCCGCAGCCGGTGGCGATTCGGTGAAGATCAAGCAAGGGGCGTTCTTCTCCCCGCGCGACATCGACGTGCTCGAAGTTCACGAGGGTTGGGTTCACGTAGCCACCACGCTCAATGGCAAAGCGCAGCGCCTGGCGACTTGGCTCTCCAAGGGGCCTCCTCGCATCGCATCTACCCAAGAGGGACTGGCAGTTATTTTGGAGATTTTTACATTCAGGACCTATCCGCGCAGAGCGCGCGCCATCACCGATCGTATTGTCGCCATCAGCAAGGCCGAGCAAGGCGCGAACATTTTGGAAATCATCGAGTTCTATAGACAGCGAGGTCACTCGGAGGACGACGCGATCTATCACGCCGAGCGAGTTTTTCGCGGGGGGCCTGCCGAAGGCGGGGCGCCCTTTACCAAGGATATTTCCTACTGCAAGGGCTTCATCGAGAACTACAACTTCCTGAGAGCCGCGGTGAGAGCCGGGAGGCCAGAGCTTATTCCGTTCCTGTTCGTGGGCAAGCTGCACGTGGACGATGTGCCGCTGCTGTACCGCAAGCATCTGGAAGGGTTGGTGGACGCGCCCAAGCATGTTCCGCCGCAGTTCAAGGACTTCAACGGGCTTGCCGTTTGGATGGCGTTTTCAAGCTTTCTGAACCGCTTGGATATGAGCCGCATTCAAGGCCACTATGATAAACTTTTCAGACATTACGGAGCGGGGTGAGACATGAAATATCTCTTAGCGTTGTCGTTGATGGTTGTGGGTGCAAGCGTGAGTTTGGCCGCAGTCGAGTTGGCCAAGGTCAATGGCAGGCCGATCACTTCCAAAGATCTCAAGCAATCCTTAGGGGCGATGTCCGAAGGACAGCGTAAATCCTTGCTTGAGGACAAGAACTCGCGCAGGCAAGTCCTGCTCAACGTGATTGACCAGGAGATCCTGGCTCAGCAGGCAGAGAAGGAAAAGCTCGACCAAGACCAGGATTATAAAGAAGCGCTGGCCCTGTTCAAAAAGCAGTACCTGGCCAATCGCATTCTCTCTAAAAATCTCACCTCCAAGCTCTCGGAGGCTGCGGCGAAAAAATACTACGAAGCCAACAAAACTACTTTCAGCACGGATGAGGTGCATGCGCAGCACATTCTGGTGAAGGAAGAAGCCGAGGCAAAAAAGCTTTTAGCCGAAGTGAAGAAGCCAGATGCTGACTTTCAGGCGGTTGCCGAAAAAAACTCGATTGACCCATCCGCTAAGCACAACCGAGGGGATCTGGGCTTTTTTACGCGCGATAAGATGGTCAAAGAGTTTGCGGAGCCCGTGTTTCTAGCTGAGAAGGGGGCCATCATCGGGCCCTTGCGCACGGCGTTTGGCTACCACATCGTGAAAATCATCGAACGAAAGACGGGCCGCTTGCCGGGCTACGACGAGGTCGAGATCAAGGTGAAGAACGCCCTTCAGGCCGAAGTGATCCAGAGTTACGTGGAGTCCCTCAAGAAGAACTCCAAGATTCAGATCAACGAAGCCAACGTCACGTCCTTTAAGGACTAGGGTGTGTTTTCAAATAAAATCCTACTGTGGCCGCTTGGGAGGCCCTAGGACCGCTTTACTTACCTAGGAACTGGTAGCTGTTTGGAACGGGGTTAGGCAGCCCCGTATTATTGACCGGATTGAGCACCGGGTTGATTCCGGGCCTTCCCGTGTTGATCGGAATCGGCTTAATTTCGATGATCTGATTGCGCTCCAAGCGCTGCCTCAGGATCTCCTTAGCGTCGAGCGTCTCGTAGGCAGACTTGCCGCCCGTCAAAGTAAGGACCTTGCGGCCTGCCACTTCGCTCAGCACGATGCCACCCAGATTTGGGACGCTTCCGGCAACATTTTCGATTTCGAAATTGAAACGAGCCATCTCACCCAGCGAGGTGCCGACGAAGCTCAGCTGCGAGCCCGAAATCTGGAGGTCAAACTCGTTGATCAAGAGCGATAAGAGGCGAGACTCGAGCGTCAGGTCCGCGCAGCTCATCATGGTTGAAATCAGGTTTGCAACCTTGGGGTGCTGGCCTTGGGCAACGGTGATGTTGCCGCTGAAGCTATTGCAGCCGGAGCTACCCTTGATGCCACCCAAGAAATCGAATTCCAAATAAGGCTTGTTCGAGGCGCTAGGAGCGACGCTTCCAGAGAATTGGAAGGTGGCGCCGGTGAAGGTCCATTTCCTTCCAACGGCCTGCGAGAGGTCCACCATGTTGTTGCCGCTTTGAATGCTGATGGCGCCGGTACCGGTTCTCGAAGAAGAGACACCGCAGCCCGCTAAGAGAGCTCCCACGCACAACGAAAACACCCCGATAGAATTTCTGAATCGTTTCATATCCTTAGTTCAATGCAAAAACAGGGCCGTTTTGACACCATGCGATAAGGGGTTTAATGCGATCTGGCGAGGATAGGCCCGTCTAAAGGTTCAACAATGTCAAAGCCTTAAGCGCCCATCGGGAGAAGGGCTTTAAATGTTGACTGTTCGTATTTACAGCGAGTCCGGGTACTCGGGTCGCATCTCCTACGAAGGCACGTTCAAGCAGCTTTCGGTGATCTGCGTTCACTAAGCACCGGGACAGTCTAAATTATCATTAATTATCAATGGGTTAAGTCCTGGTCTAGGCCTGTTCCTCCTTGCTATTATTATAATTGACTAATATAATATGGTAATTGGGGTTTTATGCGGGAC
>JBGAWT010000135.1:0-9654 GCA_044227445.1 Bdellovibrionia bacterium | reverse complement strand
TGAGCCTTAAAGCGACGGCTCTTGGTGAGATACTTCTTGTAAAGCGCGTGGCGAACTTGGCGATCGGTCTTAACGACGATCGTCTTGCTCATCTTGTCGCTCACAACGACGCCCACCATCTCGCGGCGGTTGCGGGCCGCTGGGGCAGCGGCTGCCTGGGATGCCTCAGCTGCCGGAGCCTTAGCGGCTTTAGGAGCCTTCGGGGCCTTTTCGGTTTTCGCCTTCTTAGGGGCGGCTTTAGTGATCGCCATGATTACTTACTCCCTGCCTGTGGTTGGCTCTGTTGGGTGTGCAGCGTCTTGTAGCGGGCGAGCTCCTTGCGAAGGCGCCAAACAGATGCCGTGTCCTCGAGCTGTCCCGTGGTTTTCTTCAGACGCGCCTGGAACAAGGAGGCTTCGGTGTCGCGAATCTTCGTCGACAACTCGTCTTTAGAAAGCTTCTTCATTTCTTTCAATTGCTTCGTGCTCACAACTCAACTCCTCGCCTTACCGAGCACCCGCTGCGGCTGCCGAAGCTGCCTTAGCTGCTGCTTTTTCTTGAGCCTTCGCTGCAAGGGCTTTTTGGGCCAATGCTTCGGACTCTTTGCTGATCGGTTTGGCATGCAAAGGCAGCTTGGCGTTAGCGAGCTTCAGAGCTGCAAACGCTTCAGACTGCGGAATGCCGTCCATTTCGAAAATGATGCGGCCGGGCTTGATCACGGCACACCATTCTTCGACGTTACCTTTACCGGAACCCATTCGCGTCTCAGCGGCTTTCTTGGTGAGAGCCTTGTGAGGGAAAATGCGGATCCAGACTTGGCCGCCGCGCTTGATCGAACGGGTCATCGCTACGCGAGCCGCTTCAAGCTGCTTGGAGGTGATTTTGCCGCATTCGGTTGCTTGAAGGCCGAAGTTCCCGAAGAACAACGTGCCGCCACGATCCGCTTTGCCGCGCATCTTGCCTCTGTGATGTTTACGCCATTTGACGCGCTTTGGGGATAACATGAGCCCGTCTCCTTAAATCGCATTCGCTGCAGCTTGTGCAGCCTTGACGTCGCCAGCAGCCAATTTCTTGAGCGTCTGTGCTTCGCCGTTGTAAACCCAAGCCTTCACACCGATCACGCCATAAGTCGTGCGGGCTTCAGCCGTTCCATAATCGATATTCGCGCGCAGCGTGTGCAGAGGAACGCTGTCTTCGCTGTACCATTCGGTACGTGCGATTTCTGCGCCGCCTAAGCGACCGGAAACGCGGATCTTGATGCCCTTGATGCCTTGCTTGAAGGCAGAGGTCATACACTTCTTCATCGCGCGGCGGAAAGCGACGCGCTTTTCGAGTTGGGAAGCCACGTTCTCGGCGATCAGAGTCGCGTTCGCTTCGGGCTTCTTCACTTCGATGATGTTGAGGAACACTTCGTTCTTGGAGAGCTTCTGGACTTCGGCCTTGAGTTGTTCAACGCCAGAGCCCTTCTTGCCGATCACGATCCCAGGGCGAGCCGTGTGAACGTTGATCTTAACCTTGTTCGCAGCGCGCTCGATTTCGATGCGTGCGATGCCGGCGCTGAAAAGCTTGAGCTTCAAGAACTCACGGAGCTTGATATCTTCGTGAAGGAGCTTGGAGTATTCGCGCTTGGAGTACCAGCGGCTATCCCAGGTACGGGTGATTCCGAGCCTAAAACCGATTGGATTAACTTTCTGTCCCATTTATTTCTCCGCCACCGTGACGCGTACGTTGCAAGTCCGCTTCTTGATTGGAAACGCCGAACCCTTGGCTCGTGCGCGAAACCGCTTGAGGATCGGGCCGGGTCCAACGAGGACCTGCTTGATCACCAGGGTATCGACATCCACTGTGCCTTTTTGGTTAGCATTTGCTGCGGCGCTCTTAACGAGGCCGAACAAAACGCCTGCCGTGCGTTTGCGCGGGGAGAAGCGAAGGAGGTTCAACGCTTCGTTGATGCCCTTGCCGCGAATCTCGTCCGCAATCAGCCCCATCTTTCGAGGGGTGATCCTGATCATACTAACTTTTGCCATTGCTTCCATGGTTCACTCCTTACTTCGCAGGCGCCGCGGGTTTAGCCGCAGGAGCTGCTCCTGCCGCGGGTTTAGCCGCTGCTGCGCCGGCCATTGGTGCTGCTGCTGGTGCACCTTCGGCTGCCTTCTTGTCTGCAGGCGTATGGCCGTGGAAGGTACGTGTAGGCGAAAACTCGCCCATCTTGTGACCAACCATGTTTTCCGTCACGTAAACCGGGACGAATTTCTTTCCGTTGTGCACGGCGAACGTCAATCCAACGAAATCCGGAAGGATGGTTGAACGACGCGACCAGGTCTTAATCACCTGACGGCTGTTGTTCGTACGAGCTGCTTCGACCTTCTTCTGAAGATGGTCATCGCAAAAAGGACCTTTTTTAATGGAACGAGCCACGATCTCTCTCCTTTACCGGCGACGCTTCACGATGAAAGCATCGGTCCGCTTGTTATTACGAGTCTTGTAACCTTTGGTAGGCACGCCCCATGGGGTACGCGGATGACCGCCGCCCGAGGACTTACCTTCACCGCCGCCGTGTGGGTGGTCGATGGGGTTCATCGAAACACCGCGGTTGGTAGGACGAATGCCCAGCCAACGAGAGCGACCAGCTTTACCGATCTTCATGTTCTCGTGTTCCAAGTTGGACACTTGTCCAATCGAAGCACGGCAGCGAGAGTGCAGCAGGCGAATTTCTCCGCTTGGCATCTTCACTTGGCAGTACTCGCCTTCCTTCGCCATGAGTTGGGCGTAGTTGCCAGCCGAACGAGCCAGCTTGCCGCCTTTTCCGGGAAGAATTTCGAGGTTGTACAACAGCGTGCCGACAGGAATCGAAGCCAAGGACAACGTGTTGCCGGGCTTGATGTCGGCGCCTTCGCTGGCCAGGATCGAGTCGCCTACATTGAGTCCCGCTGGAGCCAGGATGTAGAGCTTCTCGCCGTCTGCGTAGTTCACCAGAGCGATATACGCCGTGCGGTTCGGATCGTACTCGATGGAGACGATCTTGCCAGGAATCTCAAGCTTGGCACGAGCGAAGTCCACAACGCGATACTTGCGCTTGTGGCCACCGCCGATGTGACGAACGGTCATCTTGCCCAGGGCATTGCGGCCACCGGACTTGCTGAGCGACTGCGTCAGCTTAGCTGGTTTCTTAGGTTGCTCGTTCCGGGGCGTGAGCACCGAGAAATCGGCGCGGGTCATGTACCGAAGCGAGGGTGTCGTTGCTTTATAAGTCTTCATCGCCATACGTCAGCTCACTTGCCTTGAAAGAAATCGATCTTCTGGCCGTCGCCGAGAGTCACGATTGCTTTCTTCCAGTTGGAGTTCTTGGTTTCAAAACGGCCCAGACGCTTCACTTTGCCATGAACAACGAGGGTGCGAACTGCACGAACCTTGACGTTGAACAGGCGTTGAACGGCGTCTTTGATTTCCGTCTTGTTGGCGTTGGTCGCCACTTCAAACACATAACGGTTGCCGACTTCAGCAAGAGCGGTGCTCTTTTCGCTGATGACGGGCCGTTTGATGACTTCGTATACGCTACGCATCTTAATCTCCTCGGCCTTACTTCGCCAAACGGCCTTCGACCGCTTTGACCGCTTTTTGCGTTAGAACCAGCCAATCGTGCTTGACGATGTCGTACACGTTGAGGCCTTCGGTACGCAGCACCCTGACGCGAGCCAGGTTGCGAGCCGTACGTTCCAGCGTCTCGTTTGCTTCGTCCACGATCAGAACCTTGTCCAAAGCCAGCTTGGTGCGAACGATCTCCGCCATGAGCTTGGTCTTGGGAGAAGCTAGCTTGAACTCATCGATGATGAGAACGCGGTTAGCTTTCACGCGATCCGAAAGAGCCGAGCGCAGAGCACCGCGCATCATCTCCTTAGGAGTGTGCTGTTCATAGGAACGTGGAACCGGACCATGGCTCTGACCACCGCCGGCCTTCAAAGGCGAACGAATGGAACCTTGACGAGCATTACCCGTGCCCTTTTGGCGGAAAGGCTTGCGACCGCCGCCGCGGACTTCGGATTTGGTCTTGGTCTTGGCGGTGCCTTGGCGGCGACCAGCCAATTGGGCTTTGATCACTTGGTGAACGAGAGCGACGTTCACTTTAGCAGCGAACACATCGTCGTTCAGTTGGATCGTCCCAACTTTTTTCTTATCTTGGTTAATGACATCTAAAGTAGGCATAACTCTCTTCTTTCCTGCTTATTTCGCCGCAAAGATCTTAACTGCTTTGCGAACTCGGACGATGCCACCCTTAGGTCCTGGGACACTTCCGTTAACCAGCAAAAGGTTGTTTTGCCGTGTCGATCTTGATGAGACGAACGTTCTGGACGGTGGTCTGAACGTTACCCATCTGACCGGGCATTTTCTTATTCTTGAAGCATTTACCTGGATCGGCGCGATTACCGATCGAACCCAAGGAGCGATGCGAAACCGATGCGCCGTGGTCGCTTGTGACCGCCGGCCATGTGGAAACGCTTCATGCCGCCTTGGAAGCCTTTGCCCTTGCTGATTGCCGTGAGGTCACGCAATCGCCTTCTTTGACGAACTCAGGCGAAAGGACATTACCGACGACCAGACCGTCGAGCTTGTCTTTTTCAGCGAGGCGAATTTCTTCGTAGTGGTAGAAGCCGGCGGCTCCGCTTTTTAGCGTGGCCCTTGCTCGGGCTTGTTCGCAGCTTTTGGCTTTCTTTTCCAAAATAGCCAATTGGACAGCTTGATAGCCGTCCTTCTCTTTGGTGCGAACTTGGGTCACGACCGTAGGTTGCAGGTCGATAACCGTAACGGCGAAAAGATCGCCGTTTTCGTTGTAAACTTGTGTCATGCCGGCCTTGATACCCAAGATGCCGCCGAGACCCTGGTTCAACACGGAAGAACCGCGCGTTCCTGAGGTCGTAGACGAAGCTTGAGCTTCAGCCTGAGTTGCTTGATCCATTACTCTCTCCAGTCAAAAACTACTTTCGGTTTTAATCCCGAAACCGCTGTCACAGCATCACCGGGAAGCTACTAGAACCAATTCCAGCCGCCGGATGCTTTCATGCAGCGAAACAAGGTCTCGACTTTCCTTCTAGGAAGGGGCTTCTCAGCCCGCATGTAGAAGGGAGTTTCGCCCCCTGCTTCAGAACGAGAAACTTAGGACTTAATTTCGACGTCCACACCAGCCGAAAGATCCAGCTTCATAAGCGAATCTACCGTCTGTTGGGTCGGCTCGAGAATGTCCAGAAGCCTCTTGTGCGTGCGAACTTCGAACTGCTCGCGAGACTTCTTGTCAATGTGGGGAGAACGCAACACACAGTACTTGTTAATCACCGTGGGAAGCGGGATCGGACCACGAACCGTTGCGCCAGTGCGCTTCGCCGTGTTCACGATTTCCCAAACTGACTGATCCAAAACCCGATGATCAAACGCTTTGAGCTTGATTCGGATCTTATGTTCCATCGCCATTTTCACATCTCCTCTAATACGTGCCCGGAAGTTACCTGTCCGGGGATGTGAGGCAAGACAGCAATCTTTCCAAGCTTCTTCTGCTGTGGAGCTGGGCTTGTAGCCTAGGAGAGATTAAGACTCAAGGGGAAAGATAAGAAAGTACGAGGAGATGGATCTCAATGTGAGGGTTTCCAATGAACGGACATCCAGGTTCGGTCATCCCGAGCTTCAAGGGAACCCTGAAACCGATCTAAGGCCTGGTCAAAACCCTGGGCAAATCCCTCCGCCGAAGGGAAACGAACCCCCATATCCTGAACCATCTTTAAGGCCCTTCGCAGCCCTAGCTCACCCCCGCTAGGCGAGGTGAGCTCTGTAACCCCGTCAGTGAGGAAGATCGCTCGATCCCCGGGCTCAAACGGAAACTCATTAATTCTTGGCTCAAACCCTGGATTGCCCAACGGCGCCGAGGTTTTTTCGAGGATTCGAATCCGATCCATTTGATCACCACCGGCAATGAGCGGAGGGGGCGTGCCCGCTACAAAAGCAACCCCGCGTTTTTCCTCTAAAAAAAGGCGCACCCAGGAAAGGGCGAAAAGAAAGTCCCCTCGGCAAAGCTCCCACAGAGCCTGATTGAGCGACCCACAGACCTCAAGGGGATCGGCATGCCTCTGAGATTGCAACATGCGATAGCTGCTGCTCATTGCGGCGGTAATCATTGCTGAAGCCGGACCATGGCCGGTCACGTCCCCAATGAGCAGGTCTAAAGTCTCCCCTCTCGGGCTATTCCCCCTCTCCCACCACCACCAATCTCCGCCGCAAAGCTGCGCGGGTCGATAAGACGAGATGCCTTCGAGACCCGAACCGAAATCCACTTGGAAGTGTCTTTGTTTGGGAAGAAAGAGCCTCTGTACAGTCGCAGTCAGATCCCAGTCCTTTTGAACGGCTAGGCGCTGAGCTTCCAGTTTGGCGGCATTTTCGGCAGCAACCGCGTCTTCGTATCTTTCAGCTGAGGCGAAGCTTGCATAGAGCACTACGAAAACTACGAAATGGCTCAATCCAATAATCCCGTAGCTAAATACGTTCACCAGCCAATCAGGAAGCGAAACGAACAAAAGCACTCCCTGCGGCAGGGCGATCACCATCGCAAACAAGGCCAGAGACACCGCCGAAAAGGTGTAAGCATAGCGACGCTCTGAGATCTCAAAGAGCGCGAACGGAAAAAGAGATCCGTAAAGCAAGATGTAATGAAACCCAGAATGCTTCCCAAGGAACAAAGAAAAGATCCAAACCCCGAGCGTGAAATTGTAGGCCAACAGGTTGCGACCTAAGAGGTGCCGCCCTTGACTCACAAAAAGGAGCGCGACGAAATACATCGACAGAAAAAGAATTACGACAAGAGCGGGAACCCAGAGCCTCTGCCACAGCAAAAGCAAAAGCGCGTTGGAGGTTCCGGGCATCACGCCGAAGATGATGCCCACGGTGACCCTCAGTTTTCTGCGTTGCCGGTCCGACCTCGCATACTGACTTCCGATTGAAAGAAGCTTTTCGATCATACGCGCCTCCCCCGACTCTTTAGGTTCGGAGAGAATAGCACAAACATTCTATTTGAAATAAATCCCGAATCAACCCAACCCGCCGTGCACAAAGTCTACGGCCAGACTGCGGGCCCGCTTCGGGGTGAACCTCTGGAAAGCCCCCCTCTTTGCCAACTGCCTCGCCTTGCCCGTGGCCTCGGGGTTAACCGCCACTTCCTTATAAATGGCCTTAGATTCTCCGCCCTTGAGCTCCTGAGCAAAGGCGATCACGAGCTTAGCGTCAGAAAGTGCCGGCTCCGTGAGGCCCCTCGAAATGGCGGTTTTTGCGCTATGAAGGGCATCTTCAGCGTTTTCTGCTCTCAGAGCCATAACTGATCTCACTAGCCAGAGCTCAGGGGCATCGCCGTAACGTTCAGTCGCTACCTTCATATGAGCGAACGCTGCCTTCACGTCGCCCGATTCAAAAAACTTTTGAAACCCCGCCAAGTACTCGCTCATAGCAAAATCAGCCGCATCAGATCCAAAGCCGCGGGTGCCTGAGAACCGAGGAAGAGAGACGACTAAGCCCCCTTCTTTCAACCCGAATGGAACGAATTCGCGATGAGACGAAGGCGCAGCGCCATCCGCAACCCAAAAAACCCGCGCCTCAGGATCCAGCACCACGCTGGTCACAGTGATAGGCGACACGATCGTGGTCCCCAGCAAGCAGCTTCCTTTGCTATCCGGCGAACACGAGTCACCCAAAATGGCTCCGACTGTTTGCGGGGTGTGACGCCCATAATCCTGCTTGAGCAGCTCCCTCACACGACTGAGTCTCCACAGGCAGTTCTTCCAATAGTGCTCGCTCAATGCATATTCGCGACCACCCAGCTCCTGACTCAAGTAGACGTTTGAGTAGCCTAGAGTATCTGGAGTCCCCGTCTCACCCATTCGCACGATGCCGTGGCCGCCAGGAGCGACTTCCAGAGCGACGGCCTCCTTGCGATTGCCGTCGGAGATCATGTAGGTCCATCCTCCCACCGGGGGAAACTTCAGAACGATCGCAATCGCCTCATCGAGCGTCGTCGCCTTACGAAGGAGCTCATCACCCGCAACCCCTGCCAGAACTCCATTTGAATCGAGGCGATCCACCCAGTGCTGATGCATGCACACCGAAATCCCAGCAGCATTGAGCCCCGTGATTCCTGAGATCGGAGCACCCATGGACTGAACCTCCATGAAGGGCATCCCGTCGTCCGGTTCGCAAAAACCGATCACTCGGTTTTGATCCCAGTGACCAACGGCGGGGTAATCGAAGTTACGCGCGTGATAAAGTTTACCGTCTTGGGTGGCACTCTTAGTGGCGATCGCCGATGAGCATCCGAGTGCTACACGGGCCACTGGCTTTTTGAACTGAAGTTTTTCGACCATTGCGATGAAACCCAGGAAGAGATCCGGAAAAACAACGGCTTCGTTTACAACAGCAGGATCTAGCCCCGCCCCTTCGGTGAGGCCCCTCAGAAGGTCCCGGTGCCGCGCCGGAATGTTACGAAGCATCTTGTTGACGTAGCGAAACTTCAGATACGCCAAGACGGGCTTTTCTAGAATCGGTGCATCGGAACGCGCCATCGTGCGATTCAAGAACTGCGCGATATAGGGAATAAGGCCCTGTCGAATTTGCGGGCCGAAAGCCTGTCCGTGCTGAAAACCGATTTCGTAAGCGGAGCCCTTGGAGTGGAAAACCGTGAGATTCCCGACCTTCTTTGGCGCTGCGCTCATCGTATTAGAACCCCTGCTCTGATTTTGATTTCGTCGGCGATATTAGGTGGAACCGGCTCATAGTGGCTAAACTCCATGCTAAACGTCGCGCGACCCTGAGACTGGGAGCGTAACGCCGTGGAGTATCCAAACATAGTAGAAAGCGGAACTTCGGCTTTGATGACCTGATGCGCGTGACGCATCGACATATTGATGATCTTGCCTCTGCGCGAATTGAGGTCGCCGATGACGCCGCCCATATAATCTTCGGGACATACGACCTCACACGACATCATCGGCTCCAAGATCTGTGGGTCACCCGCCATCGTGGCTTCTTTGAAAGCCATAGAGGCCGCGATCTTAAATGCCGTCTCATTGGAATCCGTGTCATGGGACGATCCGCCCACGAGGGTGGCTCGAATGTCGGTCGCCGGATAGCCTGTGATAATGCCGCCTAGCATCGACTCTTGGACGCCCTTTTCGATCGCGGGGATAAATTCCTTGGGAATCAGGCCCGGCGCAATCTGATTCACGAACCTAAATCCCTCACCTCGCGGAAGAGGCTCGAGCTTGATCGTACAATGGCCGTACTGGTTCTTGCCGCCCAGCTGCCGGATGAATTTGCCGTCGCCCGTCGCGGCGCGACCAATCGTTTCTTTATACGAGACTTGAGGCTGACCGACGTTGGCTTCGACCTTAAACTCGCGCTTCATGCGGTCCACAATGATCTCGAGATGCAGCTCGCCCATTCCACTGATGAGCGTCTGACCCGTTTCTTCGTTGGAGTGAACTCTAAAAGAAGGATCCTCCATCGCAAGTCGAGTGAGGGCTTGGCCTAGCTTGTCTTGGTCGGCTTTGGTCTTAGGCTCGATGGCGATGGAAATGACCGGATCCGGAAATTCCATCTTCTCTAGAAGCACTGGATAATGCTCATCGCAAAGCGTATCGCCCGTGGTCG
>JBGAWT010000134.1:0-10073 GCA_044227445.1 Bdellovibrionia bacterium | reverse complement strand
GCCATCCAAGTTCCCGCCCCAGCTAAACACCACTCGATACGAGAGGTCGACGATCTTCATTCCAAAACCGTTCTTAAACGTCAGCTTAAAGAGCTTCGTCTTAGGAGTCTTCCATTGCTCCAGCGAGTCCCAGTGTTCGACACCCTTGGGAACCGCGCTCGCCATGTCGTTCTTGAGGCTGACCTTAGGGCGATTCTCGTGAATGAAGTTCCAGGCCTTGGACCCCAGCCTCACGATCTCGCTGATGATGATCCTGGCCTTATCGATCTGCTCATACGTGGGCTTGGTTCGCTCGCGCCCAGAACCGTCGTAATCGTATCGAGACCGATAATCATCGTAGTATGGATCGGAGCCGTAATCGTCCGATCCATTCCGCCGCTCCTCGTCCTGCCTATCTTGCTCTTCGATTGCCTCCATCGTTCCTGTGAGTTGCCCGTCGTCGTAAACCACATTGGGCTTATCTGAGTCGCCTTCTTCCTCCTTTGAAGCGTGGGCCGAAGAAGCGATCGAAGCCGAAACCACCGTGACCATGACCAACCATCCCCTGAAATTGAACCTTTCCATAGGTCCCCCCTTTGATCGGCGTGGTTACCGTGCGTAAAAATTCATGACAAGGGGTGCAGAAAATTTTTATATAACTGTTATTTAAAAAACCTACGGACGAGGACTAACGCAGCGAAACAAACTCCAGATAGTCGCATGCTTCAAAACCTCGCCTGAGCGCAGCCGTAGCGCCTGAGCAGGGATTGTTTGCGCGACGCGTTCGCACGACGCGTCGGCTTTTTTCCATCTTGCGTCGAGATCCAATCCTGTTTGCGCAACCCACGCCACAGGGCGTTGGGGGCGGCGCAAAAACTCCGAAAATCGCGCTCCCATGGGATCCATCTCCACTCGAAGATTCTTGGGGCGATAAAAATAGGTGTGCGATCCCAGAACCAAATAGGGATCCCAGCCGTCGGTCCAAAGCGCGCCTTCGGACCCGACCTGATTCCACACGTCCTGATAAAATCCAACCGCGCGCGCCATCGGCTGCGTCGAGCCCGCCACCAGACCCAAAGCATTGTCCACGCCCAGCAAGATAAGCAGGGCCACAGCAAGCCTTCCGACAAAAGCAGGGCGAGGAATTTTTATCCGTGGAGCCCAGCCCTGAAGAGCCAGCATCAGCAAAACAGATCCGGCGGATGCGATCGGAAAGAAAAATCTCAGCTCCTTATGAGTGATCAAGCAATGGACGGCGAAAAACGGCAAGTACGCCCACGTCAGCAGATGCTTGGGGTTGCGCACCCATGCCACGCACCAGCTCACGACTACGATGAGCCCCAGCGGAGGCCACGCCTCCGTAAGCGACATCCTGAATACATCCCACCACGGCGAGGGCAGGTATCGGTTCACTTCGCCCCTGACCAAGTTGTAGCGAAAGTAATTCCAAGGGCTCATCACCCATTCGCCATACCCCCACCAGTCGATGGAGCGACCCAAACCAAAAACAAAAAAACGCGCGAGCAGGTACCCCACTCCAAGCGCCCACCATCCCTGACGTCGCTTTTCCTGAGCGATCTGCCAGATGAGCCAGCAAAGCGCACCCGCCTCGACCAACCCCATCTGAAACCGAAATTCGAAGGCCGCTCCAAAGGCCGCTCCCACCGCGGCTCCCCATGCAAAGACCTTGAGCCCATCCTCGTGCTTCTGAAGCGCGCGATGTCCAAGGGTCAGCGCCACGAGCGCGATCAACGCAAAGGAGCCGCCGCCACTCTCCGAAGAAGGCCTCACATGAAGCGCCGGCAGGTACCAAAGAGTGCCGACAAAGATCAAAGCCCACCAACGGTGCCAAGGCTTAGCCAGCCACAGGGGCAGCACCCGCACCAACGCCACCAGTGAGAGCCAACCAATGAGCCCGCTGATCAGACGCAAGGCCATGGCCCAATGAAAGGGATTGGAAATGCCCACCGCACCCAGCCCCTTTACAAGCGCAGTTCCGAACGCCGGCAACAGCCACGGTCTCATGCGCTCGCCGTATTCAACTGCGAGATCTGCCGCCGGTGTCGCGCCCAGCTTAAAGCTCATGAACTCCAGGATCTGAAAGTACTCGTCTGCCGAATGATGCCCGACGCTAAAGACCGCAGCTAAGAAATGAAGAGCAGCACTGAGCCCCAAGACCCAACGCGCGAGGCGTGCCCATTCCTTATCTGTTTTGGGAGCTGCGAGCAGGTCGAGCATCTCTGAAGAATAGAAGAAGCCAGCTCAGAGGTAAACCAAATGAATCTGAAGCGTCAGCGCTCCGCCTTTGTACTCAAAGCGAGCGGCATTGAACTTAGGCGGACCAAAACTTCCTTTGGCGTCGTTTGAGGCGCCTACGCCCTCTTTGGGAATTCCAAACCACCCCGTCTTGAGCTTTCCGTCTGAGTCCTCGTCATGGACGACACTCACGGCATATTCGCCGGGCTTGAGGTCTCGGAACTCGCAAACAGTGCGACCGGACGAAAGACTCCCTGAAGCGCCTGTAATGGCTTTGCTCACATCGCCAGGAAATCCATCGTAAGAACCGAAAAGCGCGCAAAGCACCTTTCCTTGGTCAGTCCGTGCGGCCGAAATCTCGACCCGAAGCAATTCCTCACCCCGCACAGGAGAGATAAATAAAAGCAGCGCAGCTACTAGCATCAGCTTTTCTTGAAATGGGGTTTGAGCCCGTTCCAACACTCCAGATAATCGCGCTGAAGCAGATCGCTGCCCGCTGCAAGCGGAGTCACTGCAAAAGGATAACGGCTCTCGAACATGAACGCCAAAGTGCTGTCCATGTACTGAGGCTTAAGATCAGCACCGGAAGCCTTTTCAAAGACTCCAGCTTCAGGCCCGTGAGCTGACATGCAGTTATGCAAGCTGCCTCCGCCCGGCACAAAACCCTTTTCCTTGGCGTCATAAACGCCTCGAACCAGACCCATGTACTCACTCATCACGTTGCGATGAAAATACGGCGGACGGAACGTGTGCTCAGCCACGGCCCAGCGAGGAGGGAAAATCACGAAATCGACATTGGCGGTTCCCGGCCGTTCAGAAGCCGAGGTCAGCACAGTAAAGATCGAGGGATCCGAGTGATCAAAGCTCACGGTGTTAACGACCTGAAAACGTGCCAGGTCATACTTGTAAGGAGCGTAATTTCCATGCCACGCCACCACATCCAGGGGCGAATGATCCATCTCCGCGCGCCACAGAGCGCCTTGGTATTTTGTCACCAGCTCAGAGCGACCTGATTTTTCCTCATACGCTGCCACAGGCGATAAGAAATCTCTTGGATTAGCTAGGCCATTGGCGCCAATCGGGCCCAGGTGCGGAAGCTTAAACGGCTGGCCGAAATTCTCGCAAACGTATCCACGCGCTTGCTTGCCTGCGAGCGTGACCTGAAATTTCATCCCGCGCGGGATGACTGCGATCTCGCCCGGCGCGCACTCCAGCGCCCCAAGCTCGGTGCGCAACACGAGCACCCCTTCTTGCGGCACCAAAAGAAACTCGCCGTCGGAGTTAGAAAAAAAACGATCCTTCATCGATGCATTGCACGCATACAAGTGCACCGCGGATCCAAACTGCGCGCGCAAATCCCCGCTCACAGCCCAGGTTTTGAGCCCATCCAAAAAATCCGTGGACTGCGCAGGGATCGCAGGCGCGTCCCAGCGCATCTGCGTGGGCGAAGGAGGTGCGTTACCCGCCGAACCTACGACCCGATCCTGCTTGATGAGCTCAAACGCACCGTGAAGCACCGAGGGTCTGATGCGATAGAGCCAGCTGCGCGTGTTCTCAGCCCGTGGCGCAGTGAACGCCGAACCGCTGAGCTGCTCAGCGTACAACCCGTGCGCTACGCGCTGGGGCGAGTTCTGTCCTTGAGGAAGCGTTCCGCTCACGGCCTCTGTTTCGAACTGGTTTCCGAATCCGCTTTGGTACCTAAGATCTGAGTTCATTTGAAATGAGCCTACGCGCCGGGCCTCAGGGAGTCCAGAGGGACTCTAAGACTTATGCGCCAAGACCTCGACCATCTTGGGATGGTCTTGGATGTCCTTTTTCTTGAGCTGTTTGCGCAAGGCCATGAACGTATCCAGAGGCCAGTCGCGCTGGAACAAATTGACGATCCACTTGGGCACAGCGCCTTTGGGATCGCAGTGAACCTCGGCATGAATCCAGGTCTTGTGGCCTTCTTCGCGCGAGGAGAGCTCGAACAAAGAACCCGTGAGCTCGCCGCGAACCCGTCTACCGTCATCCGGCACGCTCTCATCGGTCGTCGCCGAATAGACAAACTGGGTCCACCGCCCCCCGTCCTTAACCTGAATCTTCACATCAGAGACGAAGTCCCGGTCCTTCATGATGATGGGCGTGCCGATGTGATCGTACTCGACGTAAGTCAGCGGCCCGGTCCACCGCACCACGCGAGAGGCTTTCATGTCTGAGACCCATTCCGTGGCTCGCGTCGAATCGTAGATTACCGAAGCTACTTTTATAAGCGGGGCATCCACCATCCCATCGCCGCCAAAGGCCACCAGGGGGCTTCCTTCGATCTGCTTGCGATAGATCGTCACACCTTCTTTTTCGTCCAAGTAATCCCAACCGGAGGGAACCTTCTCAGGCCCTGCGTAGGCTGAGAGCGCAAAAACCGAAAGAATGATCCAAGGGCTCATATGAGGCCAAGAATAGCCCTAAAATCAGCCACTTCTCCATGAAATCAATAGTTTACAAATAATGTCAGGTACCATATGAACCCAAGCGATGATCCAGCTGCGGGCCGCCTTTATTATTCTCGCCCTCGTTTTGAGCGGGTCAGCGCACGCGGCTACCACCGATCCTCTTTGCATCATCCCACTGGGTAACGCCTCGGCGACAACCGAAGGCGCTTATACCAAACAAGACCGCGGCGATGCCGAGGCTTACGCCAAGTACTACGCCGGCATGGACAAAACGATGCGCCAAAAAGTGGCCCTCACCACGGCGATGTTTCCGACCGAAGGCGTGGTGGCTGATATGGGCTCAGGCTCGGGCCAAGCAAGCGCCGATCTCGCGGCTCTCTATCCTTCGCTCAAAGTCGTGGGCGTGGACGTCAACCCCAAGAGCGTTCAGTACGGACGCGAGCATTACAAGAACACCAACCTCTCGTTCACGCTGGGCGATATCGCTGACAAGATTTTTCCGGACGCCTCGCTCGATGGGATCTTGGATTCGTCCGTGCTGCATCACGTGACGAGCTTCAATGATTTTAGCCTAGCCAGACTCTACCAGGGCCTGGATCACCAAGCCGCGCAGCTCAAGAACAACGGCATTTTGGTGATCCGAGATTTCGTGGCACCCAACGGACCGCAGACCGCCGTGCTTACGTTGCCGACGAGCGGCGCTCAAGAAGGACCTGTTGCAGGTCTTTCGCTCGCAGCTCTGTTCAAGCGCTTTGCCAGAGACTTTAAAAGCAGCATCCACCGCCAAGGAGGAGTTCCTTACAAGGAACTTCCTGCCACGGATTGGGGCTCGGCTCGATTTGAGCTCGATCACCGCTCGGCCGTGGAGTTCATCTTGCGAAAAGATTATCGCCGCGACGATCCGCACTGGGGCTCGGAGCTCTTAGAAGAATACACCTACATGACCCAAGCGCAGTTTGAGCGCGCTTGATGAGCGCGGCCCCAGTGCTCGTGTCAAAGCCCTTGTACAATCCATGGATCATCGAAAATCGCTACCGAGGAACCTTGAGCTTCATGACTCAAAAGGATCTGCTCTTCCGTTTCCTGCCGCGACCAACTACTTGATCGTGGGCCAAAAGGTCGAACTACGGGGCGTGCCATCCGGCTCGTCGAGGATTCGCACTACACAGTGAGCGAACCTAAATTTTGAGGCTCACTTCATACAAAAATCGCAACACCGGAACGGTATACGACATGGTGAGCCGCCCTCAAGAGGCGCTGATGCCTACCCCTGGTTTTGAACGCGACGGATCGATCTACGTCCTTAATCGACAGCAGTATCCTCGTCCGATTCTCAACGCCGCCGGCTTGGACGCTCCGATCAACCAAAGCAGGACGGCGGGATTCATCGCAGAGCCGATCATGTCGTTTTACGACCCGCTAGCCAACCGAATGCACAACGTAAAACGTGTGCTGTCCAAACAGGGCAAGATCCCTGAGAGCGACATCCTCTCAATTAGCGATGAGCTGGTCTATTATCCTTCGCCCGGCGGAATCAACGAGCGCGTCCATGGACAGCTTGTGAACATCAAGCCTCAATCGGCGCAATCCCCGATCGAAGCCGAGCACACGGGGTTTTCGGAATCCGGCTTCGTTCAAGCGGTGAATGCGCAGCAAACGCTTCGCTCCTACCAAGTGGGCGGAATGTTTGACTCGCGCCTGGAGCTCAATATTTATCATCTGCTTCTGTCGCAGAAAAAATCCGTGGGCCCCTGGGTGGGAGCCGAAATGAAGCTCGCAAGCCAAGACGGACCACTGCCTTCGGTCGAGATGTCGGCAACCGCAGCGCTCACCCCCGCTCGGACCCGTCCTTTCGAGCCCGTGGAGCGGCCCTCCGGGTACCTGGAGCTCAGGCGCGGGAGCTTTTCGGATCGTGATGCCGCCGGAAATACTCTGAAAAGCGTCGAGCTGGAATACGCCCTTCCCAAGCGCTGGAGCCGAAACACGCTCTCAGCCATGCTCATCTATCGGCGAAATGGCGAAGTCTTCGTAGGCCTTGAGACCCAGCAGCTGCCCGCCTCGCAAGTCCATGAAGGCAGCGCTTCGATTCTTACCAACACGGCATGGCGCCTTCAAAAAGGCGTGCAAAACCTAGATGAAGCCGAGGCCTACCTAAAAAATAAAATTCACGGCCAGTACCGAATTCGCACGCTCCAGATGATGCCTCTCGGCGGCGAGTACTACACGTCAGCGGGCGTCTCTCCTGAGATTGTTTTTCCGTATCTCGTTGAGGTCGATGCTAAGACCGCGCAGAGCTCTAAGCTCAAGTGGGTGAGCCTCAAGGACCTGCTCGCGCACCGCCGGGAGATCCGCGATGGCCACCTGCTCACGGGCACCTACCGCGCGGCCCACCTGCTGGGGATTATCGAATAGCGCCTATGACCTGAGCATCGTGCGCTTTGAAAGCGCTGAGGAGGCAAGATCCTCCCTAAGAACCTTCGTGCGTCCTCTAGGTCGGCGCGTGCTTAAGTCGCATGTAAAACGGATGTTCAAAAATTTCAGCCGGCCACACATGGGCTATGAAAGACCAAGAACCGAAGTCGCCTCAGCGCGTCCGTGAGCGTGTAGTGCTCCTGCATGAGATCGATCACTCGCTCAATAAAGCGAATGTAATGCTGGCGCTGCTCATCTTCGGAGGGGTCTTGGCCAAACTCGATGCGCCCGTCAGAGCCGAAGCGCGCTACCGAAAGCAGCCAAGGCTTAGCTGTGGGGCGCGCGCCCGATCATGATGCGGTCGTGCAGCCCGAGATGTCGAAAAACGCACGCAGGTCATCTGTGCATTGGGCGTCCCCATTTCCGGATCACCGGAACTGAAGCGCTTGCTTGAATTCGCGAACGATCGACCAGTCGGCCGCGCCCCATGCTTTGCTCGGCAGTCCGGGGATGCAGCGTGATCCAGCTCGCTCCGGCCTGCTCAATTCCTTTTGCGAAAGCGATGAGATCCTCGCGTTTGTTTTGCTTAAACCCGGCCCTGAGCTTGACGGACACCGGCACGCGCGCCGAGCGCACGGCCATGCCTGTAACCTCCGCTGCGTACGAGGCATCGCCCATAAGCGCGACGCCGTAATTATGCTTCAGTGCGCGGTCCACCGGGCAGCCCATATTAATGTCGATGGCGGTAGCTCCCCAGCTCTCGAGTTTGGCGACCGAGTCGCGAATAAAACCCTCGTCGTTGCCTAGGAGTTGAGGGCAAAGGCCGTTTGCCTTGTCCTTAAATGTTGTCTCAGGCGATTGGTTCTCGCGCTGCGAAGGAACTCTTCGGCTCGAGAGCATCTCCGTGGGCCAAAGCGTGCGTGCGCCCGGGGGCAAGAACTCCGATAGAGCCTGCCTCACAGCGAAGTGCGAAAGACCCACCATCGGCGCCAGGAGCACCGGATGGGGGCAGAGGGTATCGAGCAGCGTAGCCACGGGCGGGTTTTACAGGAACGGAGCTTGGAGTCCATAAAAACAGTGCCCGTCGGCAGCACCCCAGAGTCTTTAGAAACACAAACTTGACTTATTGCGTCAAAAACCATACCGACTGGCTCAGCAAGGAAAAGAAAAATGAAGATTAAACTCTTGCTCATCTTGAGCTTGCTTCTGCCTTTGTCCGCGTGGGCCGACAAACCGATCATCATCGGAGTCTCCGGTGGAACGGCCTCGGGTAAGACGACCCTCGCTAAAGAACTCGTGAGGCTCCTGAAGGAAGGCGGAGTTCAGCAAGTAGCTCTCGTATCCCAAGACAGCTATTACATGCCCCTGAGCCAACCCAAAGAGCATTGGGTAAATGGCGGACCTAACTACGATCATCCCTCAGCAATTGATTTTCCGTTGATCGAAAAGCATCTCAAGCAGCTCCAATCCGGCGGATCGATCGACTTACCCGAGTACGATTGGATCACAAGCCTCAGAAAACCTGAGACGACCAAGATCGGACCCTCTCAGGTCGTCGTGTTCGAAGGAATTCACGCTCTTCATCATGCCGAGATCCGTGCATTCATGGACCTCAAGGTCTTCGTCCAGTATCCCGCGGATCTGAGACTCATTCGCCGCATCAAGCGCGACACGCGCGAGCGCGGCCAAAGCGCGGAGACCGTCATCGATTGGTATCTGCGAATGGTTCGCCCGATGCACGATCAGTTCATCGAACCTACGGCAGGCCTTGCTGACCTGATCTATCAAGGCGACGCCAACGTCCAAGGCGCAGCCGAAGTCTCTGAGCGCGTCATCGGCGCGCTAGCCATGAAACCGTGCGAAGCGGCTCTTGAGAGCGCACCTGTCTCGCAGCGCTAGCGAGGCTCGCATCCTTCGAGATCCAGCGCTCCTGTCGCGGGCTGCGCTCTCGTTTCGCCCGGTCGTTTTTCGATCTCCACGTTGCCAATCCATTTACCCAAAGAGCTGGTCATCTTGGCCGAGATCTTCGTGGGGCTCACATCAAACGTAGCTAAACCGTAGCGTTTTTCGTGATCCAAGACGCACTCGCCCGGTTGCCCTTTGAAGTACTTGGCTCGTGATCCACCGGCCGGAAGCACGATCCACGGCACGGGCCCATCCAAATGGATGTTGGGGCTCTCAAAATGCCCTGCGATCACGAGATCCACTCCACGATCCGCAAGCAGTTGCATCATCTCGGCGCCCGGTCTTTCGGGAGTTAAATCCGGTGGGTTATGAAAGTAAGCGATCTTCCAGCGCGAGCTTTCGGCCTTCTTAAGATCCGCATCAATCCAGTTGTACTGAACAGTGCCTTTTCCGAAGAGCTCAAAGCCTGTCATCGGATCTACTGACGTGTGATCCAAGGCTAGGAAGTGAGCGCTGCCCCAATCAAAGGAGTAAAAAGAGGAATAGCCCGTGACATTCTTTTTCTGAATCGGATCCCAATGCTCGACGGCCTCGGCGATCGGATTATGAGGCACGGGAAGCATGTGAAAAAAGTAATACCCGTTGCTGCTCTCGTACCCCAAGAACTTGGCCGGATAGAGATCGTGATTTCCTTGCACGGGGTAAAACGGAATCATCCTTTGGAGATCATCGTAAACCTTGAGGTAGTGTTGATAGTACTCCGAAGAGGTTCCCGATTCGTTTGAGACGTCGCCCGCTAAAACGACAAACTGCGCCCCTTTGACGATGGCGTCTCGCAGCTGAACCTTGACCGCATCTTGTTGCGAAGGGCCGTCATACGAACGAAGATCCGCGATCGCCGCAAACGTGAACGTATCTTGTGCGCCTGGAGCAGGCGGGGTCTGCACGACCACGCGGTTAGCGAGCTTCTCGTTTCGGTAAACCACTCGGTACTCGTATTTGGTGGCTGGCATGAGCCCGCCGATGCGGACGCGGTAATGCCTTACGGAAAAGTCATCGAGCCTGAAGTGATACCAGGTGTCATCCTCC
>JBGAWT010000133.1:0-9954 GCA_044227445.1 Bdellovibrionia bacterium | reverse complement strand
GTGGAAATGTCGCAATCGGGCCGAGCAATAACGTGTTCGACAGTGATGATCTGAAACTGCTTTCGACTTTTCGAGACCCGCAAATTTCGCAATTTTCGCCATTTGACGCAACGAGTGTTGCCTGCGCTCAGGCAGCGTGGATGGCCGCGAGAATTCAAGCCGCGTATCCAAATGCGTGGCCTGAAACGATCAGAGCTCTCATAGTTCATTCCGCGGAGTGGACGCCAATGCAAAAGGAGATGTTCCTTTCTGATGAATCAAAAGGAGCATACTACAGGCTTACCAAGGTATGTGGATATGGAGTTCCAGACCTTGAGCGAGCCATGACCTGTGCCTCCAATTCACTTTCGCTCATTTCGGAGACAACGATTCAGCCTTTTTGTAAGCACGGAACTCAAAGTCGATACATTTCCAAGGACATGCACGTTTATCGACTCCCATGGCCGGTGGGGATTTTGAGCGGACTAGGCGAGATGACGATAAGAATGCGCGTAACTTTGTCGTATTTCGTAGAACCAAGCCCCGGCGAAATTGGTTGGAAAGATCGCTATCGTTATCCTTCTCACGGCCTTCGCTTCGAAGTTAATGGACCTGGAGAGAGCCAGACAGAGTTTATTCAACGCATAAACAGCAAAGCACGCGAGGACGACGAGCATCCAGGCACGGAGGGAGCGAACGATCATTGGACAATCGGTGAGGCGCGAAATGTTGGCTCTATTCATTCCGACATATGGACTGGCACCGCTGCGCAGCTAGCGCTTAGCAACATGATCGCAGTCCATCCAGCTGTTGGTTGGTGGCGTGAGCGGCATCACCTGAACAAGTTCAACAAACAGACGCGCTATTCGCTAATCATTTCGTTCTTACTTCCCGGGCAGAACATCGACATTTACACGCCGGTCGCCGTAAGTCTGGGAGTTCCTACCAATATTACGATCACGATTTGATCGCGGCATTCTTGGACTTTCGCCCCCTCTTTGAGTGCGATAACCTATTTTATCAATCCCACCTTCACACAGGCTCGCAATCGAAACCAATGGGACCCCGGGCGTTGAATGCAATTCTAAGTTTAACCTTTGAGCCTTCGGTAAGCTGACGCCAGTGCTCGGCCTTGACGTTGTCGCGGGGAACAAAAATCGATTGCTGGGATTTGGTTTCAGTCACAAAAACATGGCTGTGTCTCAGAGCGGTCACTGAGCCTGTAAACGCAACCCCCGCATCATATAACTTCTGGCCGAACACATAAGGTGCATTTTTATTATTTCTGAGGGATGCAAATTCTTTACGCGCCTCTTCGTAATCACCCTTCAAAAAGAGCGCTCTACCATAACGTATTTGCGCATCGTAATTGCGATCCCCAGGAGAAAAAGAACGCTTCAGAAAATAGGCTATATCCGCGATGGACCCGCCATGCCCATCCAAAAATAAAGCAAAACGGTAATTCAAGTGGCGGTCGTTGCGATTGATATTGAGTGCCTGCTCAAAAACCGCTCTAGCTTTATCCACTTCGCCCGCTCCAAGGTAGCAGTCGGCCAATTGCACGGCCAAAAAGGAAAACTTTGTGTTCTGACTTACCGCCTTTTCGAGTGCTGCCACTGCTTTCGGGGTGTCACTCATCAACTTCGCCAAATTGGCTTGCTCGTGAAGGAGATAAGGATCCCCGGGCTTCGACTGAAGTCCCTCAGTAATGACTGATTCCGCAGCTCGCACCAAGTTTTGCAAAGTTGCGCCGGTGAAGTCTGTGTTGCCATTCTGTAGTTCAGCCTCAATTCGCTTGATGTTAACTTTCGCCAGCGTGTGGTGACTGTGCCCCACCTGATCGTCCCTCCATCAGTTTCACAACGAAGCGGCTTCCTTCACAATCTGTCCCCGTTCCAGATCCAGCATAATCTGCTTTCTGATATGAGAGCTTGGACTTCGTATGTTTCCGGGAACGATTTATTGTAGGGTTGAAGCTCAATGGCTCTTGAAATGTTTTGAGGAGAGATTGAGATCTCCGTTGGGCCGATGCATCTCATAAAGCGCTCTTTGTTGCAGAAGATGAGGTTCTTCCCCCACCATTTTAAAAGCTTCATCAAAAAGCGTGTAGCAGTAGTCGACATTCGAGAATAGTTTCAACAAGACGCGGCCCCGCATCAGTTGCCTAAACGCCTTATCGTCTGTCGAGTAATCAACGTTTAGAGCCTTAAGACAACGGTAGTATTCTTCAAACCGTTCGGTCTCGTCTCGGAGGAGGCGTTCGAAAACAATTTCTGCAATGATCGGATGGCGAGCCCTGTAAACATTATCTCTCACACGTTGGTCGAAGGCATCATAGACAACGTGCTCCAACGGTTTGAACAGTCGCTCCTTAAATTGGCTGAACGGTATGCCGTGAATCCGAGAAATGATGCCAGCGCGCACCGGAACGTCGAGTCGATTTAGGATGCAAACGGTGAGGTACATTCTTTGGGCCTCAGCCGGAACGAGATGATTAAATTCATCTTCGAGAATCTCCTCAAAAGGTCTTCCAAGAGTTGCTTCGTGTAATGCTACGAGCAATTGCCTTCCGGCGAGCGAAACGAACGCCTCCAGCCTTTCTTCCTTAGTCTTCTCCTTGAGGCGCCCAAGTGCATTATGCTTCTCTAAAAGTGCCAAAAGCACTCCGACCTCTTCTTGTCGGAGTGCAGGCACTTCATACTCTTCGGTTACTGCGCTCTGAACATCGCCCGCAACCAAGTTCCACTCATTATGCCTGGCCGCAAGCACGATAGTCAGCAGTTGACCGCCTTCGCCTATATCATTGACTAGCTTGCGAATATCTGGAGCCCGTTCGGGAGCATTATCGATAAACAAAAACACGCGCTCTCGGCATGTCTCAATTATTTCCTGGATGGCACCAATGTTCGGGCGCGAAGCATCGTTGAGGTAAATACATAGGCAGTCGTAGTCCTTCGCCGCCTGCCATGCGAGTCGTTTGAGTGATGTTGTCTTGCCGCTTCCTGCGTATCCCTTTATCAGGAGGACTTCGAGGGGTTTCTTTTTCTGGAGATCCTCGACTAGGAAGGTATCTTCAAGAATGTCGTCAACAAAGGCGCGCGGAACGTCTAGTTGTTGCTCAATTGCAGCCCATTCACCGTTATAACCTCGGTAAAAATCAAGTGGATCAATCCTAGTAGTCGCGGTGCATGTTTTCACATACACCGCATCGTTCGTTAGGAATTCCGTGCAATTCTTTGAAAGGACTGCTCCTGCAACACGAAAATGGCGGGAAATATCATGAGACTCGGGTTGGACAACGGTGAGCCCTCGAAACTCAGACCCGATTGTAGCATCAAGTGCAGTAAGGAAATCGTGAAAAGTCCCATCCAGAATTGTTACTTTCTTTGTTTCCCAGAATCGTTTTTCAATCTCGGATTTGTTCGGCGCAATGAGAAAGTATCTGGGGCGAGATGTTACTTCGCTGTCGAGTTCAAAAATGACTTCTCGAATATCCGCATCCTGAACGCTGTGGCCAACGAATACGATAGTGTGCTCGTATGCCCATTCATTTAGCTGTTTGAATAAGCGGTCGCGACCTTTGCGATACGTAATGTATTGATCTTTTGTGAGAATCAGAGGGCATTTCTCGTTCGATATTCTGGTGATACATCCGTGCAACTTCAGAAATTTTACCGACTTCTGATCGCGGAGTGATTCGATGATTTGATCGCCATTTTCGACAAATGCGACGGGCGTTTGAAGGGGCTTTGCATTTTCTGCATACGCTTTTTCAACGAGCAGATCGTAATTTGTCGTCGCCAGCCCACCCCACAAGAATTTTGGGAGGAGCTTATGAGCGTCGGTGGGATGGAAGGGGTGGAAGATGTCAGAAATGAATTTCTGTACAGGGAGCAGCCCGTGTTCACTAACAGCATATTCCGAGACCGTACTCAGGTCTGCGGTCCGGAATTCGCCACCCAAGTAACGGTCAGCAAGGAGTGTGGCAAGGCCAGCACCACTGGGAGGAGTATTCCCCTTATCGTCACGGGCACCGAAGGAGGCCCCGGCGCCTAGCAAGAGGACGACTTGGCCCTGACGAACCTGTGCGACCAAATTGGCTGGCAATTCCATATGAGATTCCGTTTCGTGGAAATCGAAAAATCCATGCGCTGCAACCGCTTTGGTATAGCGAACCGACCTCCGAGATGAAAGCTTTAGATTCGAATCCGTTCAATCTCGTCCAGCGTAATCTCATCTTTCGTCCGATCATAAAGTTTCGTCGTCCTCGGAGACTCATGACCGGCAATGGCCTGTGCGTTCTCTATCGTGCCTCCGTTCTCAAGGAACGCAGTAATGCCGGTCCCACGAAAGGTGTGGCAGCAAGTCGTAGCGGGAAGGCCAGCCCTCCGCGCCCGACGTTTTATCATTTTGAGCGCATCGGTGCGGCTCATGCCATTCTTTGTGAGCGTCGCGGTTCTCCCGCGGGCAGAGCGGAAAAGAGGGGAGCCTTTCACCGCGTCGATCCCGGAGGCACGCAGGTAGGCATCAAGATAGGCTTCTGCATTATGATGGGCTGGAACTTCGTGGAATTTACCGCCCTTCTCATGGAGCCGAAGCCACGACCGCTTGCCGTTCTGGTAGTAGTCCTGGACGCGCATCCTGACCGCTGCGCTTACCCGAGCAAAACTGTAAACCATGACAGCGATGAGCGCCCGGTCACGCAGTCCAATCACGGTGGAGACATCAATGCTGTCAAGGAGCTTGCGAGCGTCATCTGAAGAGAGGACGGGTGTTTTACCGCGTTTCACGGCGTGCTTCGGTCCCCGTACGACACTCGCGGGATTTACGGGAATGATTTGTCCGAGGACGAGCCAGTCGAAGAGCATCCGAATCGCCGCCAAATGTTGCTTCACGGTCGGCTTCGAGTGGGTTGTTGACAATTCCTCAATGAAGGCGGCGACCGTGATCGGCTCGATGAGGATCAGAGAAAACCGCCGCTGGTCGCACCATGCGCAAAACTGGCCGACGGCACGGGCGTATGCAGCGCGCGTATTCTTGTTTCGGATGTTTGCGGTGAAAAACTCGAGGAAACGGCGAGCAGCCTCCGACCCCTCGGCGGCGATGATCTTTGGGACAGCTTGCCCAAAGAATGAAGCGACAGACGCTGCTTGTGAGCGCTTTCGGACCGTTAACCGCTTTTCATCCTCCATGCGGCTGATGGTATCAGCGGGCTGACGGGCTCGCCAGATAGGGAATCATAAAGGACGTTATGATTCCCAAAAGTCGGTGCTGGGAGCTTCGAGCTGGCAACCGGGTTACGGGCCTTTTTCAACTTCCTGAGCGTGCCAGCCGGAGGCAGTGAACGTGGCTCGATAGAACACGGACGAGCCTACATGGTCGGCGATAAGCATCTCCCCTTTTCCATTTCCAGTTACGACGGAGGTTGGCTGTGAATGATATTTGCTGTCGTGGCGGCCGACCCTAAACTCCTGATTCGGACGAAACGAATGGTGCCCTTCTTCTGAACCAGCGAACACAGACACCCTTCCATCAGGGTGAAGCTGCAACCAATCGGACCATGGCGGCAGGCGAAGTATTGCGTCACTGTCGAAGCGCGCATCTTGAACCTTCCAAGTGTCAGCAGTGAATGATGCGCGCACTCGATGGCCATGGGAAAAAATCACGACGTCTTTACCATTGCCGTCCGCTATAGCGCGAGGGATGTGGTTGTCGTCACGCGCAGCCGCCTTAAACACGTCTGTTGCGGCAAATACCCGCCCACCAACATCAATCTTACCGCCCGGGAGAAGCTCTAGCCATCCAGTCCACGGGGGCGGAAAATTCGCCTGTCGCCAATCCCCCTCGGGGAATCGCCCCAGGCTCGAAACACGGCCATCATCAAGCATGACTTATCCCTGCGCGCCAAACCAAAAACGGATTTTAACATGACTCGGGCCGGGGAAGATATCCTGGGCGCCGAGGCCTACGCGGATGAAATTCGTCCACCGGACGGTTGATTTTCACCCCCCGTCTGGGGAGAGCCTGATGGTGATGTTCATAAGCTCGCTGCCCGATATTAGGGAGCACAAACAGAGAACAGGTGATCTTGGCGTCCTCGGTTACAGCCGCTCAGGAGCGGCTTTTCCTGGAGGCTGCCACTTCCGCCCTGCGGCGAACCTCCGACGCCTCGATTTTCAAACCCGCCGCGATTCGAAGAAGTGTATCCACGGTGGGGTTTCGAAATCCGCTTTCAACGTGGCTGATCATCGCACGCGACAGACCCGCCTGGGCGGCGAGTGCTGTCATGGAAAGACTCCGTTCCTCCCGAAGATCGCGAAGCAGAACCGCCAGCTGCGAGCAGACTTTTTCATGCATTTCAGGTTTCGGCACGTCGAATTCATACTCAAAAATCTGTTTGACAGTGGACGTTACTATAGTAACGCTGCCTCTACTATGTTCACACGCCTCCTTGGACCTCAACGTCAGAACTCGAGCGCCTCGTGCGCTGGCGGAAGCAGTTGTCCCGATATTCTCGAAATGGATTCGGGCGACTTTGCGATCATCGGAGCGGACATCACGGACGAAGCACGAAATAAACTCATCGGCGGAGCCGGGTGCGGGCCTGGCGAGCGGATAATTCGCGTGCCCCGCCAAACCCTGGTTCTGGCAAGAACCGACATTCCAGTCAGTTTGTAACGTCGCCAGTTGCCATGCCCACGCCGCGTGGTATTAACGCGGCGTGGGCACCCAACTGCTGTGGTTCCGCGACAACTGGTTTCCGGTCCTCCAAACCGTCGGGATCATCGGGGGGCTCCTCTTCACAGCCATCTCGATTCGACAGTCTACCAGCGCGCGCCGAACAAGCGACCTGCTGGCGCTGACCGAGCAGCACCGCCAGCTCTGGAACGAGGTCTATTCTCGCCCAGGCCTGGGCAGAATCTACGACGAGGAGGCCGACTTGCTGGCCGCTCCTGTCACGATCGCCGAGGAGCGATTTCTAAACGAGGTGATTGTCCACTTCCAGACCGGCTGGCAGCTCGCCCGCCAGGGATCGCTCATCACCCTGGAAGCGATGAAGGCGGACGCCCGGACTTTCTTCAGACTCCCCATCCCCCGCTTTGTTTGGCAACAAACCAAAGCGGGTCGTGAGCCGAAGTTCGTGAGATTCGTCGAGGACTGCCTGAAGTCCAGAGGGTGAAAGTCAAAGCTAACGGCGAATCGGCCTTTGAGGGCCGAGTGATCCAACGAGGGTCATCAGCCATTGCTAGCGAAATGCTATCGCGTGTCCCCGATGTGAACAGGGCCATCTATGCTTCGCCCGGGTGGTTTGCGTTAGCACCGAAGGTGCATCAGGTGTGGTTTTAACTTCCTACTCGGCGGAGGCCTCTCTCGGTCCTGGTGATTTGATCTGTCGGAGCGTCCCCTCAGTTCGACTTCTGTCTGAGATGCCCTTTAACTTCTCAAGGCAATCGACGAGCTGACTAACGTCACTGACCTGTGTCACCCTTCTAATCCCACTGCCGCACTGCCACAATACCCAGAGCGCGGTGACTTTGACCGCCACGGTCAAAGCCCCTCCCCCTTCCGTCAGAATCCACTCCATCTTCTCCTCCATGCTGGTTTCCGTTCCAAATCTCCCTTTCCTCCCTCAAGGCCTATGGCCACCCCGGGGCACCGCCAGGTGCATCGGGTTTCAAGGGTCAAAGGAAGCCCGCCCGGGTCTGGTTCCCGAGCGAGCTCCAAGAGGTCAGTATTCTTCAGGCAGGAGAACGGTCGTTGCCGACCGGTCAGCCTCCGTAATCACCCAGAACTTTCTCCCCTTCCGGTCCTGGTAAACGGAGAGTAGCCGCGTGCCTTCCTCGAGGGACGCATCATTTGCCGCCGCATCGTTTGGGCAGCAGTCGCCCCAATCTCCGACTGAGTGCCGCATCAACGCCAAGACAACGTCCTCCGGGTGGAGGGTGTCGAGCGCCGTTGGGGTGATTGCCATCTGGCCAAGCGGGAAGGATTTGGTTTCGGTTTCCTGTGTCATGGTTTTTCCTTTGATGAATTAAAGGGCGCGCCCTTAAGCAGCCCGCCCGGTAAACGGTTAGAGGGCGCCGTGCTCAGCGAACGAGTGGTGTCCGGTTGAGCCGACGATCACGTGATCGAGGAGCCGAATCCCGGAGTTCCCGGCATCTCTCAAGGTCTGGGTGGCCTCCCGTCTTCGGGGCTTGGATTCAGCCCGTCAGACGGATGGTTGTGCCCGATGATGAGGGCGACGGCCCCCAGCAGAATGGCCCGCTGGAAAACTTCCTCGGATGAAGCAGGCACGTGTTTGCCGTGCCTGTGGCCACAACAGCGTAGCCGATTAGCTTATGAGCGCCGTCCAGGTAGAGGGCTGCCACGTGCTCGCGGGAATTGTCGATGACGTTTCGTATCCAGTCGGCGGCAATTCGAACCGAGGACATGGCCACCATCTCCTTTTTCGCCCCCTGTAGTTCACGATCGCCCCGGACGAAGCGCAGAGCGTGCTCTGCGCTTTCTTCGTTTTTTGCGGTTTCGGATGTCGAGTCCATTTCATTTCTCCTTTGATGTTGCGCCCCTCCTCCCGGCCAATCGGCTTCCCTCCTGGTTGGGAGCGGGGGGTTCGTAGAACCCGACTCCCCGCTCCCAATCAGGAGGGGAACGATAAAAAGAAACGGCTGACCCGAAGGGTCAGGCTGGAAAGGATGAAAAAAGAAAAGGCGCGCTCATCCGCGAGAGCCATCCCGAGCGAACAATTCAAAAGCGTGACAGTGGGGCGGATCTGGGGTCCCCGCTGGCGCGCCTTTTGAGTGAGCGGTAAGCGGCCACGTTACTTGGCCGGTATTGTATTGAGGAAGTTGAGCTCTCAGTCTACCTGAACAGAGGCGACGCTCCGCGCTACCTACAAACGGCGCGAACTATATTGCCGTAGCAGGTGATGCGCTGACCTGCGCATCCTCTCCCGCGGAAGTAGCCATTGACTGGCCGCCCATTTCTGACAAAGCCGCACACACGAGCTCTGCAGACGCGACCAGCTCGCCAATCCCAATAGATGCCTGGAATGCAGATATATCTCAGTGCTCGGAGTGTTCGGCGTTGACGCTTTTGATGAGCATCAAGCCCGGCCAACTTCTGCGTGATTGCTTCCTGTATCGTGATGTTGGGCTCGCCCGTGCTCTGATCACACGACTGAGCGTAGGAGAATTGCGAGACACCAAGCAAAATGATGGTGAGTAAAACAGCAGCTACGGCAGACCGCATAACAGCTCCGAAGTTCTATAGTTTCACAATCTGAAACACGGCGAAGCGGATCGCCTTGGGACAACCTGGAAGGAAGAGCCAGAAGTATACCGAACCGGTGGAGCTAATCAACGATCCGAAATGTAGCCAGGTTTGGACAGAATCACGACTTTGGCGTTGGGATAAGCATTGAGCTGTGCTAAACAGCGGGCTTCAACTGGCTCAAATGCGCCGAGAGAAGCGGGAGGGATTTATGAAGCGATTTTTGGTGGTCTTCGCCTTGGTAATTTCAGGATGCGGTGGCGGTGGTGGTGGCGGCGGATCAAGCTCGTCTTGGACCGGCTCCCGAACGGCACAAGGTTATCCCTTGATAAGCGGAACCTACCGGGTGGATTACAGCTCCGTTTCTGGTCCCTGCTCAGATGGAAGTAATCTCACGCTCGACGGGAGCTCGCACGTTGTGCGGGTCGACCAATCGGAGAGCAGGATCTCAGTCGTTCAGATAGCCAGAGTCATCGCGGACATTTCCGACACTCCCGCGACGGGTGACATCAGCAAAAATGCAGAGTTCGAGCTAGACCGTCATCGAGTCGTAAATGTGAACGGCACACCCCTGGAGGTAGATTACGACTACGACGGCCAGGCTTTCGAAAATGGCATCGTGGGAGATATCACCGCGCACATCACCGTCCCCAGAGGCTCATGCGATATCAAGGGCACGTTTTCCGGGAACAAACTAAGCTAGAA
>JBGAWT010000132.1:0-9397 GCA_044227445.1 Bdellovibrionia bacterium | reverse complement strand
CGTTCGTGTATCGCCGCCAATGGCGCGCTCTCGCAGCGGGAGTCGCCGCGATGGTCGGCTTTACGCTGCTCGCTCCGCTGTTCTTTGGAGGCGGGACCTATATGGGCCAATGGAGCAGGCTCAACAGCTACCTCAAGACCTTTCAGAGCGAGCACGTCGTGCAAGGCGGGACGGTTTTCTGCAATTCGATATTAGGCGGAATCAAGGCGCTTCACGGCATTGCGGGCAGCGGATTTGGACTTTCGCCGGGTCACGTGCTGCTTAAAGTAGCCAGCTTACTGGGCTTGATAGTCTTCGTCGCCATGGTTACCCGAATGTGGAAAAGACGGCGCGATCTTGACTGGGAGATTCCCGCGGCTCTGCAGATCGCTGTGATCGTGCTCTCGCCCGTTTCGTACGAATACCGACTCATCGCCCTGGCTCCCTTGGCGGTGCTATGGATCGCATCCCCCGCCCGACGCTGGGATGGCGCTTTGCTCGCCACGCTTGCAGCCTCGATGATCCCGAAGATCTACTTCACGCTCGATGGCCCCACTAAGCTCTCGACACTCCTCTCGCCGCTGATCCTGCTTGCGATGATCTACTTGCTCTTAGAGCGCCCGGCTAAGCAACGCGCGCGATAAGCTTCAACCGATGCGGCCCCAAGGGATGGCCCGTAGCGCGTAGTAGCCACGTTGAAGTGCGCAACGCTCAGAGGCTTACCCAGGTGAGACTCCATTTCCGTTCGACACGCGGGTTGCGCTGCGGCCTTCCAGATCTCAGGATAAAAAAGAACCGCTGAGGTCTCGGAGTGACCTTCGAGATACCCGCAAAAGTCTTTCCACTCGCCGCCGGTGAGACAACGGTTTTGCTTCCACGCCGCAAACCAGCTTAAGTAGGGCTGGGAGTCGTAAAGCGAGCAATGCGCAGGCGACATCCGAGCTTGGTACAGGCCGTAAACGCGTTTTTCGTGCCACTGCCTTAAGCAATGCCCGATGGTCGAATGCGGATAGTGCGGGCACATCTGGTCCGTGCACACACCGTTGCCTCCTGCCACGCAAAACGGCAGATCCAAAACCGTATCGCCAGGCATCTGGCGCACCTGCTCAAGCAATTGCACGAGCTCCGGGGGCGCGCGCTCCATCGAATTGATCGGAACAACGCCCAATACAAAGAATTCGGCCACGCTTTGGGCCGCAAAGAGCACGAGGGCGACTTGGATCTTGCGACCGCCTTTGGACCAGGCCTTTTGAACCAGCGCCACAAGCTGCGGCCAGGACAACGCGATCACGGCGCCAAACACCACAGGCATCAAAAGCCCCGTGCGAGTCGCCACCCGAAAAAACCCCAAGAACGGCACCCAGAGCTGAAAGAATTCGTTTCCGATGTGAAAGATGTACAGGATCAAAAACGCGCCAAACGTCAAAAAAGGCGCAAGCAACATCCCGTGCGGAGACTTCGCTCTTTGCTTCCACGCGAGGCGAATTGCAGCAACCACCGGAATCCAGTACAGCCAGCCGATGGTCACCACGGTCTCAGGCAGATCAATGGGCGAGGGTTTAATGGCGCGCGGAAAAATCGCCTGCAGCGGCTTCAAAACCCAGTAAAGCCAAATCGGCCTAAGCACCATTCCCGGAGTGGCAAACCAACCCAGGCCATTCTTAACCTCGCCACTGCCGGCTGCTTGCTTCAAAGGCAAGAACCAGCGCGCAAACAAGGCGGCCACAGCGACTGACAGAGCGCCTGCCGCGATAATCTGCACGCGCTTGGCCTCGATCTTGAGCTGCTTGCGTCGCGCCAGCAAAAAGCCGCGCACGATGAGCCACTCCAAGATCAGCGGGCCCCAGTAGTAACCGGTCGCAGAGAGCATCCCCAGGAGGCAAAACGCGCGCCAGGCCTCGAGGTGCAACGCCCACTTCTTTTTCTGAACGGCCGTCTGCCAAATCCAGGCGTCCAAAAACACACTCAGATAAAGCCAATGCAGCGGAATGTGCTCAAAGTGATGATAGGTCTTGTAATGCCTAGGCACATGAAAAACGACGAGCAGACCGGACAAAAGCCAGGCCGCCCAGCTTCCCAGTCCCATTTTGCGACAAATGGCGCCAACTCCCAGATACGAAATCAGGAACGACACGCCGATGTAGACCCAAAAAAACGGAAACTCCTTGTCCCAGGCGTACAGATGAGCACCGATCCAATCGCGCTCGATCGTCCAGGACATATAAGGAACCATCGCTCCTTGAGGAGCCATGAAGCTGCGGGTGAAAAAATCGGGCTTACCGTGCTCAGTGATATTTTCGGCCATCATTTGGCGCACGACGCCGGGGCAAAAATCTTCGGCAAATCCCAGGCGAGCAGGGTCCGCAGGTCGGATGAACATCCAGTAAGACGCGACCATCGCAAGGCCGATCAAAAAGGGCAAAGCTCGCTTCATGCCTCTATTTATAGCCGCCCTTTGGGGACAGGATCGAGCCAATATCGGTTGGACTGTTCTTTTTTTCTTGGATACAGCTGAGAGCCATGGTGCAGCCTTGGACGATTTTGATGACGGGCGGGACGGGCTATTTAGGAAGCCACGTTCTGCGCGCGATGATCAGCGAGGGCCACCGCGTCGTTCTGCTCAAAAGGCCCACATCACGATTAGAGCGCATCGAAGACCTACTGCCCGCGCTTCGAACTTATGACTTGGGCAAAGTGGATCTGCACAACGTCTTTAAGGAGCATGCTGTGGACGCAGTCGTTCATTGCGCGACCCAGTATGGACGGGCGCAGAGCTCTCCTCTAGGCATCGTGGAGGCAAACCTTTTGCTTCCGCTTCAACTGCTTCAGATCGGCGTGGAGCATGGCCTGAAGGCCTTTGTGAATACCGATACGATTCTCGATAAGCGCGTTAACGAATACACGCTCTCCAAGAAGCATTTCCTGGATTGGCTTCAAACGTATAAGCAGCGCATGATCTGCGCCAATCTCGCGCTGGAGCACTTTTACGGTCCAGGCGACGACAGCACGAAGTTCGTTTCGTGGGTGGCAGGCGAATTTGCGCGCAAAGCGCCTAAGATCGACCTGACGCTGGGTGAGCAAAAGCGCGACTTCGTTTATATCGATGACGTCGTCAGTGCGTTCACAACCGTCGTGAAGTTCTTGCGCTCCACTAGCCCAGGCTTTTACGACTACGAAGTCGGAACCGGCACGCACGTATCGGTTCGTGAGCTCGTGGAAAAAATCCGCACCAAGATCGGCTCGCCCGCAACCAAGCTTTTGTTCGGAGCCATGCCCTACCGACCCAATGAGGTCATGGAATCCAAGGTGAACCTGGCTCCACTCAAAGCCCTGGGCTGGACGCCACGCGTATCGCTAGAAGAAGGCTTGGACCGGATGCTCAAAGGAGCGCACGCATGAAGGCAAAGCGCCTCCTGATCACCGGCGGCTGCGGCTTTTTGGGAAGCAACCTCGCCCAAGAGGCGCTGCGCAAGCATTGGGATCTGACGATCGTAGACAATTTCTTTCGCAGTGGAAGCCCCAAGAACTACGACTGGCTCAAAGAGCAGGGCAAGTTTGCGTTCCATGAAACGGACATCCGCGACGCGCGCGCGATCGAGCGCATCGTCGAGGGCTTTAAGCCCGATGTGGTTTTTCATCTCGCGGGCCAAGTGGCCATGACGACCTCGATCGAAAACCCTCGCCTGGACTTTGAGACCAACGTCCTCGGCACGATCAACGTCCTGGAAAGCATCCGTAAGCACGCGCCCCAGGCCGCGATGACGTTTTCTTCGACAAACAAGGTCTACGGAGATCTGGAGCAGCTTGAGGTCACCGAGCGCGAGACGCGCTACGAGCTTAAGGCGCTTCCCAAGGGCGTAGATGAGGACGTGCAGCTTTGCTTTTCGGGCCCCTACGGTTGCTCCAAAGGCGCGGCCGATCAGTACATGCTGGATTTCAAGCGCGTGTACGGCCTGAACACCGTGGTGTTTCGCCACTCTTCGATCTTCGGGTCCCGCCAGTTCGGTACTTTTGACCAAGGTTGGATCAGCTGGTTCATGCAGCAGGCGCTTCAGACCAAAGCAGGCACACTCACCGAGCCGTTCACGATCGCAGGCACGGGCAAGCAGGTGCGCGACGTGCTGTTCGTCGATGACCTCATCTCGCTTTACTTCAAGGCCGTTGATCAGATCGATACGGTCAAAGGCCAGGCCTTCAATATAGGCGGAGGCCCCGAGAACAGCCTTTCGCTCCTGGAGCTCTTCGCATTCCTGGAAAAAGAACTGGGCATCAAGCTCAACTACAAAAAGACCCCCTGGCGCCAGAGCGACCAAAAGGTCTTCATCGCTGACGTGACCAAGGCTCAAAAGCTCTTGGGATGGCGGCCAACGATCACGCGTGAGCAAGGACTTAAAAAAATGTTGGATTGGGTGATGCAAAATGGCGGCGCCTAAGTACTCGCTTTGCCTGCCCGCGTATCTCGAAGAAGAAAACCTGCGCCTCTTGCTGCCCAGGATCCGGGAAGTCACGGCCAAGCTTGAAGCAGCAGGCGAAGGCCCATGGGAAGTCTTGATCGTCGACACCGTCGAGCCCTTGGATGCAACCGAGCAAGCCTGCCGCGAGCTCGGCGCGCGCTACGTCAGGCGCGGCCCTAGCAACTTTTTTGGTGATGCGGTCAGGACAGCCATTCGCCAAGCCCAAGGCCAATGGATCTTGTTCATGGATGCCGATGGCTCCCACCAACCCGAGTTTATTCCCAAGCTTGTGGAAGAAACCAAGCATGCCCAACTCGTGATCGCCTCGCGATATGTCGAAGGCGGGTATACCGAAAACGACAAGGCATTGATCTGGATGAGCTGGATCCTCAACCGCACTTACTCGTTCGTCTTGGGCCTGAAAGTTAAAGACGTTTCCAATAGCTTTAAGCTCTACCGCGCCGATCTGCTCAAGGAGCTCACGCTCAAGTGCAATAACTTCGACATCATCGAGGAGATCTTGTTCAAGATCTGCCGCAAGCACCGCGACCTCTCAATTCGCGAAGTCCCCTTTTCGTTCAAGAAGCGGATGTTTGGCGAGACCAAGCGCAACTTGGTCGCGTTTATCTTCACCTACCTGGTGACGATGTTCCGGCTGAGGTTCATGACTTGAGACTCCTGATTCTTTCAGTCCTCATGCTGGGTTCGGTTAGCGCTTTTGCAGCGGCCGAATCGACCTCGAATCTTCCCGCAGGCATCTCAGTACACGGCTACGCCGACGGCCAATTCCAATGGGTGGATACGACGGTGACGGGCTTTACGCTCTCTGAGGCCGCCTTGTACTTCAACGCCTCGACCGACTCGACGCGCGCCTTCGTAGACATTCCGATCAACAGCTCGCTGGCCGTAGCCGGAAGCAAGACGCAGGTGTTTTTGGAGCACGGATTTTCGGACTGGCTCAAAGCCCGCTTAGGCCAGTTCGACAGCCTGTACCTCCAGGAAAACCTCGATTCGCACGAAAACTTTTTCCCAGCCTCAAGCTCTACGGACTCAAACCTAAGCCCCATCTCACATCTGGGACTTCTGGGGTCAGCCCGCCTGGGGGATTGGGGATTTGATGCGATGGTGGCTAACCCTCGAGATAGCACCTCCATGCTAGGAGCATCACCTGATTTCGGAGCGCGCGTAGGCTTTAGGCCCGCCACATCTCACGCTTGGCTGGGAGCGCTTTGGAGCCCAAACACCACCAAAGGCTGGCTCATCGCCTCCCAACTCAAATGGGCCAACAGCCTGTTTGACTTGCGCTTTGGCGGCGACTTTAAGTCAGCGGCTTTTGTTCTGTCGGGTGCAGCGTACGCCGCGGCAATGTTTGAGATCCTTCCGTGGCTCTCGGTGGGCGCGCGCGGCGAGCATATCCGGCTCTCGGGCTCCAATCTTTGGATCGCGACCTTAGGACCGAACATCAAGCTAGGCTCGGTCTTAAGACTCAAAGCATCCTACGCGATCAATGTTCTGACGAGCGCCGCGACGACTCTGAGTCACTCTTTTGCCATCGGCGCAATCGGCGCTTTTTAAGGATAGAATAAGAAGAGGTCTTTGAGGCTCGTCGCACGCTCGGCGTCCCTCAGATAAGGCTGCACCCTGAGCAGCTCCTGCCAGGTCCTCAGCAACGAGCTATGCGTGTAAGGGACGTTGTTGGAATAGCCGCCGCCTTTGCCAAACGGGGACAGGACGATCAACCCAATGGGACCATCGGACACGCCGTCCAAGCCCTCGTCCCAGGTGATAAAAACCACCCCACCTGATCGATAAGCCGCCGATGCCAAGATCTTGGGCAACTCAGTGGAGAGCCAAGTATCGACTTGCTGGACCGAGTTATTGTACGGCGCGCACAGATCATGCCCATCGTTACAGAGATTGGGCGTGATGAAATTAAACCGCGATACGGTTCCTGCCTGAAGGTCGGTCGCAAGCTCGGTGTAAGGCCTGTTGTGGGCGATGCAGTAAGCGTCGTTTGGATCGAGGCTTCCTGTCACGTCATCAAAATAAATATTGGGATTGTGCCTAGGCACGTAATTTCCGACCGCAGCAAAAGGACAGACCGTGCCGGCAATGTCTTCCTGGTAGCTCTTCCAAGTAATTCCTGCGTCCTTGAGAATTCGCGTCAGATGCAAAGGAGTGCTCTGATGGTTACCTGACGGAAAGTCATTGTTCCGAATGCCTAAATTATCTCCCGCTTCCATCCAGATGTAGTTGGGCTCGCTCGGATGAAGTCCTTTAGGGTTGTAGTAGTTGCGCGCATAAGCGGCTTGCGGCAAGAGCGTGTTGTTGAAGTAGGGCGCTTTGTCGCTGCCGAAAAACTCAGACCAGTTTCGATTCTCCATCACCAGGGTGAATAGGGCGCTCACGCGCGGTTGAGGCGCGCACGCAAAGCCCATCAGCATGAAGAAACCGCTTATCCACAGACGCATGAATCGAATTCACGTTACCCCTTACTTTTTGTAATGTGAACTCCAGACAGATCTACTATCAACAAAACCATGAAGGCATTGACGCGCGCCCATCGAATCACGCTCTTTCTGCTCATCGCGGGGTTGTTGGTTTTCTTGCTCAAACGTCCTGGTCTCGAAGGAGACACGATCCGCCTAGTCAGCGATGCCCGCCTCGGCGCATCCTGCATCGCCGAAGGCCGCTCTCCTTGCGTTCAAACAGGCCAGTACCCTTTGTATCAGGTAGGGCCCGCCATCGCGCTCTCGCTTCTCGGAGCCAGCCACGGAGCGATCACTCACTTCTTTGCCTACCTGAGCGCGCTCTCTTTTCTGCTGATTCTCTGGATCTTTAGATTGGGATTTAAAGAGCCGCGGCGCAAGCCCTTGGCGCATCTCGCCTGGATCGCGCTTCTGAGCAGCTTCCTCATGCGTTACGCCAACTCATCCTTCGGGGAGATGTTAGCGGCATGCCTGATCACAGCCGCAGTAGCGAGCGTCTCGTTGGGATGGCCCATCGCCATTCAAATGCTGCTCGTGCTTTTTTCCGGAACCGTCAAAGAGACCGCTCCGCCTTTCATACTCATCTTGGTCCTGGGGGCGGCATTGGGCCGAAAAGTGCGATACTTGGGAATGCAAATCGCGGCTTTAGTCGCAGCCGCCGTGGCCTCGGTGGGTTTGAACTTTGGATTCAACCTCTGGCGCTTTGGCACGATTCGCAATCCGTTTTATTGGCAGGATCCCGTGTTTAATTCGCCGCGAAGCCTGGGCTTCATGGCCAGCAGTTTTATTTCGCAGTGGATCTCCCCTGCCGGCGGGGTTGCGATCTTCGCCCCAGTATTTACGGCGATTCTTTGCACAGCATTACTCAAACGACGAGGAGGCATCCGGCAAAACGCACCGCTTGCGGCTTGTTTCCTGACGCTAGCGGGACTCTCTTTAGGATTTAGCCGCCTCAGTCCAGTGGCCTTTGGCTGGTACTGCTGGGGGCATCGCTACCTCGCGTCCTGGGTGCCGCCCGTACTCTTCCTGGTGCTCTCCTTTCATGGAGAGTCGGTGCTCGAGCAAATCCATCGGATTGCCCGGCGACCTTACGCCTCCTCTCTGTGGATGGCGTTGATCTCGGTGCTCGCGTTTCCTCAGTACATGGTTCTGATGGTGCACTCCTGGGTGGATTACCTGTGCGCCGAATGGAGCTACTGGCCCACGAGCCACTCGCTTGCCGCGATTTACGTACCCCAGGGACCTCAGTTTTTGGTCGCTCTCATCTTTTGCGCCGCATTGGTGCGCGCGCTTAAGACGCTGGGCTCCTCAGGCGACTAAGCCAGGCACCTAGACTTAAGCAAAGCAGAGCGCCTAAGGCCGCGCCGGCCCCCGAGTAGGGTGCGGGAACACGAGCCCTAAACACAGCGAAACAAGCGTAGCCCGAAGCAAAAGCAATGAAGATTCCCGCCCAGGCTCTCAGCGAGAGCATCTTTGAAACGGGCCACTGCTCGAACCGCGACAAGAAAATCACGAGGCTTGTCGCAATCACTAGGTAAGCAGCGTTTAAGGACCAAAGCACCCCGGTGAGTCCAAAAGCCCGAAAGCCCCACCACGCGCTGGCGGCAAACGTGAGCATCCCCAAGACATAAGCAGCCAGAGGGGCGCGAGTGTTGAAGCGCGCGTTCAAAACGGCTTGGCCCATCGAAGAAGCGCCCCTAAGCGGGAGGGCGCAGAGCAAAGGAATGGTGATCGCCGTGAGCGCCACCATATCCGCAGGAGTCCAGCGACCAAAGCCACGGCCCCAATCCGCAAGCACCCAGAGGCTTCCCGCGCCGCCGATCCAAAGAGCAGCCGAGAGCAGAGCGACGAGCGAAAAACCCTTCTCGCCGACTTCGAGCGCCTGCGGGCGCGAGCCTGGCTTCAAAAATAGCCCCGTCAGGCGAGGAAGGCTCGTCGTCGCAAAGACCGAAAGCACGACGCCCACCGGAAACTCGACGATCTTGAGCCCGTAGCTCAGCAAGGCGTAAGCCTTTTCGCTCTCATAGGACGCAAGCGTCCTCGCGGCCGTCGGAAGCAGAATCTGAATCGCAGCCACCCCCAGCGCTTGAGCGTAAGCCGAACCCAAAGCCCCATCCATCCGGGCCTCGCGTGTGGCTTTCCAACGTCCACTCAAGGCCATCGCTAAATCGATTCCTTGAGCCAACAGCCGAATCGCTGCGCCCCCAACCGCTGCCCAAGCTACCCAACGCAGTCCCTCTCCGGACAAGGAGAGCGCTGCGATGATGCTTGCGTTAAAAAGAAAAGTTCCCAGCGCCGTGACGGCAAAGCGGCTCCGGCTTTGCAAAAAAGCTCCCACCAGCGCGCTCAGAGCGGTCAGCGGGATGCTCCAAAGCGTGGCTCTAAAAAGCTCAGTGGCAAGAAGCTGTGAAGCGGGAGCGAATCCGGGCGCAAAGAGATGAACGACAACAGGCGCCTGCCACCAAAGACCAAACG
>JBGAWT010000131.1:0-9901 GCA_044227445.1 Bdellovibrionia bacterium | reverse complement strand
ATGGCCATGGGCCTGAGCTTTGTGTCGGGATGGATCGCACTCAAGCTCTTGAGCCGAGTGTTGTCTGAGGGCAAGTGGCATCGCTTTGCGTACTACGGCTGGGCGTTCTCGGCGGTACTGCTTGCGATGAACTTCCTGCGATAGAGCTCTTTAGCCCAATCGGTTCTTTACCAATTCCTGCACCACTGCAGGATCCGCAAGCGTCGAGGTATCGCCCAGATTATCCGTTTGGTTCTCAGCGATCTTACGCAAGATCCTGCGCATGATCTTTCCGGAGCGCGTTTTAGGAAGACCAGGTGCCCACTGAATCTGATCCGGAGTAGCAATGGCGCTGATTTCTTTGCGAACCCACTTCTTAAGCTCGTCCCTCAGCGCGTCGCTTGAGCGAACTCCCGCCTTGAGCGTCACGTAGGCATAGATTCCCTGCCCCTTGATCTCGTGCGGATAACCTACGACCGCGGCCTCAGCCACGTCATGATGTCCCACGAGCGCGCTTTCGATCTCAGCAGTTCCAAGACGGTGGCCCGCGACATTGATCACGTCATCCACGCGACCCGTGATCCAGTAGTAGCCATCCTCGTCGCGCCGAGCTCCATCGCCCGTAAAATACTTTCCAGGAAAGGTGCTGAAGTACGTTTTCTCAAAACGATCGTGATCACCGTAGACCGTGCGCATCTGCCCAGGCCAAGAATCCGTCAGACACAGATTGCCCGAAGTGGCGCCCATAAGCTCTTTGCCTTGGTCATCAACTAAAACGGGTTTTACGCCAAAAAGCGGCAAAGTTGCGGAGCCGGGCTTGAGCTTGGTTTCGTTCGGAAGCGGCGAGATTAAGATCCCACCTGTTTCGGTCTGCCACCATGTATCGACGATGGGGCATTTGCCGCCCCCGACAACACGGTGATACCAATTCCAGGCCTCGGGATTGATCGGTTCGCCTACAGATCCCAGCAGGCGAAGCGACTTGCGAGAAGTGCTCAGTACAGGCGCATCGCCTTCGCGCATGAGAGCGCGGATCGCGGTAGGCGCCGTGTAGAAAATCGAGACTTTATGCTTATCGATGACCTCCCAGAAGCGAGAGGCCGACGGATAGTTGGGAACTCCTTCAAACATCACAGTGGTCGCGCCGTTACAAAGCGGGCCGTACACCAGGTAGCTATGCCCGGTGACCCAACCCACATCAGCCGTGCACCAATAGATGTCGTTCTCGCGAAGATCAAACACCTGCTCATGAGTAATAGAGGCGTAAAGCAAGTAGCCTCCGGTCGTGTGCAGCACGCCTTTGGGCTTATTGGTGCTTCCCGAGGTGTAGAGCAAAAAAAGAGGATCTTCTGCACCCATGGGCTCAGCGGCGCAATCCGCGGAGGCGCCATTCATCTCAGCCTTGAGATCCACATCGCGTGCGCTGTTCCACGCGGTGGGCGCACTCGTATGCTTCACGACAAATACCTTTTGAACCCCTGCGCTCATTGCAGCGTCGCAGTTGGCCTTGAGCGGGACCGCCCGGCCGCCACGCACGCCTTCGTCGGCAGTAATGATAAATCGGCTTGCGCAATCGCGCATGCGATCAGCGAGCGCTTCGGAAGAAAATCCACCAAACACGACTGAGTGAGGAGCGCCGATGCGCGCGCACGCGAGCATCGCGAAAGCCGCTTCAGGAATCATCGGCATGTAGATCGTGACAAAATCGCCCTTCTTAACCCCGTGGGCCTTGAGCACATTGGCCATGCGCCCCACCTGATCGTGAAGCTCCCGATAAGTGATCTTGCGGCCTTCGCGCGAAGGCGCATCAGGCTCCCAGAGGATGGCGACCTTGTCGCCACGTTTCTCGAGATGTCGATCGATGCAGTTCGCAGCGACATTAAGAACGCCCCCTTCGAACCACCGGATGCGCACGGGCTTATCAAAACTGCAGTTTTTTACTTTCTTCCAGGGTGAGATCCAATCCAGGCGCTGGGCTTGCTTAGCCCAAAAGGCCTCAGGATCACGAAGGGCTTCTTGGTGCATGCGAGGAAGGTTTCATGGGGCAGCTCATGCGATGAGCTAGGCTCATCGCGCGGAGCAAACTGCATTGGAACCAAAGCTTAGGCCTTGCGGCGCTTGCTCAAGTTGCTGATGCGCATTCCGTAGAACGAGCGCCAGACAAAGAACAAACCAACGCAGAAGAGCACCGAGCCAATCCAGAAAGAGGCGCGAGGAGCAGCTACTGCGATCTCAACAGCCAACAATCCGAACAGAGTCGTGAACTTGATGATCGGGTTCAGAGCCACCGAAGAGGTGTCCTTGAACGGATCGCCTACGGTGTCGCCTACGACTGCCGCAGCGTAGAAGCTCCGTGCCCTTTTCCTTCAAGTCGACTTCGACGACTTTTTTGGCGTTGTCCCAAGCGCCGCCGGCGTTAGCCATGAACATCGCTTGGTAAGGCCGAAAGCGGCGATCGACACCAGATAGCTGGCGAAAAACGTCGCATCGAAACATGCGAATGCCAGGGTGAAGCAGAAGATCACACCAAAGATGTTGGTCATCCCGGCTTGAGCGTACTGCGTGCAGATCCTGACCACTTCTTTGGAGTCCTTCACAGAAGCCTTGTCCGCATCAAGGCGGATGTTCTTCTTGATGTACTCCACAGCGCGGTAAGCGCCGGTGGTAACAGCTTGCGTGGAAGCGCCCGAGAACCAGTAGATCACTGCTCCGCCGGTGATGATACCGAGCAGAACGCGTGGATCCATCAGATCGAGCTTGAGATTGAGCAACAAGATGATCGAGAAGATCATCGTCGTAGCGCCGATCACGGCCGTGCCGATGAGCACGGGCTTAGCCGTCGCCTTGAACGTGTTACCCGCCGAGTCGTTTTCTTCGAGATATTCCTTGCCCGCTTTGAAGTCGGGTTTGAAACCGAACGTCTTTTCGATTTCCTGGCCGATCTTAGGCAGGGACTCGATTTGCGAAAGCTCGAACACCGATTGAGCGTTGTCCGTCACAGGACCATAGCTATCGACAGCCAAGGTCACAGGACCCATGCCCAACATGCCGAAGGCCACCAGACCGAAAGCAAACACGGTCGGATAGACCATGAACTGCTCAAGCCCGCGAAGGCTGGCCCAGTAAGCAACGGCCATCAAAGCGACCATCACCATTCCAGTCCAGAACGCAGCGAAGTTACCCGCTACGATACCCGACAAGATATTGAGCGAAGGACCACCCTCACGGGAAGCCGAAACGATTTCGGCGACGTGTTTGGACTTGGAGGACGTGAATACTTTGGTGAACTCCGGGATCAGCGCCGAGGCAATCGTGCCGCAGCTAATGATCACAGCGAGCTTAAACCAGAGATTCTGAGGCATATCGCCGATCATGACCTTGCTCACCCAGAACGTCACAGCGATGGACATGAGTGAGGTGACCCACACCAGAGCCGTCAGCGGGGTTTCGAAGTCAAAGTGGCTCTTGTTGCCGAACATGGCCTTGGAAATCGCCATGGTGATCCAATAAGAAAACACGGAGGTCAGGATCATGAGCACGCGCATCGCGAAAATCCACACGATGAGCTTAGCTTGGATGTCCTGTGAGCCCGGCAGTGCGACGAGCTTTCCGTCGGTGCCGAAGCTCATGCCTGCGGCAGCTACGATGAAGCTGATGAGCGCCACGCCCGTCACGCCGTAAGTTTCGAATCCGTCAGCCGTTGGGCCTACGGAGTCCCCTGCGTTGTCGCCCGTGCAGTCAGCGATGACGCCTGGGTTACGCGCGTCGTCTTCTTTGATGTTGAAGACGATCTTCATCAGATCGGAGCCGATGTCGGCGATCTTGGTGAAAATACCGCCGCAGATTCGAAGGGCCGATGCACCCAAGGACTCGCCGATGGCGAAGCCGATGAAGCAGGCGCCCGCGCTCTCGCGAGGCACGAACAGAAGGATGAAGAGCATCATGAACAACTCAACGCAAATCAGCAGCACGCCGATGGACATGCCCGCTCTGAGCGGAAGCGCCATGACCGGGTAAGGTTTGCCTTGCAGCGAAGCAAACGCGGTGCGGGAATTGGCGTAGTTGTTGATGCGCATGCCGAAGAATGCAACGGCATAGGAGCCTAGAATCCCCAGAACCGACCACAGCAAGATCAACAGCGTCTTACCGATGGAGAAGCCTTGGAGGCCGAAGAAGTAGTGTAAAATGCAAAGACCGATGGGGCCAGGCACGAGCAGGAGCTTGCCTTGCTGAAGCATGTAGGTCTTGCAGGTCTCCCAGATCAGCTGAGACACGTCCGTCATCGCGCGATGCGCGGGAATGCCCTTGATCTCGATGAACTCAAACCATCCGAACACCATTCCGATTACGCAAACGACCATGCCCAGGCCCAAAATGCCCGTGCCGGTCATGTCGAAACCTAAGATGTGATAGGTCGTGTGCAATTCGGGGAGATGAAGATCCGCTTCGCTGGCCATGGCAGCCGCGCTGGAGAGCATCAAGAACAACGAACCCAACAGATACTTCAACTTGAACCGCATCCTCTGCATGATGAGTTTTCCTTTTCAACTTTTTTGATTTGTATTGGAAATAGGCGAGCAAAAGCGCGGCGTCAACGATTTTCGACGCTATGAGCAAGCTTATTTAGAACCGAGGACCTTCACGCAGGGGGGGGCGAGATGAACTTTGAGCTCATCGATGTCCGTCACACTGACGGTGCGAGTACCGAAGAGGATCTGATTTCTCTCTCGGAATTCAGTGAGGAGTTCATCTGCCTTGGCTTGCAAGGTCTCAAAACGAGCGCGGGACTGGGCGTAGCCGATTACCGCTTGCGATTCAGGTCGGTACTGAACTGCTATCTGAGACGGATGCCGGATCTTGTACCAATCGAACTCAAAGCTTTCGAACTCAAGAAGAAGCTCTTTTTTCGCTTTCTCCAAATCCTCGAGAGACTTGCGGAAAGCCTTGGGGGCTTTCTTGTGATGAACGCGAGTACCTAGATATTTCTCGCCGCGCTCAAAAGCCGCCCTCTGAACCTCGAACTCCTGCTCCAGGCGCGCTTCTTCGACACTGATCTCCCAGGTAAGGTTGTTACCAGAGGCTAGGTCTTCGCCGCGAGAGTACCGAGACAGAGGAACGTATTCGCCGGAGCGTTTACGATCTGACGCAAACACACGCGGCAGGGCTTGGACGTATTCGGTGAGTGCCGATGCGATGAGGTCCCCGCTGAGCGTCTTGGCCACCGGCTCGGAGCTCATAAAGCTCTGAGGAAAAGCACCGTTCTCCACAAAAGCTTCGTTCACTGCGCCCAAAGCTCGAACCACGCGCAGCACGCGAAAACGAAGCGAGTCGGGCAAGACGCCTTTCTTCAGCTTAGCTTCTCTGTTCGGATAGCCCGTGGCTAAAATATTTGCCAACTCTTGCCAGAAAAACTCCTGATCGGCCAATTCAGGCGAATGAGCTAGAACCTTCGCGGCCGCGTAGACCATCGAAATCTCTTCTTCAAAAGCCACCCGATCGTCTCCAACAAGGGGCTTGCGAATTTTTTGAGCCGCCTCTTGGAGAACCTTAAAGAAAGGCTGCTCGGCCCTTTGGTACCCGCCGGTCAGATCCTGAGCAATTTCGCCCCAAACGAGGCGCTTGAAATAGCGCTGGGTAGCAAAAAGCTCCAAGCGTGCTTGGGTTTGAGGATTGCGACGAATCGCATTCAAAAGGTAGTGGGCGTAAAGCTCGTCGCCTTTCTTGCCGGCCGATTCCTTAAGATTATCTGCCCAATCCGAATCCCCAAGGATCGCCTTTAGCTCATTGGTCGATACATTGAGATCGTGCCAAGTCACGCGACGATCGTCGAACTGGCGAATAAGGAGAGGAATCCAGCCAGGAAGGCGGCTCCTTACGATGTTGAGTTGCAAGGCAGAGTCGCCTAGACCCAAGCTTTTTTGAATCTCATTGCGAGCGGTAATGAGTTCGGGATCGCCGCGCATCAGGCGATTTCGTAAGTCCATGAGTTTGTGATAGCTGGCCAAATCGCCCGCCAAGCGCTGTCTGTGGCGCACCCGTTTGAGGATGTTCCACGCAAAAAACGCGGGCAGAACAATCATCTCATTGGGATGAAACGCAAGACCCACGGGCGCAAAAGCGGGACCAAACAAGTGCGCTGCGATCGCAGGCCCGATCAAAAGCTCCGCCGCCTCAATTGCGACGTAAATAGCGGCGAATTTGCCGAGGCCGTACTCAGCTGAAACCTCGCGGATTTTCTTATGAAGATTGCTAATGCGGAATTCTTTGAGTTCGGAGATGTGCTCAACGAGGGCGCCTACGGTGCTCGACACCAACGCCACATGCCAGGGGCGCTTAGCATTTTTGATCGCGATTTCCTCGGCCGCGCCAACAATAGCGTCTGACATCTCTCTGAAGTCGTTGAGCTCATCGGGCGTCAGTTTTCCGCTTTGCTTGCGCTCCATCTGTTTGAACAACCAGCGGAGGTAGGTTTCCTGATTTCGTAGCGAGAACACCCGATAGCCTTGCTCACCTTGCGAGTAGTAACCCTTTGTCAGGCACTCCTTGAAAATCGTGGGCTGCAATCCGTTTTGCGCGTGCTCGTGATCGCCCATCTCCGCGAGGGAGGCGCGGTTCTTGGAGCTCGAATCATCCAGAGCCGGTTGGTCGACGATGTAGATGTTGGGCTTGGAGGGATCTTTGTTCTCGTAGACGTGGATCTGGTGCGTCTCGTCTTTATAGTGAGTGTAGTTCTTTAGGAATTCGGCGGGCAGCACTGAACGCAGAGGATCTTTGCTGCGGAAGCTCACTTCACCGGGCTTAGAATCAAATCCCTGCCTGCTGACCACAACCCAGTGGGCTTGATCAAAGAGGCTCATCCATTCGGGCGTCCATTTTGGAACGCTTGCAAAACTATCGCCGCCTGCGACCCAGTAGAGTTTTTTTGCATCGCCTTTTTGAGCATGCAAGGATCTGAGCGTTTTGAGCGCGTTTTCGCTGTAATCTTCGCGAATCTCACGATCATCGACTTTGAGGTTGTAAGTCTTTCCGCCTTGGCCAACCCAACTTGAGCTACCCGGGCCGGTGATCTGGAAGTTTTTTACTTTAGCTCCATCCATCTCAAGCACTTCATCGACGTGCTCGACGGCCATGCGCGTGAGGCCCAGACTGACCGAGGCAGGAACTGCGCCCTTCTTGTAGGGTTTAGCGACGAGCATCGTGCCGTTGAAAAAGCCAAAGCGCCCCATGAGATGCGTGAGCACTCCCAGATGTTCGAGAGTTGGAGGACTAAAGCTACCGCCCAAAATGATCTCTGAGTCTGGGGCAACGGGCCGGTTGGACATCGGCTCAAACTCGGCAATAGGGATCGCAAAGGCCGAAGAAGAAACAAGTACCAGCGCTAAGGGCAGAACTTTACGCAGGTTTTTCGTGAGACTGCCCAAGAAGAACATGGGCGGCTTTTATATCTTCTGATATATTCGGTCAACTAATAAAGACCGACTTTTTAAGTTCTTATAGCTTCCGCATTTACCGAGGTTTTGCTAAGAATCCCGGGCTCTTATGCAGTTAGAACAGCTCTCAACTCCTCAAGCCCCCCTTGCGCCTCAGTGGCCAGGCATCGCACCGTCCATCTTATGGAGTCAGGTACTCAATACGGCTCCCTGGGTGACCTCGCCTGAGTTCTTGGACGGAGCCGCCCCTTACTTGGCTCTTTGGGCTCGGCGCTCTTCTGAAGAGTCTTGGTCCAACCCCGTGGATTACTACCGACTGAACATCACCGCTCACCACACGACTGTGGCTACGTTTGTTCCAACGGATGTGGACAACGCGATTCGCTTTAAGCTCTGGAGCCCCACGCTCGATGGCGACCTGCTCGCCCAAATGGCGGAGCTCGTCTTGGAATCGCGCCAGTGGCACCCGCGAGCAGTGACCACACGATGGGTAGAACCCTCGCGCGCACTAGGCATGCTCAGCGGCCACGACGGCGAGTGGTTTAGCACCGCAGCTGCCGCATTTAGCGCGACTCGCCGAAAGCTGCCTGAGATCTCCAAGCGCGTGGGTGAAGCGATCATGGCCGAATTCGATCGGCATGAGGCGATTTTCAAAGAATGCCTCAAGCTGCGCGACGGCATTCAGACTCTCAAAGCTGCAACTCTCATCGCTCACAACTTAGGCGACTTGGACCGCGTGCTGGAGCAGTGGAAAATTCCAGAAGACGATGCGCTGATGCAGGCCGTGTTTCAAGGCGGCGATCGACGCCTGAAGGCCGCAGGCGAGCTCAACAAGAAATGGATGGCCGCCGAGAACCACCGCCACTTCGCTTTGCGTAAGCCGCGCGGATTGCGCCGCTCATCGGATTTGTTGCTGCCCGTGGGTCCTTTCTTTGACGATTGGGGAAGGCGAGTTGCCCGCCACCCCGCGCTCACTCCACGCGACGTAGCGGAGATCGTCGAGGCGTTGGTCGAAGGCTGGGAAAACTTGAAGACCCCCACCCAGGGTTATGCGCGAGCCATCGCAGGAATTCTTGATGCGTTTCCAGGCGGCGCAAGCGCGCTTGGAAAACTCCTGCCTGCGCGAGTGGAGCGCAAGATCGCAGCAGGCCCTCTGCGTGCCATGATCGCGGTCCCACAGCAGCGCTTCGAGGCGCGCTGGCGGGCAGTGTGAGCACGCTTCTTCTCGCGTTGGCGCTCCTGTTTTCCGAAAGCGCGCAAGCCACGTCCTACCGCCCCTACTATTGCCTGCAAAAAACCCGCGACGTCTATGAGACCTACCCGGATCGCCCCGTTTTGATGGCAAGCTTTCTCTCCTTGGATGCGGCAGCCCTTATTCAGGTCATTGAGCTCGCTACAACCAAGAGAATCGCTGGCACGGACAAGGACCTTAGGACCATTGCACCGATGGTCTCGGTGGTTTGGGCCTATCTCGGATCGTTTGCGTCAGTCCACCCCCCTTGCGAGGTCAAGACGCGGGAGGAGATCGAAAAGAACCCTGACTTCATGCACCGCTACGAACCCTACGAAGAGCCCACGGCTGACGAACACGCATCCAAGGTCCGCAAGACCCTCATCATCGCTGGAGTGAACTTAGCGCTCCAAACCGTCATGCTCGCGACTACTGTAGAGCTCTGGTCCACCATTGGCATCGCTGCAACGATGCTCGCGGCTCCAATCACTGCGGTCATCGTTCATGACAGGTTTACTTTCCATCCCCACAAGGATGACCAAGTGGCCTTTAGACTCACCCCCACCCTACTTGCCCGAGACTCCCAAACCGCAGGTCCGGGGCTGCTTCTTTCGGTTCAATTCTAGAGGCGATCAGGCTACAGTATTTCTACAAATCCAATTAGGAGCGGCTCATGTCCGGAAACAGCTTCAAGACCGAAACTCAACTCGAAGTCGGCGGGAAAAAATTCGCCTATCACTCCCTCGATACGTTCCAAAAGAATGGGCCCAAGACCAAGGTGCCCTTCGAGAAGATGCCCTTCTCCCTCAAGATTCTTTTAGAGAATCTCCTCAGATTCGAGGACGGCGTCGCGGTTCAAAAAAAGGACATCGAGGCGCTGGCCCAATGGGATCCTAAAGCGGAGCCTGATTCCGAAATTCAGTTTATGCCCGCGCGCGTGATCCTTCAAGATTTTACGGGTGTGCCGGCAGTGGCGGATCTCGCCGCGATGCGCGCTGCGATCCAAAAGCTGGGCGGCGACCCCAATCGCATCAACCCCTGGCAGCCCGCGGATCTGGTGATCGACCACTCGGTTCAAGTCGATCATTTCGGCACGGCTGACTCCGCTCAGAAAAACGCCGAGATCGAATTCGAGCGCAACCAAGAGCGCTATGAGTTTTTGCGCTGGGGACAAGACGCGTTCACCAACTTCCGCGTCGTACCTCCTGACACCGGCATCGTTCACCAAGTGAACCTCGAGTACTTGGCGCACGTGGCAATG
>JBGAWT010000130.1:0-9531 GCA_044227445.1 Bdellovibrionia bacterium | reverse complement strand
CCGAAGGCCTAGAAGAAGTTGTAGGCACCTTTCGCACTCAGCAGGGCATCGCAGCCAAACTGGATTCGACGGAGCTTAAGAGCACTATTCCGATGGGCACTCCTCAGCACACGCGCCGAATGATCACGCGCGCGATGGCAGCATCCGTGCTGACCTACCCCGTGTACGCCGCTTACGAGATCTGGTTGGGAATGCAAAACGCCGCGCACATGCCTAGCCCCATGTTTTGGGCCTGCACGGCAGGTGCGGGAATGGGCTGCGCCTTCATCGCAAAAAGCTTGAGCGCCTACGACTGGGGTGGCAAGAAGCGAGTCGCGAATTGGATCGCACGCGCCGAAGCACTCAAATCCCGCAAGTCCAACGAGTGGCTCTTTAGGAATCACGAAGTCGAGCTCGCCGTCATGATGCGCGAGGATATTCGCGAAGGCCGCACCCCCTCGCCTCTTCAGATCGAGGCCCAGCGCATGACCGCCCAGACTCCTGGCATCGTTCATGCGGGCGTAAGCGGAATAGGAAAGATCATGGGCTTTGGTCACGAAACCAACGTTCCGGTGCGCATCATCGAGCTGCTGGATCGCTCGCCTCAAAGCGGCGAGCCGCGCTACACAGTATTTGTGGGAACCAAAGCCCCCGAAAAACCCGCCGAACCCTCTGAGGACTAAAAAACCTTAGACACACGAACGAGTGTGATCACGGGATACACAATCGTTGCATAGTGACCAAACGACGTGGCCGACGAAGTGCCTAAGCTCGCCGATTGCGAAGTAGAAATCCCGCCCCAACCCACAACGGGAACGCGCAAGCCCAGATCAAATCCCCACGACAAGCCCTGGGCACGATACCAAGTCCATCCCAGGCCGGCGCCTACATAAAACTGAACGATGCCGATGGAGCCCGCCGGGTTGGAGAGATTGGAAGCCAACGACCCTAAGCGAATGGTCGTATTGACGTTGAGCGATTGAAATCCCACTGAAGCCCAAGCGTAAAACGGACTCTCGTGCAAATCGTCCGTGAGGTGAAACGCGCCTCCTACCTCAAGCTCGGTCGATAGGAATACACCCGCGCTCCCCAGCGGAATCGGACTAATCGAGCCATGCGCGAAACTTCGCCACCTCGGTCCATGGAACAAAGAAATGCCCAGCTCCAAAGGATTGGGAAGCGTGATGCCCAAAGAGACGGCCTTTTCGGGTTTGGCCACCGCCTCTTGCCAAAACTCCGAGAAGCTCGCGCGCGCGGGCGACGCCAGAAGCAGCAAGGCTGCCGCGATCAATTGAGGTAGATGGCGTTGGTGACGATCCACGGGTAGTCCTTAATCAATCGATTGCGCAAATAACCCAAAAATCCCAAAAGGTGATGCGGCGTGATCCACACTTCGGCTCGAAACACGCCGGCCGCAGGAACCGTGTAGCTGATAGACTGGCCCACGGCGCTGGCCACTGTCGTCTCGGTTCCAGTGAGGCTCATCTTCTTAAGATAGAGCGTCATGCGGGGACTCAGGCCTTCTTGCGGAGAGCTTGAGTGCAAGGTGGGCAGCGCGACGTTTAACTTAGCTCCAGATGCCCACGATTGAGATTCCCCCACTCCATAAGTCGACGCGCCCACAGTCGCCGTAAAATCAAAATTCACGGGCGAGCCCAGAGCTTCGAACACAATCCAGCCTCGGCGCGCTAGCATGGCCGCCTTGATTCCGGCGCGATCCATCGTGCTCACCAAAAAATGGTTGGAGAACCACCTCAAAAGCCTTCGATACGAATCCACGCGCTCACCGTCGCGCGCGCTGGAGGCGATGACGTTTTCGTGCGCATCGCTGCCCGCTGTGACGAGCGGTCGAGTGGGCCCGCCACCCCAGGTGATGAGCTTGTTCCAAAGCGTGACGTAGACGCTCGACCACTCAAACACGGAGAGAAACGCGAGATCCGGCTGCAACTCGCCATAGGGATCGATCCAATACGCGAGCAGGTCGAGCGTCGAGCCAAAGGTATCGAGGCCTAAGTAGGAGCGATAGCTCGGCGAGAGATTGGCGTGCAGGTTGTAGATCTCAAACCCATGCACGTCCAAACCGCTAATCGTGGTGTCAGAGAATTTCTCGGAGTGTGGCATTAAAACCACGGCGTCGGAGCTTGCGCCTGACTTCAAGTTAGTCACTGCTCCTGCTGTCACGTTTTCGTAGTTGGCTAGCTTCTCCGTGGCCTCATGCTGAGTCATGAGCGTGGCCATGAGCCCGTCGCCCTTTTCAAATCCGATATAGATCTGAGGCGTCTGGGTACTGCCTGAGCAAGTGATCTGCGATCCCACGGTACCCCCTGAGGTCAGCACCGTGTCGCCCGACCGAGTGAGAGCGAGCTCTGAGAACGTGTGAATGGACATATTGTCCGGGTGATCGGTTACGAGCGCGAAATCGACGCGATTCTTGCAAAGCGCCGTGCGCAGGTCCTGGTAGCAAGCCTCGTTAAACGTCCCGCCCGCCTCGCCACCTCCGTGCGAGTCACACGCGTCATTCGAATAAGGCGAATGCAGGTGAACGATGGTGCGCGCGATGCGGTAGCCCCGGGGGCTTCCTAAGCTCGTGGATGCGGGTAAGGTCTGATCCCAGCCCAAGGCGCACCCCGCCCCTGACGCAGCCAACCCAAAAGCGATGAAAACCGCCCCTAACCCCTTCATTTTCTTGCCTAAAGAGTATCCGGATCACCTTGAAATGACAAAGCGCTTGTGTTGAATTCGCTCTAATGACTTATCCCACGCCTGCGCGCTCCCAGGCTCTCAAGGCCCGCCTCAAAAACCACATCCTCGTTTTGGACGGAGCCATGGGAACGGCCATTCAAGCGCGCAATCTCACGGCCGAAGATTTTGGCGGCGCTGAGCTCGAAGGCTGCAACGAAAACCTTGTGCTCACGAGACCCGACGTCATCCAAGAAATTCACGAAGGCTATCTGGCTGCGGGCTGCGACATCGTCGAAACCAACACGTTCGGCTCTACGCCCTTGGTGCTCGACGAGTACGGATTGGGACCCAAGGCCTACGAGATCAACGTCGCTGCGGCAAAAATTGCGCGCGCTGTGGCCGATAAGTTCTCCACTCCCGAAAAACCCCGTTTTGTCGCGGGCTCCATAGGCCCTACGACCAAAGCCATCTCGGTTACCGGCGGGATCACCTTTTCGGAGCTCGAAGAAAACTTCTACCAGCAAGCCCGCGGCCTGCTCGATGGGGGCGTGGATTACTTCCTGCTCGAGACTTGCCAGGACTCGCGCAACATCAAAGCTGCGATCTTCGGCGTTCAACGACTTCTGAACGAGCGCAAGCTCACCGTGCCCATCGCTGTTTCGGGGACGATCGAGCCGATGGGCACGCTGCTCGCGGGCCAATCGGTTGAAGCCCTGCTTGCCTCGCTTGCGCACGTCGATCTGCTTTATCTGGGACTCAATTGCGCAACAGGCCCAGAGTTCATGACCGATCACATCCGCTCGCTGGCTCAGCTCTCGCCCTTTCCGGTGGCGTGCGTGCCCAATGCCGGCTTGCCGGACGAGAACGGCTGTTATCTCGAAACTCCTGAGATGGTCTCGCGCGTGCTCGAGCGCTTCATCACCCAAGGCTGGGTCAATGTTCTCGGTGGCTGCTGCGGCACTCATGTGGGGCATATCAGTGCGCTCTCGAGTCTTGCCGCGCGCTCCAAGCCCCGCAGTGCATCCCCGGCTCCTCGCTCCACGCTTTCGGGAATCGATTATCTCGAGATCACCGATGAGATGAGGCCTGTTCTCGTGGGCGAACGCACCAACGTCATCGGCAGCAAGAAATTCAAGGAACTGATCGTCCAAGAGAAGTTTGACGAGGCTTCGGACATCGCGCGCGCGCAGATCAAGAGCGGCGCCCAGATCGTCGACGTTTGCCTGGCCAATCCGGATCGCGATGAGCTCAAGGATATGCGAAGTTTTCTGGAGCTCGCAGTAAAGAAGATCCGTGTTCCGCTGATGATCGATTCGACCGATGCCAAAGTCATCGAGGAAGCTCTCACCTACAGCCAGGGCAAGGCCATCATCAATTCCATCAACCTGGAAGACGGCGAGGAGCGCTTTGAAGAAGTCGTTCCAGTGGCCCGCAAGCACGGCGCCGCGCTCGTCGTAGGTTGCATCGATGATGACAAAGATCAGGGCATGGGCGTTTCGCGAGCCCGCAAGCTTGCCATCGCCGAGCGATCCTACGAGCTGCTGGTCAACAAATACGGCATCAAACCCCAAGACATCTACTGGGACCCGCTCGTGTTTCCGTGCGCCACGGGTGACGCCAATTACGTGGGCTCGGCCGTTGAGACCATCGAGGGCATTCGCCTCATCAAGCAGCGCTATCCCGAGACCAAAACGATCTTAGGCATTTCGAACGTCAGCTTCGGGCTTCCCGCGGCAGGCCGCGAAGTGCTCAACTCCGTGTTCCTGTATCACTGCGTCCAAGCGGGCTTGGATCTGGCGATTATCAACTCCGAAAAGCTCGAGCGCTCCGAAAGCATCCCCGAAAACGAGCGCACCTTGGCCGAAGATCTGCTCTTTAGCCGAGGCGCTGACCCCGTGGCCGCATTCGCTGCTCACTTCAGGACCAAGCAACCCAGGGAGCGTGCCGACAAGACCCAGTTACCTCTCATGCAGCGCCTTCCTCGTTACATCATCGAGGGCTCCAAAGACGGGCTCACCGCGGATCTAGACGAAGCGCTCAAGACGATGAAGCCGCTCGAAATCATCAACGGCCCGCTCATGTCGGGAATGGATGAAGTAGGCCGCCTCTTTAACACCAACCAACTCATCGTGGCCGAAGTGCTCCAATCGGCCGAAGCCATGAAAGCTGCTGTCGCTCATCTCGAGCCTCACATGGAAAAATCCCAGGCCGCCTCGCGTGGGAAGATCCTGCTCGCCACCGTTAAGGGCGATGTGCATGACATCGGAAAGAATCTCGTTGAGATCATTCTTTCGAATAACGGCTTTGAAGTCGTGAACCTAGGCATCAAGATTCCGCCTGAGCAGCTCATTCAAGCCACGCGCCTGCATAAGCCGGATGTCATCGGGCTCTCGGGCTTGCTCGTGAAATCCGCTCAGCAGATGGTCGTGACCGCCGAGGACTTCGCTCGCGCCGGCATCAGTACGCCCGTGCTAGTCGGAGGCGCGGCGCTCACCGAATCTTTCGTCAATCGCCAGATCGCGCCAGCCTACGCAAGCGGCACAGTGGCTTACGCGTCGGACGCCATGCACGGGTTGGATCTGGCTAAGACCATCGTCGAGCCGCAGCGTTTTTCGGAGCTCAGGGAGATGCTCAGGCTCAAGCGGGCGGAGCTTGCCGCGCTTCCTCAGCGCGCTCAACCTCAAGCCGTCGAGAGCACCACTCGCTCGGCCGAAGTTCCGACGCTCACCGACCTTCCGCGCCCATCGGATCTCAAACGCCACGTGATGCGTGGAGCGCCGATCGAATCGATCTGGCGCTTCATCAACCCATTAATGCTCTACGGACGTCACCTGGGCATCAAGGGATCCACCGTCCGAAAGTTTTGGGACGCAGGCCCTGCCTGGGCTGAGCTTGAGGCCGAAGAACCTAAGGCCGCATCCATTTGGCGGACGGTAGAAGAAGTGAAGGAAGCTTACCGCGGCACCGAAGTACTCCAGGCCAATGCCGTATTTGAGTTTTTCGAAGCCGAAAGCCGCGCCAACCAACTCATGCTCCTGCGCGACGGGAATAAAGTCGCGACCCTCGATTTCCCGAGGCAGCGACGCGAAAACGGCTTGTGCCTCTCGGATTACGTGAGCCCCGCCGTGGGCAGCCAGCGAGATACGGTAGCGGCGTTTGTCGTGACCGTTGGACGTGGCGTGAGGCAGCTAGCCGAGACGCTCAAGGAGCGGGGCGAGTACCTCAAATCCCATGTCATTCAGGCTCTGGCCATCGAGAGCGCCGAAGCCTATGCCGAGATGCTCCACGGTCAGCTGCGCACGGCATGGGGATTCCCTGATTCGCCCGACATGACAGCCATGGAGCGCTTCCAGGCCAAGTACCGCGGTAAGCGCTACTCGTTTGGTTACCCGGCGTGTCCGAGACTCGATGACCAAGCCATCTTGTGGGATCTTCTCAAGCCCAACGAGATCGGCGTTCAGCTCACCGAGGGCTTCATGATGGACCCTGAAAGCAGCGTTTCGGCTCTCGTGTTCCATCACCCGCAAGCCACTTATTTCTCAGTCGGAAAAGCTCATGAAGACAATCGCTGAAGCGTTCGCAAGCGAGGGTCTCAAGCCGGGCAGCTGGACAACCGGCATCGGAAGCCTGCCCCATGCCAATGTGGATGCGGCGCTCGAGTATTCGTTTCGCCACCGCATTCCGTTTCTTCCGCAGATCCCTGCGCGCAACCCTTGGGAGTATTTGCTGCCGCAGGCACTCGAGCATCTGCCAGGCCTTTCGGTCGAAACCGATGGAAGCGCTAAGCTCGATCACGCGATCTGGGCGCATCAGGCGTTTCGATTGGGAGAGCGCCTTAACCGCGCGTTCGATCTTTCGTCGAGCGATCCTGAAGCTTTTTTCGCCTTTGAGCCCACTGCGCCGGTGGCCAGCTCTTGGCAGCCCTTTTTGTGGGAATGCACCGAGCGACAAACTCAGATCGCAAAAATCCAGATCGCAGGTCCGCTGACCTGTCAGTGGGTGCTCAAGCAGCAAAACGATCCGGAGCTAGGCAGCTTGATCTTCAAGCTCGTGCTCGCTCGCTCGCTTGCCATGACCCGAAGGCTGGCGCAAACCGGCGCAAAGCCACTGTTCTTCTTAGATGAGCCCGCTCTGTACCTGCTCCAGCCCACCCAGCCGACGCATCTGCAAGCCTTAGTCGAGCTCAAGGTCTTGGTGCAAACCCTTCAGCGCGAAGGGGCGTGGGTCGGAATTCATTGCTGCAGCGACACGAGCTGGGGATCCGTGCTGGGGCTGGGAATCGACGTTCTCTCGTTTGATTGGGAGCTCTCCGCGGATTCCTTCGCAAAGAACACGAGCCCCGATCAGATCGAAGCGCTTTACTCACGCGGCGGAAGCCTAAGCCTTGGAGTCGTGCCCACGGGGCGCGAGGGCTGGACTCATGCCTTTCATCCGCAAGCCCGAGCCCGCGAAATCGCCGAATGGGCGGCACGAGATACGAGACTTCTTCAGCTCGCAAGACGCTCGCTACTCACTCCCGCGTGCGGCCTGGCGCTCTCGCGCCTCGAAACCACCGAAATGGTTCTCGATCAACTGAGCGAAACCGCGCACCACCTGCAGGAAGGCCTCTCATGAAGCAAGTCAGCTTTCTGATTCCCTGTCACTATCCTGGTCCGGATATTCTCAAGACCTTGCGCGTGGTGCACGAGCACTTAAGCGCGCGCTATGCGGGATCCTTTGAGATCCTTGTGATCCCAAACGGAGAAACCCAAGAAAGCGACGCGAGCGCACGCCATCAGCTAGGTGGATCGACTCTCCCTGAGGTGCGAGTGCTTTGGGATTGCCCCTCCGTCGGAAAGGGCGCCGCACTCTCGCACGGCGTAAAGGCTGCCACCGGGCGATGGGTGTTCTTTACGGACGCCGACCTTCCTTATGACCTGAGCTTTTTTGACCATGCGGCTCGCAGGCTCGCACAAGGTTACGACTGGGTGACGGGCAATCGTCGCCTCAAGAGCTCACGCTTTGAGGTTCCCGTTCCCCTGCTCCCGTTGGTTTACGGAAGGCATCGTTTAGGCTTGGCTTACAATCGCGTGGTGCGTTGGATTTTTCCGGTGAGCGTGACGGACACGCAAGCAGGCATCAAGGCGATGACTTCAGAATTCGCTAAAGGCGGATTCGCAGCAATGCGCACGCAGGGATTCTTTTTTGACCTGGAGCTTTTTCTCTATTCGGCGGCCCGAGGCTGCTTTCATTGCGAGCTTCCCTTGCAACTGACGCTTCGGAGCGAAAAATCCACCGTTAAGCTCGCTCGCGAAGCGGTTCTGGCCGTTACCAACTTGGCGCGCATTCGCATGGCCTGGGCGCGCGGCCAGTACGGAGACGGAACCAAGAAACCTGCTCGCGCCGGCGCGAGAGATCTGCTTCGACGCTTCGGATCGAAGTCTTCACTGGGCTCTAAAATCTTTTTGGTCCTTCGATGGGCGTTCACTCCCTATCATTTGATGTCCCGCAGACTGCCTCCCAAGGGCAGGATTCTAGACTTGGGCTGCGGCCACGGACTTTTTTCCTGGGAGATGGCTCGGTCCCATCCTGCTCGCACCGTGCTCGGGATCGATCACGACAAGCTTCGCATCCAAGCGGGTAAGGAAGCGTTAGGAGAGCTTGCTTCAGTGTCTCTTCAAGATGCCGCTTTGCTGGATTGGCTCGACTCGCCTAGCGAAGAAAAATTCGACGGGATCGCATTGATCGACGTGTTGCACTATTTTTCGCCCGAAGAGCAACGCACCGTACTGGAGCGTGCGAGGACCAAACTCTCAGCGCAAGGAGTGCTCATCGCCCGAGAGGTAGACCCCAATCAGGGGTTTGTGTCGAGCTGGAACCGCCTCTATGAGCGCATGGCCACGGGTCTGGGATTTACTCGATCCGAGCGCAAGACCGAGCTCACGATCCGATCTCGTCCCGAATGGGAAGCTTTGCTTGAGAGCGCCGGATTTGAGGTCAAATCCGAACCCTGCAGTCATCCCTTGTTTGCTGATATCCTTTACGTATGCGAGCCCAGAAAAACCGCCACACATTCATAAGGAATATTTTCCTCGCAGCGGCGGGCCTCTTGGTTGCCACGGGGATTGGTGTATTCGCATGGAAAACCTGGAACAAAACGGACTATACGGACTTCTGGGTCTACTATAAAGCCGCCACGCGCTTTCACTCAGGCTTGTGGGATGAGCTCTACACGCTTGCCGATGGAGCGTCCCCTTTCCGGTACGCACCTGTTTTTCTCCCGCTGCTGGAACCCTTCGCCAGCCTGCCTTTGCTGTCAGCCCAATGGATCTGGTTTTGGATGCAGGTGGGATTTTTTGCGCTGGGGTTTTTCGTCTTAGGCCGCACGCTTCTCATCTCGCGCCAAGTGCGGCTCTCGAAATGGGGAGCGGCGACTTTCACCCTGCTTGCGGTTTTGTATTCTTTTCGATTCGTCTTAGACACACTGAGCATCGGGCAGATCTCAAGCGTGATTTTCGCGGCGCTCAGCGTAGGTCTTTGGGCGTTCGTGCGCGGAAAAGCTTGGCTCACGGGCTCAGCCCTAGCATGGCCAGCGATGCTCAAGATCGGCCCCGGAATCCTGTACCCGATGCTCTTGTCTTTGAGAGAACGGCGGCGTTGGAAGGCGGCCATCACGGCGCCTTTGACGATCTTCGGCGCTCTGCTTGCCCTGCTCGCGTGGCGCGTGGGCGATCTTTCTCGGGCCTCCCAGCTCTGGTCAGCCTGGGGCCGCATCGTGCAGATGGATTCGGTCTATTACGATTCTTCGCACTATGGGAGCCAGTCGCTCAACAGCGTCTTTTTGCGATGGGCCCACCAGCATCTGCTTCCTCAAGCAGCCTTAGACATCCT
>JBGAWT010000129.1:0-9795 GCA_044227445.1 Bdellovibrionia bacterium | reverse complement strand
AGGGCGATTTTCCCAATGCTGCATCGATGCGGCGCGTGGCTGCGGCTCGGTCCCAGAGTGGATTTCTCACGGCTCCGAGCCTACACTGGGCCCATGCCCAAGTACAAGAACCCAGGCCTCATCAAGTTCAGGGCCAAGATCCAGCAATCCAACACGATGGGCGCCTCGGCGTGGGTGGAGTTTCCTCACTCCGTCGAAAAACTTTTTGGCGTTAAAGGCCGAGTCCCGGTGGTGGCGACCTTCGATGGCCATCCCTATCGAGGCAGCATGGTGAAGATAGGCTCGGAGTGCCACCTCCTGCTCTTGCTAAAGGATATCCGAACCAAGCTAGGCAAGAAGCGCGGAGACACCATCGCGGTGACCGTCAAACTCGACGACAAAGAGCGTGTGATCAAGCTCCCTGCCGATACAGCGCGCGCAATGACCAAGAAAGCCAAGGAGTTTTGGAAGGAACTGAGCTTCACTCACCAGCGCGAATACTGGAAATGGATCGAAGAAGCCAAGCAACCTGAGACTCGAAAACGTCGCATCCAGGAGTGCGTAAAGCTCTTGGAGCGAGGAAAGAAGACTAAGTACGCATGAGTACCATCCAGGGGGCCTGCTACTGCGGAGCTATCCGTTACGAATTTGAAACACCCGGTCGATTTTCGATCTACTGCCACTGTTCCGAATGCCGCAGAGCAAGTGGCGCCCCCATCGTTGCATGGATGGGCGTACCTGATGCCCGCTTTAAGGTGCTTCTAGGCGAAGAGTTGATTTCGACCTACGCGGATCCACCGGAAGCTCCGGAGGCTATTCGCCAGTTCTGCAGTCGCTGCGGATCGCAACTCTTCTTCAGGGGAGATCGTTGGAAGGGTGAAGTTCACATCACCACTGCCACGATGCGAGATGGGCAACCGCCCACGGCACACGTCTACTACTCAGACCGAGCTCCGTGGTTTGAAATGACAGACGAACTTCCTAAACGGGGCGGAAAAACGGGCGTCGAGCCGATTTAGTCCCGACGCTTGCCCATGAGCCTAAGCAAGTTCAGAAACAAGTTCACGAAGTCCAGGTACAGTGTCAACGCGCCGAAGATCGTCTCTTTGCGATCTTCGTCCGTGCCCTCGTTGCCCAGGACGTTCATGGCTTTGATCTTTTGCGTGTCGTAGGCCGTAAGCCCGGCGAACACGATCACGCCCACGAGACTGAACACGCGATCAGCCACACCGGTCATCATGCTTGGGAAAAACAACGCGACAAGCGAGTAACCCACCATTCCAAAAAGTCCCATCGTGCAAAACGAGCCGATCGGCCCCAAGTCGCGCTTGGTGATCAGCCCCACAGCGCTGAGCCCTGCAAACGAAAAAGCGGTGAGCCAGAAGACCGAGGCGATGCTCTCGGTGGTGTACACCAGGAAAATCACCGACATCGTCACGCCGGTCAGCGCTGCGTAAAAAAGATAGAGAGCAGCTGCCAGCCAGGAGTTAATTTTTTGAATCGCAAGCGAGAGTGTGAACACCGCTCCGAGTTGCGCGATGATGAGCGCCCAGAACAGAGGGCGGTTCGAAACAATACTCAAAGCCATCTGATCGTTCTGGCCCAAAAACCAGGCGATCCCGCCTGAGGTCAGGATTCCCACCGTCATCCACAGATAAACTCGGCTCATGAAACGAGCGGATTCGGCGGCTTGGGCGGGCGATAGAACTCGGGTCGCAGTGCGGCTAGTAGGTGTCATATCCCACTAGCGTAGCACGGACTGCGAGGGGGTCGACCCCTACTTGCAGGGCTTGATCGAGACCTTGGTTGGAGAGTCGTTTGGTCCATCCATGTAGGTGACTGTCAGAGTCTTGCCGCTCAAACGGGGCTTCTCGAGATACTCTTCGTCCCAGTTGAAGCCGCCATTCTTGAGAATGGAAACCATGCGGGCTAAAGCCTTCTCAGCCGTTCCTTTGTAGCAAACTTCGTCTACTCCGCGAAATGCGTCCTGAGCTTCGAAATGGTCCTCAACTGGATCGAGAACTTTGCCATTAGCGACGAACTCTGCACGCGAACCCTTTGCTTGGTTCTTGAAATGCTCCACAGGCATAGGAGCGCGAGTGCTCATCGTCACGACTTTTCCGGTCTTGCGATTCACGAAAGAAAAATTGAAGAAATCGTACGTCTCGGCATGCTCACCCGTGCTGGTCTGAAAGCGCACGGAGGTTCTTACGACAACCGTATTTGCTTCATTCGCGCCCAGGGCTGCGAGCACCGGCTTAAGGGCGGCGCGAGCATTGCTGAAGTTCTCTGAGTTAGCGGGTTCATTAAAACCGTCCAAAATGCGCTTGATGTACTCGGACTTCTTGGTGAGCGTGGGATCGAAATTTTGAGTCGTCGTGCGAAAGACAGCCTTAGAGATGTTTGCTTTCACGCCATCGATGTAAGCGAATTTTTCGTTTAGCCATCCTTTGAACTGATTTTCAGACATCGCTACGAGCGAGGCATCCAGGAGGAGCGCCTCGGGAAGCTCGATTTGAGAGCCCTCAAGTCTAAATGGGCCGCCATCCGTCTTATTGCTGATGTACTCTTCAGTAGCGCCACCGTTGATCGCCTTCTCGATGCGCTCCTTAGGTCCGAGTTTAGTCGTCGTGAGCTCGGCACACTTCGGTGGGGCTGCAATCGCGGCACTCGAGAAACACACCAACAAAAAGGCCAAAATACGGGCTTTCATAAGGCTCCTTGGGCTAGGTTTTGAGTAGCGCTTACCCGGAGCAGACAAATAACGCAATGCGTTACTACTAATATCCAACCCCTCGAAATACCCGTCTTTTTTCCTTCTTTTATTAGAAACTCTCGGCACAATAGTCTTAAGCACCAATAAAAGGGGGATCAAATGGCCAAAGGATTCTTTGAAGGCGTAAACACGAAAAAACTCATCATCGGCATCGTAGTGATGTGGGTCTATATTTTCGGTTCGGATTTTCTTATTCACCATGTGCTCATGGGCGACATGTACAAAGCGACAACGGGCGTGTTCCGCCCAGAAGCTGACATGAAAGCCCACATGGGTTGCATGATGCTCAGCCAAGTCGTGATGGCGATCGGCTGGATGCTGGTTTTCGTCAAGGGCTACCAAAAGAAGGGCTGGATGGAAGGCGTTCGCTTCGGCCTTCTGATGTGGATCCTGGCCCTCGCAAACATCTTCATGCAAGACGCCGTTTACCCCGTCTCGCACACCTTGGTTGCATGGTGGTGCGGCACGATGCTCGTCCAAGCAGTCGTGGGCGGCGTGGTGACCTCGGCAGTCTACAAGAAGTAAGAATTACAGCTTTGATTTTCTGAGACGACGCTCATTCCGCTGGAGTGAGCGTCGTTTTCGTTTCTACGCGGGTTTATTCATTTTAATCAGCCTAAAATCCTATTTACTTGATTATTTTAGTATGATATCAGGCAGCCAAGTTTTAGGAGCTTTTATGATCACCAGGCGCCACGCCCTTATTGGAACCGCCCTTATCCTTACCGTAAGCGGACTAGCCGCCTGCGCCCGAAAGATCATCGGAAACCCCGCCGCCTACCAAAGCGCGTCCTCCCGAAATTGCAGCTCCAAGTTCATCTTGGACTACAACACCGTTTCGGAAGATCCGACCCCAGCGATGGTGGACGAGTTTGAGAAGCGCTACCAATCCGTAGAATGCGACGCCAAAGAAGCGACCCTCCGCAAGGTCGAAGGCGATTCGATTACGATCTCCGTGAACGCAAAGATCAAGACGTGGCGCCAGGAGTTGAATCGAAAGAGACAAAAAGCGGCGCTCGCCTCTCAGGTCGCACCAGCTACTGCTACTGCTCCTTCGGTTGAAGTGGCGTCGGTCGAAACGACCTCAGTGGCCGTCGAAAACCCGAAAGAAACCGAAGTCGAAAAAGCTCCGACCCCCTGCACGGAACAATTCACGGACGACGCCAAGAGAGCTTTCGTCATCTTCAGAAACGCGCTGACGGCGACTTTAATGCATCCCGGCTCAAGCGAAGCGTATGTCAACGCGCGCGCGCAGATCCTAGAAATGAAACCCCTGCATCAGGGCGTGGAATGCGGAAACCCCGCAACGGACACCCAGCCTAAGACCGTCTTTACCTGGGATAGCACGATCAATATCTACTTAGATCTCCTGGATAAGGGCATCAAGAGTATCGACAAAGACACCAAAGCAAGCAACCCTGTCTCATTAGAATGAGCAAAGCGTTCACCAAGGAAGACTCAGGCGACGATCTCGATGACGAGAAGCCTGATGAGAAACTTCCTGCAGGCCAAAAAAACTACATGACCCCAGGGTGTGCTGAGCGCTTGCGCGCGGAGCTCAAGACCCTGCTTACCCAAACGCGACCCGAAATCGTGCGCACCGTTGCATGGGCAGCGTCCAATGGCGATCGCTCCGAAAACGGCGATTATATTTACGGCAAGCGACGCTTACGCGAGATCGACCGACGCGTACGGTTTCTCACTCGAAGACTTGATTCGGCTGCCATAGTGGACCCTTTGGAACAAGGCCGCGGCCCCGGTGCGGGGCGCGTGCTTTTTGGAGCCACCGTTGATGTCATCCATGAGAGTGGCGAGACCAAAACCTATTCGATCGTCGGCATCGACGAGGCGCAACCCGCGCAAGGTCGAGTGAGTTGGATTTCGCCCCTAGCAAAGGCTCTCTTGAATTCGCGCCCAGCGGATGTCGTGACGCTACGCTCTCCTCGCGGCGAAGAAGAGCTCGAAGTCGCTGCGATTCGTTACGTTGAATTGCCCTAACTATTCTAGATGCGCCAAATCCAGCTGAGGTAGAGCGTCTAAGAATCGCGCCATCTCCGGATAGGACAACTCGATGCCTCGGCGGTTCGCGTCGCAAGAGTAGTAGTAAGCCACAGACTCCGCGAACGCCTCGTCTGCGTTGTCGACGCAGTAGGACCCGCAGCTGCGCTTGATGAATCCGACGAATGCGGGATTTTCTCTCCAAAGCCTCGCCCAGGTTTGAGACTTCGAAATGAAGTCCTCGCTCACGAGCGAGTTCAGCGAATGTGCATACTCATGAAGCACAAGGTTGATCGAACCGTGTCCTTGATACAGTCGATTGACGACAATTCGCGTCACTCCTCCGCCCGAACCGGGAACTGTCGACCACCTTCGACCGTCGAAAGTTGAAACAGAACCCGCCGGCCACTCGGGATCCTCCGCAACGCCGCGGCCTTGAATGAGCCTAACGCGTGAGCTCTTAGCGACCATCTTCTCGCGAAGAGCCTGAGGAACTTTTTCGAACTCCAAGGCGAACTGAACTAAGTGGGGTTGGTCGATCTGTGCGCTCACGCGAACAACGCCGTTTTTTTCGAGCCAGGGGTCAAGTGGGCCCAGACCTCGAGCCTGCCAATCGGACAGATTTACGCTGCTTCGGCCGCAAGAATATCGATTGAGCGTTTCGAACTGGGTGGGAGTCTTTGCTTCGGGCAGCGCGGCAGTCAGCCCCTGAGATTCACTCTTGGGAGCACAGGCTCCTAATGCGATGCAAAACACAGCGATCACTCCGAGATAGCATCTCTCCATAGACTCTCGATCCGCTTCATGCGAATCGCCCCTGTTCCCCAGCAAGGAAGTCTATGGGAGCAAAATCTAAAGTCAGCAAAAATTATTCGGCCGAAGAAGGTCCTGCAGGTTTTGGAGGATGGGCTGGCAGGGGGCGACGCAGCTGTTCGTGGGTCGCTTCGACAAAAACACAATCGGAGTCCTTTGCGATCCGAGCTCGAAACTGCTCCAGGGTCTCAGCCCAATACTGAGGACCCCGCAATCGATAAACGCATTTGACCGGAAGGACCCATCCTTCGCCAGCTGCACTTTGGTGCTCTGGCGGTGGAGGCATCGGAGAGGTCGGCAGTAGGCCATCCTTTATACTGGTTTCGTCCTGCTCGCTGGCACGATGCGCAAGCCCCGGCTTTTGGTAAGGCTGAGGCTTTTGACGAGGGGGCAAGACGACCTTGCAATCCTTGGATGTGGACCAAGAACCACTGGAGCCCTTGAGGATGGCGCAACCGGTCTTGGGGTCCGTCCCCATCTTCGGATCTTTATCGACAATGAGGTCGTCTGGCGGTGGGTTTGCGTGGGCAAGCCCTCCTAAAGTCAGAATGCCTAAAATAAGGAGCTGGGCCCTTTTCACAGCCTCCCTATGAGCAAGGGACATGCCCCTTTGGCGGGGGTAACCACCTCTTGCTTAGCTCTTCAATACGCCGCTCCCCTAGCCGGGTGTCTAGAGTTTAGACAGGCCCAAAGCCCCATCTCCAAATACTCCATCGAACACCCACTTAGCCCTGGCACATCCATTGCTTTAGGTTGGGTTAGATAGAAGTTCGAAACTAATTTTCATTTGGAGTGAATATGAAAAAGAACCTTTCCGTTTTCCTGACCTTGGGTCTAGCCCTCTCTCAGAGCGCTACCGCGATGGCTGGCGACTTCTATAGCGCTCCTAATAAAACGGAAGGATTACAGTCCATCAAGATGGAGTCCGTCTATTTGAGGGTCGAGACTGACAAGTCAAAGACCTCGGTCAATACCGTGCTAGCAGGTTCAGCCACTGCAGTGGGCGCCCCCATTGTTACTGGAGAATGGGTTTGGACAGCAGAACTTAGCAAGCGCACAAACAACGTGTTGAGCGCTATGACCGTCGTAGGAAGCCTGTTCGCTTCCTTCAGTTACGTAGCTAAAGGCGGAGTCGCAACTTCTTCAAAAGACTCTGTTAAGGAAATTCGCAAATCGGCAGGCTACAAAGCCCTAGAAAAGAGCCTCGGCCACGATACAGCTGAAGATGTCATTCTCGCCCTTTACTCTGGCGCGGATCCCGCTGAAGTTATCAAGAAATACGTGAAGGACGAATCCGTTAAGAAGGACCTCCTAGCAGAACTGAAATCGATTAACGAAGCTCGCGAAGCCCAGAAAGCTTCCACCCAAGTCTCGCTACAAAACGCGTCGGCTTCGGCTGAGTAATCATTTACCGGTAGTTTTGTCTTCCTCTGGGTCTTGGACCTCAAAGGTCGTCTGCATGCGATCGATCACGGGTGTGACCAACATCATCGATCCGGCGGACCTCAAGAAGAACATGCTGTCGACCACATTGACGCTCATGTCCTTAGCCTTTTGAATTGCCAGGTTTCCCTTTGAGGCAAAGCGAATGTCGCCTACCTTTTCCGAACCCAAGAACTTCAAAAGCTTAAAGTAGGCCAAAGTCTGGGCCTGCGATCGATCAGCCACCGGAGGCACGTCGATGCCGCACGCTTCTTTGATCGCTCGGTTGCTTTGGGAGATACAGTCATTGTACGGAAAGTAGAGAGGATAGACTTTTCCGACATCGTTTTCGAGGTAGTCACGGAGCTTGTGCCTTTCCTCGTCAGTTAGCTTAAGTTCGACACGGGTATGATTGCCGGAGAGTTCCTTCCCAAAGCCTACCATTGTCCGAAACTCTTCCAATGTGTAGCGATCCACATGGAAAACCCCGTAATTGTAAACAAGGCCACCGATCCGAATGCTGGCATGCGGCATGGGCGAAAAGAAGATCAGCTCGACTTTGTCATCGAGCTTAGACATCCCATCCGTGCTTTTCTCATCAAAGCTCTCTTCGGTGTCGACTTGTTTTTCGCCCAAAACAGCTAGAGTCAGTGCCGAAACCACCACACCCCATTTCAAATATTTTCCGACGGTTCTTGCCTGGGAGAGTTTGAGGTACGCAGGCTGATTCTCGGCCAGATCCATGCGGTATTGTTCAAACTTGTCAGCAAGATTCCACTTCTTAAGGAACTTACTCTCCTTAGCTGTCGGTTGGTAAGTGGGGTCCTTTGCCAACTTGTTGAATAAGTTCTCTACCTGACGCTGGGTGAAATCAGGAGCAAACGGAAAAATGATCTTCCAAGCACTGAGGATTTTCCTCCACCCCTTGCGCTTAGTTGCTGGCATCGAACGATCAAGCATCCCAAGTTTGTGGTTCATGTTCTTTACGAACTGACTTGATTTCGCATAGCGATCGTAAAGCGGCTTGACCCCTTCACTGTTGAGAAGCGCGCTTTCTTCTAGAGTCGGGACATAATTCGGATTACGTCTCACTTTTTCGAAAATCTCGAAGGCTTCGGCACTTAGTTTGTCCGTTGCACTACCCGTCAGCACGGCCTGGGTTGCTGCAATGCGTTTATAGGCGTCTACTACACGCCTCAGGCATCCGGGCGCAGCTTCGGCCGACCAAGCCCCCGAAAAGAGGGAGGTAAATATCAGAACGTGGACAAACCAATGCCTGTAGAGGCGAAACTCCATCGGTCTCTTTTCGGGCAAATGTCCTGTTTGTCTGAGGCCAAATCAGTACGCACCGCGACACGGCCCCAGAATCATCGTAAGCCCCACCACAAATAAAAAAGGGCGCCTTGTTTGGCGCCCTTTTTTATTTGTGGTGGGTTGGGACGGAATCGAACCGCCGACACATGCCTTTTCAGGGCATTGCTCTACCGACTGAGCTACCAACCCGCCCGTTTGAAGAGGTGGCTAGAGCTACCCAAGGCTAGGGTGAAATGCAAGTAGGAAGCGGTGTTTCCAAATCGGCCTTGCATCCCGGAGCCCGATGGACAGGGTGTTCTCTCAGGGGAAAACATGAAGAAAATCTTGCTATGCCTGGGTCTATTAGCCATCGCTCAACCGCAACTCGCATCAGCCCAGTATTGGGGCGGCAACGGGGACGCCACTGTTGAACCCACTCGGCAGTCCACCGCAGCGAGCTTAGCTTTCACCGTCGGAGGCTTGATCGTTTCCGCGGGGGCCGGAACAGGGGTAGGAATTTATTTTTCTGCCGTAGCAGTTGGAGCCGCTCCCGTCTCAGCCACTGTCGCAGGTGTCGCAGCAGGGGTAGTGACCGCAGCCGGCGGAGTGGTGGTTGGATTTTACATTTATGAACCTGAGAAGTTCAGCGCAAGCAGCCAAGGGAAAAAAGCGATGTTAGTGAGCATCCAAGAAGACGCGGCTGCTTATATGGCAAGCGATGGCGCTGTCACAACCGTGCTATTGAGATCTATCTTTAGCGGCGCCAGAGAACAGCTTCGAGAACAGCGCCCCGACTTAAGCATTACCGACGAGAGCTTGGCTCAAGGGCTCTTAGCTGCCAAATAGCCGGACTTACTTCATCCCTCGGAAGTAATTGTACTTAGTATAATGACGGTACTGATCCGGGCTGATGAACTCTTCGGAGAGCATATCGCTTAAGATACGGCGGATTTTGCGACGTTTCTGGGGCGGCAGATTGTGGTTCTGTACCATCGAATAGAAATTACGCCTGGGCGAAGGAAGCAGCTGAGCCATGAAGGCACCCTCGGCTGCGTTGATCTTGGAGGCTGGTTTTCCGAACACTGCGTGTGACGCGGCCCCAACCCCATAGATGTCCGGACCGAGTTCCGCGACGTTGAGATAGATCTCCAAGATCTCATTCTTAGAAAATCGCGCCTCCAACCTCTTGGTCAGCAGGATCTCTTTGAGCTTCCGGATGATGCTCTTGTGCTGGCTCAAAAAAACGTTCTTCACGACTTGCTGGCTGATCGTGCTCGCGCCGTAGTCGTATTGGCCCGATCTGTAATTCTCGGCAAACGACACGACCATCGCGTCCATGTCGATTCCTTCGTGCTCAAAAAAATTGGAGTCCTCGCTCATCACGAACGCGTAGAGCAGGTCGCGGTTGATCTGAGTTACCGGCACCCAGTGAGGCCGATGCGCGGGATTTTCCAAGCGTCGATCTACGCTGCGCTGCGCCATATGCTTGAGATCCTCGAACGAAAAGGTTCCTA
>JBGAWT010000128.1:8492-9751 GCA_044227445.1 Bdellovibrionia bacterium | reverse complement strand
CCAGGGTTGAGCACATATACAGGCTCGATTGTCGCGCCCTTGATCGCGAGCTCATTGAGCATCTTCTCGATGCGGTGGCGGCCCGGATTTTTTTCCTCGAATGGGTCGACTGACCAGATGACCTTTAAATCGTTTTTCTTCGGTTTGCTCATGATGTGCTCCTCGTGCCTAGTCGAAATAGCAGGAGCCGTGCCAACAGCGAGGCTAGCGTTTCAAGGGGCTCGCCCACCCAACGCCACAAACGAGGGACAATCTGCTCGAGCGTGGGACTTTTTTTCCCAAAAGTCTCGTATTTGAGACCCAAGGCTCGATTTTAAGCCCTAAAACGGGTTGGCCCGAAAAATGCTTTGTGAAGGGAAGCAGCAATAAAGCTGCGAGCAATCGGCCCTATGAAAGCGAGACCTCTATGAAATCCGTTCCAAGCATCGAAAAGTACATGACCCCGGTTCCGCACACCATCAATCCAAAGATGCCCCTAAAAAAGGCTATCGAAATGATGCGAGAAAACCACATCCGACACGTGCCCGTCTTAGAGGCCGGCAAGGTCATAGGAATCCTATCTGACCGAGATGTTCAGTGGGCAAGCACCTTCAACGAGCAGAAGGAGACGCTTGTGGAGGAAGTCATGACCCCCGATCCATATACCGTGAGGCCCTACACCCTCTTGGATGAGGTCGTTTTCCATATGGCGGAGCATCGCTATGGCTGCGCAGTAATCAGCCAGATCAACGGCAAGGTGCTTGGCATCTTCACCGCTACCGATGGATTGCGGCTCTTGGGCGAGATTCTCTACACTCGATCCGATGAAAGAGCGTCATGAAAAACTCAAAGCGGAAAATAACGAATCTGCGCGGGCTGGCTATTGTGGTGATCCTCATCGGGGTCTCTGCCGCCGTCAGCTTCTGCCCCAAAAAAGGATTCGGAGCCCAAGATCCTGCTTGGGCCCAGAAGATGCAATCCCTGTATCGAACGCTCGCCGATGTATTGACCTTCACCACGAGCGATTCGGGCCTGAAGACACCACTCGAGAGGGCGGCATTCCAACGTTCCGCTAATCGTCTAGCGGAGCTCGCACATGGCTTGCAAAAAAAGGGCGTTCACTCCCCTGACAAAGACCCCACGCTCGCCATCATCTCGCAAACACTGGGTTCCGAAGCCAAGCGCGCCGCGGCTGCCATCCAGCGGGGCAACGTGATCTATGCGCGCTCTATCCTGCGATCAATTCCCAGCTATTGCATTGGTTGCCATACGCGAAACGA
>JBGAWT010000128.1:0-8472 GCA_044227445.1 Bdellovibrionia bacterium | reverse complement strand
CATGACCCCGCACAAAAATCCATGACTCTCTTACGTCTAGCTGAGTTTTACGCTGCCTCGAGGCAGTTCGATCGAGCTCTCGCCACATTCAAGGAGATTATCCAGTGGAGCGCCAAGGAAGCTGTGGCTCCACTTACTTTCGAGCGAGCTGTCGAATACAGCCTAGCTATCGCGGTCCGGGTAAAGAAAGACCCTGCTCTCGCGATGGAAATCGTCGATGGCGTGCTCGCCTCCCCACAAGCGCCATTCTTCCTGAAGGCGAATGCCACAGCTTGGAAGGGCTCTATTCAGGAATGGATGCAGGAAACGCCCCGCACTGCTCCCACCAACGCAGGTCTCCACTCCGAAGCAGTTAGGCTTTTGGCGCGCGCCAAGGAAAACCAAAAATACCCCATGGATCGCTCCGCAGACATCCTCTTCCTAAGAGCTTCGGCGACCTTGCACGAACTTCTGCAAAGCGGCTCCACCGAATTCGATGACGTCCTGCTTTTAACGGGCATTTCGTACGAGGTTCTTAACCCCCTGAGGCTCGAGGACCTTCATGAGATTTACTATGAAACCTGCGTCCGAAGAGCGCCTCACACTCCCACCGCGCAACAGTGCTTTGAGAGATACGAGCAAAGCATCTTCTTTGGATACACGGGAAGCGGCGGAACTGAGATTCCGGAGGACGTGAAGTCACACCTCATCGAACTACAGGCCTTAAGCTTGCCGCAGAAAAATAGAATCAACTAGGAGCAACAAGATGGACATCATGATGGTTTGGATTGATCAGCATAAAGCGAAGTTTTTTGAGCTCTCCAATGAGCAAATGAAAAGAAGCCACCTGGAGATTGACCGCGTGGACCACCACACGCACAAGATGGATCGGTTAGACACGCAGCGAGTGGAAAGGGAATTGTTCGAACAGGTGGCTGCTCAGCTCAAGGACTCCGATCAGATCGCCATCGCTGGACCTGGCGTAGCTAAGTACCATCTGCAGACTTACTTAACTGAGCAACACCCCATGGTGGCTCGCAAGATCGTGAGCTGCGAGACGGTGGATCACCCCTCTGACCCTCAAATGGTCGCGTTGGCTCGAAAGATCCTGGGCATGCGAGATTCGGGGTAACGCCCCAGGCCTTAGGGAGCGGCTTTTGGTAAATATACGCTGAAAGTCGCTCCTTGGCTTTCGACGCTTTCCACCTGAATATTCCCGCCCCACGACTGGACGATCTGGTAACTGGTCGCCAACCCAAGGCCGGTGCCCACGCCGATATCCTTGGTGGTAAAAAAAGCTTGGAACAGCTTCTTCTTGTTTTCGGGTGAGATCCCACAGCCCGTGTCGGCGATCGATAGGCACCAAGTGGAGCCAGTGTCCTTGGCTGATATACGAATGGCATGGCCCGAGATACGGCCGTCCTTTTGCGCCGCTTGGATCGCATGCAGGGAGTTGACGAGCAGGTTTAGAAAAACTTGATGGAGCGGGGCGGTTCGGGCTTTGACTCGAACCTCCATATCTGAGGTCACCTCGTTGGTGACCTGGATATGATGCTTTTCGAGCTCGTGCCGCATGAGATCCAACACTTCTCCGAGCACTTGATTGAGCATCACCTTGGAGGCGATTTTCCCCTCGTCGCCTCGAGCGAGGTTCAGTAAGGACCGAATCAGCTGCGAAACCCTGTCGATCTGGGTGATGATGATCTCGGTGCTTTTCTTGAGATTAGGTTGTTCACCCAACTGCATCCCTAAATACTCAGCTCTGCCTCGAATGACCCCCAGGGGTGTTCCCACCTCATGGGCAAGGCTAGAGGCGAGCAACCCCACTGATGCCAAGCGGTCTTGCAACCGAATCTGGGCTTCGCGCTCCAACAGCGCCTGCTTGGAACGCGCGCGGTGAAGCGAGTAACGAACGCAACGCTCGAGCAAAGGAGCGCTAATCTGGTCCTTAACAAGGTAATCGGCGGCTCCAAGCTCCATCGCCCTGAGGTCAACCTCCTGCTCCCCATAGCCCGTCAACAAAACAAGCGGAGTCTGAATTCCTTCGCCGATCACCTGCTCCAGTAGATCCAGGCCCGTTTTGACGCCTAAACGGTAGTCTAGGAAACTAAGGTCATGCTTTTTTCCTCGCAAGGCATCTAGACCCGCTTCGTAAGTAGGCTGCCAATCCACCTGAAATCGCTGATTCGGGACTGCCGAAAGCAGGTCCCTCATCATGAAGCAATCGTCCTCGTCGTCATCAACGACGAGAATCCGAGTAAGTGGAGAGGATTCGGATGTCACGCTTTCTCCGTGGAGGCCTGCGGAAGCTCAACGATCTCGAACCAATACCGGCCCAAGTCTCGCGTGATCTCCACGAGAGAATCAAAGGTCACTGGCTTGGTGATGAACGAATTCACTCCGAGGTTATAGGTGCGGTAGATATCTTCTTCGGCCTTGGAGGTCGTGAGAATGACCACTGGAATCCCTTTGAGTTCGGGATCTTGCTTGATCTCACGCAACGCTTCTCTTCCATCTTTTTTCGGCATGTTCAGGTCCAAGAGAATAAGGCCCGGACGAGGGCTTTGCTCCTGGGATTCGTATTTGCCTCGATGCTTCAGATAATCCATGAGATCCTCGCCGTCGAATACGAACGCCAGGTTGTTGGCCAAGCGATTCTCCCGAAGCGCGTCGCGGATCATCAGTCGGTCATCGGCGTCGTCGTCGGCCACTAGAATATGAATGGGTTTCATTTTGGTCATTGTCATTGTTCCTCTTAATTAGATCCGTGGATGGGCAGAGTAACTAAAAACTCGGACCCCTCGCCCAGCGTGCTCTTTGCCGTAATAAACCCACCGTGCCTCTCAGCGATTCTTCGGCAAACAGCTAGACCCACGCCAGTGCCTTCGTACTCATGCTTGCCATGGAGACGCTGAAAGATCGTGAAAATCCGATCCACGTACTTCTCCTCAAAGCCGATCCCGTTATCCCGAACGGAGATAACGCAATTTCCGCCGCTCGATGAGCACGTCACCCAAACTTGGGGCGATACGCCGGGCTTAGCGAATTTCAAGGCATTGCCGATCAGATTCTGGAAAAGCTGTCGCATCTGCGACACGTCGGCATCGATCGTAGGTAGGCGATCGCAACTCACCTTGCCTCCCGTCTGCTCGATCCGAAGCTCGAGATCAGAAAGCACTTCGGCGACTACCTGATTGAGGTCCGTTATCTCAAGAGGCTTAGCCTGCGTCGTCACTCTGGAGTAGGTCAACAGGTCGTCGATCAACCTGCGCATGCGCTTGGCCGAAGCCAGCATGCGCTCGATGAAATCACGCCCTTCTTCGCCAAGAGCTTGGGCAAAACGCGTATTGAGTCGATCGCCAAACGCCTGAATCTTACGCAAAGGCTCCTGCAAATCATGCGCGGCGATGGAAGCAAAATCCTGAAGCTCGCGGTTGCTTTGCTCTAGCCGGTGCGCATAGATCCGAAGCTGCTCTTCGGCTCGTTTGCGCTGGGTGATCTCATATCGGATGGAGACGTACTGATCGGGCTGCCCCTTCTCATCCAGAAAAGGAACGATCGTCGTGTTCACCCAATAGTAAGTCCCGTCTTTAGCGCGGTTTCGTATCTCCCCTTCCCAGATTTTCCCGCTTGAGATGATCTTCCACATCTCCACGAAAAAGTCTTTTCCGTGATAGCCGGAGTTGATGATGCGGTGGTTTTGGCCCAGGAGCTCGCTGCGCGGGTACTTTGAGATCTGACAAAACTTGTCATTTACGTGAATGATCCGACCTGCCCGGTCCGTAATCGCTACGATGGCTGACTGATCTAGCGCGTGTCGCACGTTTGCAAGATCGCGCGCGGCGGTCTCGAGTCGAATATCCGCTGAGTTGGGTGCATTTTTTGAGTCCGCCATCGGGAATCACTATTACAAAAATTGGGCCAATTTTCCCAGAAATTGAATTTTAATGGTATGGGAGGTCTTGTCACCCTAAGGAGACTCGGCAGTGAAGGACCAAAAAGGCAGGCTCGTTGTTGTAGATGACGATCAGGAAATGCGATCCCTCCTTGAGGATTATTTCGCCGAGACCGAGGGGTTTCAAGTCACTTGCTTTCCCAAAGCCACGGCAGCTCTTGAGGCGCTGAGACCTGGCGGAAGCCTTGCCGCCGATCAGCTCGAAGGCGATATTGATGCCATCATCTCGGATATCAAGATGCCTGAGATGGATGGGCTAGAGTTTGCATCCCAGCTTCAGACACTTCGACCCGAGATCCCCTTGATCTTGATCACCGCTTTCGGGAGCATCGAAACGGCCATCGAAGCGATGCGAAGAGGCGCTTTTCATTATGTTGTTAAGCCGTTCAAGCTCACAGAAATGTCCGTCAACGTGCAACGAGCGGTCGAACATCGCAGGCTGCAAAGGGACAACACGGCATTAAGGCAGGAACTTAAGCGCGGTTGGGCCCTAGGCAACGTGATCGGCAAGAGCCCAGGAATGAAAGAGGTCTTTGACCTTGTCTCGCGAGTCTCACAGGCGACCGCCAATGTTCTGATCACGGGCGAAAGTGGCACAGGCAAAGAAATGGTCGCTAGAGCCATCCATGAGAGCGGGCCGCGCGCAAACAAGCCTTTTGTAGCGATCAACTGCACTGCGATTCCGGAAAACCTATTGGAATCCGAGCTTTTCGGACATGCCAAGGGCTCGTTCACTGGAGCGATTCAACGAAAACGCGGCCTGTTTGAGGAGGCCGAAGGCGGCACGCTGTTTCTCGATGAAATCGGGGATATGAACGTCCAATTGCAATCTAAGCTCTTGCGCGTGATTCAAGAGCGCAAGATCCGTGCAGTGGGCGAAAACATCGCGCGAGACGTCAATGTTCGGATCATCGCAGCTACCCACAAAGACTTAAGGACTGCCATGAAGGAAGGCCGCTTTCGCGAAGATCTCTACTACCGCCTCAGCGTCATTCCCGTGGTGATCCCGCCACTGAGACAACGCAAGGAGGACATCCCGTTGCTGGCTGAGCATTTCTTGAAAAAGTACTCCGCTGCCAACGCCGCGCACGTCAAGGGGTTCACCAAGCGCGCAATCGCTAAGCTCTCAGGTCTTAAGTGGGAGGGCAACGTCCGTGAACTCGAGAACGTAGTCGAGCGCGCGGTCGTGCTTTGCGCGGCCGCGCTTATTGACGAAAAGGACATTCCCACACCCGAAGGCCAAAGCGCCGAGAGTTTTTTCACGGGCGCCACGAACGACTTTCCTACGATCGCGCAGATCGAAGAGCGCTACATCCAGCTCGTCCTAGAAAAAACCGGGGGCCGCAAAGATAAAGCCTCTCAAATCCTGGGGATTGACCGCAGGACGCTGTACCGAAAGCAACGCGAGCTTGCCTTGCTCGCTCCAGAAGCTCCTGAGGAAGAGCCGGAAAACTCCTTCGAAAAAGAAGACGAATAGGCTGTGGGACAAATAGTCCCGTCGAGAGACTGAATGTCTCCCCCTCGTTGACAAAACGCTCAATACGCCGTTTTTAGGCTGGCACGATCCCTGCTTTATTCTCTCTTAGAAAGAGGAATAAGCATGGGCTACCTTCGATCCATCGGGATTCTCCGTCTTCTGTTTCCCGCAAGCAGCCTCGCGCTGATGAGTTACGGGCTTTATCGACAGGAATGGTGGGCCTTTTTCGGGCTCGTACTGTTCATGACCGCTCTCTTAATCACGATCGGATCAGTAAATGCCCAAGAACAGGGCATTGGCTACTCCCCCATTCGGCCCGCCACGCGCTCGCCTTCGGCCGAGGAGTTCTTTCCTAAGGGCGCGATCGCGTTTTTCGCAGCGTTGATCGTCTTTTTCGGAAGCGTGTGGATGGGCCTTTACGCGCTGATGATCTATCGCCACTCGGGCATCTGAAACGAGACCACACCCCATGAGCAATCAAGTTCAACCCCTGGAAAAGAAAGTCATCGCAGTCGCTCTGTTGGCCTCTGCGGTTCATCTCAGCTTAATCGCGTTTGCGGCGCTTAGACTGGGAATCACGGTGCCCACTTGCGTGACTGAGGTGAAGCCGTTTGAGATGGGAAGCCTGACTAAGGTCGGAGACAAACGCTACGAGATCCACGTCCTGGCCAAAATGTGGGGCTTTGAACCTGCTCGCATTCGTCTGCCTGCTGGATCGGTAGCCGACATCTACGTCATCAGTCGAGATGTCACCCACGGCTTCCATGTCAACGGCACGAACGTCAACCTGATGGCTGTGCCCAATGTAGTGAACAACGCACAGGTGACCTTTCGCCATCCAGGGATGTTTCCCGTGGTCTGCCACGAATATTGCGGTACCGGCCACCAAGCAATGAATGGTTCGATCGAAGTGATCGATGGACTTGCTGAGGCGGATGCCGATGGGGTGGTCGCCCAGGCTCAAGGTCAAACGACCCAGCCGGCAAAATTAGTAGCGCAGTCTGATCCTCCGGGCAGGGTCTTGGCTCTCAACAAGGGGTGTCTGGCTTGTCATAGCGTGGATGGTTCGGTGTCCGTCGGGCCAAGCTTCAAGGGCCTCTACGGTCGAACCGAAACGCTTGCAGACGGATCGTCAATCGCAGTGGACGCCGCTTACATCCGTGAATCCATCCGGGAGCCGCAAAAGAAACTTGTCAAAGGATTCGGTCCTTTGATGCCCCCGATTCCGATAAGCGACGGCGAGATCGAACAAATCACCCAGTACATCGGAACCCTGAAATAACGAGGAACCAATCATGGAAATCAACAAAGGCGTTCGCCGAGTCATCCTAGCTGAGCTGCTGATTCCCCTCATCTTGCTGTTGTTCGGCGTCTATCACGGAGTGCTGCAAACGCTCTATCGCGCGGGGATTATTCGCGCATCGAGCTTTCTAGGGATCGAGTACTATCAAGGCCTAACCGCCCACGGAGTCATCAATGCAGTCGTCTTGACGACCTTCTTCGCCGTGGCGTTTGGAAATGCGATCATCAGTCAGTTTCTCAAAACCCAGCTCTCGTTTCGATGGACCGCCGGGTCATTCGGTCTCATGCTCCTAGGCGTTCTTCTTGCTGCTGGCGCTATTTTCTCGGGACAAGCGAGCGTGCTGTATACCTTCTATCCGCCGCTTAGGGCCCACCCGATCTTCTACGTCGGGCTCGCTTTGTTTGTCGTAGGATCGTGGCTTTGCTACTGGCATTGGATTCCAGCTTATCTGCAGTGGCGCCGCAAGAACCCAGGCAAGAAAACACCGCTCGCCGTCGTGGCCATTATCTCGACTTTCGTCGTGTGGCAAATCGCTACCGTTCCGGTCGCCGTAGAAGTTCTGGGGTTGCTGCTTCCTTGGTCAGCAGGCTGGGTCGCGGGCGTCAACGTAGTGCTTGCGCGAACGCTCTTCTGGTTCTTCGGCCACCCTCTGGTCTATTTTTGGCTGCTGCCGACTTACCTCATGTATTACGTCATGCTGCCTAAGCTCGCCGGTGGAAAGCTCTTCAGCGATTTCGCAGGAAGGCTGGCGTTTCTAGGCTTCTGCGTGCTTTCTTCTCCGATCGGCATGCACCACCAGTACGCTGACGCAGGTATCGCTTCGACTTGGAAAGCCCTGCACGCCGTACTGACATCGTTGGTGGCGGTGCCTAGCTTGATGACGGCATTTTCGGTAGCGGCTTCTTTGGAACACGGAGCGCGCTCGCGTGGAGGTCGGGGATTATTTGGTTGGTGGGCTAAGCTTCCTTACTTCGATCAGGAGCGCTGGCTGTTCTCCTATCTATTCTGCGGGCTCGTCATCTTCATCTTTGGCGGACTCACGGGCCTGGTAAATGCCTCGTACAGCATGAACGCGGTCATCCACAATACAGCGTGGTTGCCGGCTCACTTCCACTTGACCGTCGGCGGACCCGTATTTTTGGGAATCTTAGGCATGAGCCTTTTTTTGATCACTGGACTGACGGGTAAAAAGCTCGCGACGCCCCGCTTAGCACTTGCTGTGCCCTACCTTTGGACTTTTGGGAGCATGGTGTTTTCAAGTGGCCTGTTCATGGGCGGAATCCTGGGCGAACCGCGCAGAACAAACTTGGGTATGACTTACCTCAACCCCAGCTCCCCGATGTATCGCCCGGACTGGGTTACCTCGACCCACATCGGGGTGGTCGGCGGAATGATCATGGGCTTAGCGGTGGTGGTTTTCTTCATCGCGCTCTTTAAGAGCTTGGCCGCAAAGGGCTCGGAGGAGCGCATCGCCCAATTTGAACTGCCCGCGTCCGAGCCCTATCACGACGAGGACGTGAGCGCGGTGAAGAACTTCAAGCCATGGCTTGTGGCGGCAGTGATCGCGGTGGTCGTGGCTTATACTCCGCCAATCACGCAGATCCTCAAAGGCAATTACAAGGCTGCGCCGGGTTATGACCCAGCAAGTCCCATGGAGGTGGTCAAATGAAGGGTGCACTTGTTTTAGCGGCTCTGTTCACATTCTTTTCCCTAAATGGTTGGGCGGACAATTATCCGGCCTTGAAAAAGAACCTTCAT
>JBGAWT010000127.1:0-9773 GCA_044227445.1 Bdellovibrionia bacterium | reverse complement strand
TCTTACCGGCCAGGAAGTGTTAATTTTTAAACAATCTCTATTTAACTACCTAATTACATGAAGGTTTTGGAGCACCGCGAAACTTCTCTATTCCATCGATAAAGCGTAAAATTGACGCATATGGTCATAAACCATAAATCGTTTTGGAGCACTTTAGGAATGGGTTTTATGGGGGCTGGGAGCGCCCTTATCCTCTCCTCATGCCGCTCGACTGGTGCCTCGAGCTACGAAGTCAGTTACTCATCCCTTCCGACCTGGAACTATTCGGGTTCGCTCTTCAGCACGGATCCGACCCTTACGGCTTACAAGCTCGGAACCTCCAACACCTACACACTCATTAATGATCAAGCTGTCCTAGGTGCGTACACCGATTCAAGCTGCACGACCCCCGCATCCGGAAGCTTCACCGTGTCGAGCAGCACCAAGTCTTTCTCATCTGGCAGCGTCTCGTTTGGAGGCGTCTCTTACACCTGGCCAACCAGTAATATGGAAGGCTCGCTGTACTTCCTTACTCGCACCCAAAAAATGGGGCTATCGATCTGCAGCTCTGCCGTGGGCATTACGCGCCACTTCAATACGGGCGTGGGTGGAAAAACATTTGGATCTACCACGGCTCTTGGTGCCACGGGAGTGACCCCTGGCGACGTCGCCAACGCCGTCATGCAAGACTCTCAGGGCCGTTACGTGCTCTCCGGATATACGACTGCCTCCGTATCGAACCGAAACTCCATGGCTAACTGGCGCTACTATCCAAGCGGCACGCCGGACACGACTTACGGAACGCTCACCACGGGAGCCGCGACCCAAGGAAACCCCGCTCTCGGAGGCGGAACACTAGAAACCCTCATCGAATTAGGCCAAGCGGGAATACTGTATTCGAGCGACCGCCTCATTATTGTCGGAACGACTCAACACTAGCAAACCTCATCGACTTAGGCCAAGCGGGCATACTGGATTCGAGCGACCGCCTCATTATTGTCGGAACGACTCGCTCCAACGGTGGCGACCAACGCCTTGCTGTGTGGCGCTACAACTCCGATGGAACACCCGACACGGGCTGGGGTGCATCCGGTGGCCAGATGGGAAGCGCCGTTGCAAGCCTAGCAGGTGTTGGAACACCGAATATATCTGAAGCCGCATACTCTGTGGCTATCGACTCCAGCGGCCGTTATGTGATGGGCGGCGGCTCAAATACAGCTGCCTTCGGTCTAGAATTCGCTTTCTGGAGATTTCACCCCACCACGGGCATCGACACCTCCTTAGGCGGTGGAGCCGGCGGCGAGCACTGGGGCGCATCGCCCGGTGGCGGCGCGGGCGCTTGCCAACGCGACATGCCTGTAGGTGGCACTAAGGTAGATTCCTCCGGCAGAATCCTGCTCATCGGTTACAGCCAAACCGGCGTGAACTGTGGCACGTGCACGAGCGCCACGAGCTGGCCTTGCACGCGCACTCTCACGATGGTTCGCTACAACTCCGACGGCAGCAAAGACACGACGGGATTTGGAACTCTGGGCGCAGTAACGTTCGGCACCACCGGCGCCAGCGGCACTATCCCAGCCAACGAAGACGATATTGGATTTGGTTCAGTGATCGACTCCCAGGGCCGCATCATCGTGACAGGTTACTCGCGCACGACCGCCGGCGGCTATCGCATGGTCATTTGGCGCTACACGAGCGCAGGCGTTCTGGATACGAGCTTCGCAAGCGGCGTAGGCTACGCCATCACGGGAACCACAGGCATCGCCGGCGGGACGCGTGACCGCGGCGCTGCGATCGCGATTGATTCTAGCGGCCGATACGTCGTAGCCGGCTACAGCGCTAACGCTTCGAACGGCTGGCAAATGGCCGTGTGGCGCTACAACTCAGACGGTACGGCTGACTCAAGCTGGGGCACGGGCGGCGCGAAAACTTACGGCGCAACCGGACTGTCTGGTGCAACCGGTGCTAGCGAAACGGAGTTTCCCACGAGCCTCTTGATCGATCGCTACGGCCGCTACGTCATTGGTGGCTACAGCACGAACGCTGCCGGTATGCGCGAGCAAGCCATCTGGCGCGTGTTACCGACGACCGGCGAGCTCGACCTCTAAGCACGAATTCACACCTTTTCTATGAGTACCGGACATCGTGTCCTTCTTCGCTTGCTGGCGCACGCGTCACCCTGACGCAAAGAATACTCACAGAAAAGGTGTGAATTCGTGCGCTATAACGAAGAACCTACTCGCCGGTGGCTGTTTGCGGCTGAGCTTGGGGTTGAGCTTGCTGACCACCCGATTGCTGAGACTGCGCCGCCTTGGCCCGAGCGGCTTCCTGCTGCTCTTTCTTCGCTGCCTTTCGACGCTTCTTGTAATCGTCTTTGACCGTTTTGCGCATGAGGTTGAAGAACTTAGCATCCCTCTTTCTCTCGAGACGCTCACTTTCCTGAATCTTCTTGAGATCTTTGTTCATCTGCTTGCGCTGCTCGTAGGCTTCGACTTTTCCCCGATTGCTCTCCTGAGCAATAGCGACCGACACCAGAGACAACCCCGACAAAAGAACAAGCAAACGCGCTCGCATACAGCAATCCCCCTGCGTGGAATTGTAGCAAATCAGATTTAAGCGGAGCCGATTTTTTCGCCGAGCTTGACCCACGTCTCTAAGCGCTTGGAAGTGCGCTCGAGCAGGTCTGCATCCGGCTTAATGCGCCCGGGCTGCGTCAACACGATGACGGTCGACCCCCCGAACATGAACGTACCTTTTTCTTCGCCGCGCTCAAAGGGGCGCGATTCGTCATGGGTCTGAGCGATACGCCCCACGCCCATAGCACCGACTTCGATGTAAGCGAGTTGCCCGAAGTGATCCGTCTCCAACAGCGAAACACGACGCGTGTTTTGCGAGAACACCTCTCCTAAGCTTGAAAGCGCCATTGGGTTCACGCTATGGAGCTTGCGACGAACCCAGTAGTGATCCGTCACTCGGCCCGAATCCGGGTAGTGGTAGCGGTGGTAATCCACAGGCGCTAAGCGCGCTAAGAATACAGCGCCGCCTGTAAAAGGCTTGGCTTTCTCCGACGAATCCAGCAGAGCCTCAGGCGAAAGATCGCGACCTTTGACCGGAAATGCATCGGGCGCGCGACCCGACTCCCACGCTAAGTATCGCGCTTCGCTAAAAGCCGGGAATGCTCGCCCATCCTGAGCAAAGGAGCGCTTGCCCGCTTTGAATCTCCTGACGAAAAAATCATTAAAACTTCGAAACCCCGAAGCAGGCACCTCAAACTCACCTAAGTCGATGCCGTATTGATGAGCGAATGTCTCGATACCGCGTGCGCTCCAGCGCGAGGATTGCCACGCTCCCATAGCCTGCGACCACACGCGCCACGCCAGAACATCAGCAAGCTTCTTGCCTCGCGGATTGCCGTACAAAAAGCGAACTCCGCCGCCACCGTAGACACTTTCGGTCTCTTCACGACCCGTGGTGCGGTTCCAATAGCGGATCTCGCTCAAGCGCGCGCAGCCTCCGACAACGTCACGGGCACGCCAAACTGGGGCCTAAGCGTAATGAGCGGCTCAGGCACGATCTTGGCTCCTGGCACCAAATTGAGATCAAAGCGCTGGGCCACGGTCGCAAGAATCAGCACGGCTTCCATCATGGCAAACGCGTTGCCGATGCAAATGCGTGGGCCACCGCTAAACGGCATGTACGCGTACTTGGCGCGCGTGGCGATATCGGGATTCTTTTCGGGATCGAAGCGATCCGGGTCAAATCCCTCAGGGTTCTTCCAGTACTTGGGATTGCGGTGCAGAACGTAAGGAGAAATGACCAAGAAGCTTCCCTTGGGAATCTCAAAGCCCCCCAACTCGTCGTCCTCCGACGCTTCACGCGCGATGATCCAAGCAGGCGGATACAGGCGCATCGATTCTTGAATCACGCGCTCTGCGTACTTAAGCTTGGGAACGTCCTCAAAGCTCGGCGCCCGGCCTTGAAGCACTTGCGTGAGCTCCGCACGTAGCTTGCGGGCGACGTCCGGGTGCTGCGAGAGCAGCGCCCAGGTCCAAGCAAGCGTGTTGGCCGTCGTCTCGTGCCCAGCCAAGAAGATCGTCATGATTTCGTCTCGGAGCTGTTGATCGGTCATCGTGGCGCCGGTCTCTTCGTCGTGCGTCGCCATAAACATCGAGAGCAGATCGCCGTGATCCGTAGGATCCTTGCGACGCGCTTCGATCATCTCAAACACGACGCGATCTAGTGTGGCCTTATCGCGGTTAAAGCGCGCGCGAACTGGAGTGGGCCAGTCGTACCATTTAGGAAATCGCGAGAGCAGCCGTGCATTGGCGATATGAATGGTCCGCGAAACCGCGCCACCCACTTCATCTGAGTTTCCCGAAACATCTCGACTAAAAAGCGTAAGCCCCACGATGGAAAGAGTGAGTCGCATCATCTCCTGAGCGACATCAAATGAAGTTCCCGTTCGAGCCGCCTCACTCCAGCCTTCCATCATCTTTTGCGTCTCACGCACCATCGTCTGCGAAAATCCGATTAAACGCTGTCTGTGAAACGCCGGCTGCGCGAGCTTACGCTGCTGCCGCCAGGATTCGCCTTCGTTCGTCAGAAGCCCTTTGCCCAGCACCGGCTCGAGCACTTCGTACATGCGGCCTTTGGGATAGCGAGCGGCACGATCTTGCAGGATCTGCTTAACGAGGTCGCTATCCGAAATGAGTTGCACCGTATACGGGCCCATCCGAAATCTCGCGATATCACCGTACTTGAGCATGCCTCCCAAATAGAGCTCGAGAGGGCGCTTTTGGCGTTCGTTGAGACTTCCCCAAAGCAGGGTGCCCTTAGGACCTGGGGCTCTGCGGGGCCTGATTGGAGTGCTGGCTTGGGTGGTTAAGGTCGCGTCGCTCATGGATTTGGGTCTACCACCGCGTACCAGCGGGCTACAACTACTCTCCAAGCTCGACTCTATGTGTCACGCCCCTCATCAGGACACCCCATTTAGTCGATAAGGAGGCGTGAAAGTCCGTACGTGGATATTTATCATTGCGAGCCTTGCCACGACCCTGGCAGGGCCAGCGTTTGCCACAAACCCCAAGTGCGGGTTGCAAGAGGCGCTCGAAGAATTCAAAGCTCTAGGAGCGAAAGTCGTTCGCGTGGATTTTCCGGACGGAAGCTCTTCACAACTCATCGGAACCACTGGAGTTTACTCGCCCGATGCCGACTCCGCAGGATCTAAATACGGAAAAGCCCTGATGGCCGCAGCTCTTCCTAAGATCACGCCACAAACCAAGCGCATCTTAGTGCTGGGATCAGGCACCGGCTTTGACGCCATCGCGATGGCCAAGGCGAGTGCCGCTCAAGTGGATGCTTCGGACGTCCTGAATGAGGCCGTTCTCGTGGGGCGAAAAAACGCGGAGCTCGAAGGACTTTCGGATCGCATCCACTTTGTCGAATCAGATCTCTACAATAGCGTTCCCGGTAAATACGATCTCATCGTCTTCAATGCTCCTCGTCCCATTCTTTGGGAGCTCGTCAAAGACCTCAAAGGAAGCAAGACGGGCCAACAGATGACCGAGCTGAAATTTCAGGAGCTTCAAACGCGAGCCGAAAACGAACGCGCGTACCTCGACCCACGCGGAGAATTGCTCATGCGCACGCTGCGCGAAACCCCACAGCACCTCAATCCGGGTGGGAAACTGCTCATCATGAGCGATTCGGGATTGGAGCGCGTGATGATTCCAGGTCTGACGGCTACCCCAGCATCGCCTTTGATTCCTTGGCACACCGAGGAAAGCGCTCAGAGCGAAGGCTACTTTAGGATTTTTGAGGTTCAAGTCCGCACGCCCTAGCGCTTAAAGACGTGTGTGCCCATCGAATGACCTTCGGCCAATCGAGTGAGCACTCCGGGCGCATCGCCAGGCGAGATCCACGCTTCGATTCCTGTTCGCGCCACTCGCGCGGCCGCCTGAAGCTTGGAGCGCATGCCGCCACTTCCCGTTCCGTGGCGATCCTGATTCTCGACGAACTTGAGCAGGTCTTTTGAAATCGGAAGCTGAAGCTCGCGCAACGCCATTCCCAGCCCACCCCGGGGGTCTTGCGCCCTTACGGCGCCTACCTCGCTTAGGATCACCAGGCGCTGCGCCTTGAGCGTGAGCGCGACTTCGGCTGCAAGCGAGTCGTTGTCGCCAAACTTGATTTCTTCGGTGGCCACAGCGTCGTTCTCGTTGAGGATCGGAACGACGCGCCACTCAATGAGTTGCTTAACCGTAGCTTTGAAGTTCTTAAGCGAGACTGAGTTCTTGAGATCCCGAACGGTGAGCAGGATTTGCGCGCCCTGCGATCCTACGGTGGCCAGCGCCAAATTGTAATGATCCATCACGCGCGCTTGGCCGATGGCGCTGAGCGCCTGTTTTTCGGCTAGCCCATCGGGCACGCGCGCCATTCCCCGAATCTCGCGTCCTGTGGTGATCGCCCCTGAGGTGACCCATACGAGATCGACGCCTCGCTTCTGAAGCGCCGCCGCTTGCCTCATCCACTCGCGAATGAGCAAAAGCCCGCCTTGAGCGACGAGCGAACTGCCAGCCTTGATGACCCAGAGGGGGCGCTTCATCCTCTATAGTGTAGCAGCCAGGGAGCGATTTTTGGACAAGACGTCCAAAAATAGAACGCTGACTGTTTCCAGAAGCGCGCGTATGCTCGGGGCATGATCAAAATCTGGGGCGTGTGGGGTATCGGGATGTTCCTAGCGGCGCAGTCATGGGGCGCGGATCGCATTCCTTATGTTTTGCAAAAGCCTGAAGGTTCGGTGGCTCCGACAGCCGTCGCAATGGTCACTCACGGACTCAATACCAAACCCGAAAAAATGGACACGATTACCGGTTCCTTACGTTCGCAGGGAATGTGGGTCTTTCGGATTAGCCTCACAGGTCATACCGGCGGGGACATCAGCGAATATGCCAACGCCACGCGCGAGGCTTGGCTCGAGGACGTGAGGAAGACCTATCGCGAAGCGAGGCGGCTTGCGGACGAAAACCACGTCCGCCTCTTTTATGTGGGCCACTCCTTGGGAGGATTGATCGCCGAGGACTTCATGAACACAGATAGCGACGTTCGGATTGATCGACTCGTGCTTTTCGCGCCTGCGATCGCAGTCAGACCCACGAGCTACCTGGCCAAGATCCTCTTTATCTTCAATAAGGACCTGCGATTTCCGAGCACGTCGCCTGAGGCGATCCGGGCAAACAACGGAACACCCGTGGGAGCTTATCGCGCCCTGTTTGACACGATCGATCACTTCAGAGCTTCATCGATGGAAGGCTCGCACGTTCCGACTCTCATCTTGATCGATCCTAAGGATGAGCTCGTGAGCTTGCAGAGCATTCGACGCCTGCGCAGTGAACACGATCTGTCTGAGTGGAGAATTCTCACGATCGATCATCCGGAGCTCTCCCCCGGGCAGTACCATCACATGATCTTTGACGAGCCGAGCTTAGGGTACGCGGAGTGGACTCGCGTCGAGCGCTTAATGCTCGCTTTCTTGTCGCGAAAACCTGTGGGTGGAAATTAATCGAGGTACGGACCTAGGCCCTGGGCCTTGCGAATGGCGTCAGCCACCTCGCGCACAGCGCCCCAACCACCAAAGCTCTCGGTGATGTAGTGAACGCGCGCCTTGACAGGGTCCACCGCATGGGGAACCGTGGCGCTAAACCCCACCTTTTCGATCACTGGAATGTCAAAAAGATCGTCTCCCATGAACGCCATCTGCTCTGGCTTGAGCCCGGTGGCTTCAACGATTTTGTTAAATGCCTTGATCTTGTCTTCGTCACCTAAGAACACGTGCTTGATCTTGAGAAATTCCATGCGCGCGCGAACGTCGGCCGAGTCTCCGCCGCTGATGATGGCGATGTCGATTCCCGATTTCTGCAAAAGCTTCAGCCCATATCCGTCTTTGATATGAAAGTGACGCGTCCAACCATGCCCATCCATCCAAAAAATACGGCCGTCAGTCATGACTCCGTCAACGTCAAGCGCGAGCAGCTTGATCTTCTTGAGACGCGCTTGGACATCCGGGGTTTCGAGCAGCTTGTTCGCGACGCTGGAACGGGCTTCGTAGGACATGAGATTAGTTTGACCCGAGGTGGGACTAAAGGAAAGAGGCAGAAGATTCACGCCCCGGGCTTAGGAATGAAATCCTCAAGTAAGTCCGGATCCAGGTGCTTCATCAGAAATGCTCGCAGGCTTTTCTTGATCGTCTCTTTGCGCGATTGAATCGCTTGGCGTGACACGCCCTGGCTTTGCGCAACCGATTGATCTGTATCCACGTCCTCAGCCTCAGGCTTGGGAAAAATCAACTTATCCCAAAGCTCCTTGTCTCGAGGTTTGAGGGTCTCGCGAAACTCCTTAAGTCGATAGGAGATCTTCTCGAGTTGATCTTGCTCGACCACTCCCGTTTCCTGGTTCCAGGATTGGGCCATCGAAGGGTCGAGCTGGTCCTCCGAAAGCGAATCTCTGAGCGTGCCGCCTCCCTCTCCCACCTGTCTGTCGAGCGATCGGGAGGAGAAATACTGATCGTACGCATCTTCTATGGAGATCAACGAATCGGGCTTTGCCCAGATTTTCCTGCGCTTAAGATCCTCAATGAGCTCCTTTTTTGATCCATTCCATTTCGGGCGCTCCCGCGCCACGATGACTTGATTGTAGGCTTCTTCCAGCGTGCTCGGAGGTTTAGGGTCTTTCATCAGTTTTTTGACTTCGATCCTTCGATAAAAATAGTTCTTAACCAAAGGCTTCATCCCCAGGCCCGTGTAATCTCGGATGTCCTGGAAGATGGCGTTCACGGTACGCGCCCGAACCCAAGCCCAGACATAAGCACCAAAATCTCCCTTAGCTGGATCGTATTTATTGATGGCGTCTATGATTCCTATCTCGGCTTCTTGAATCAGATCGAGCAATCCAATTCGAAGGCTGGGGCGCCACCACCTCAAAACCAGATGCGCGGTCTGCCCCCTTAGATCCAAGATGATCATCCGGGCTAAGCGATGCTTCTCAGCGGTGGTGGATGCAAGACGATATCTTTTTACGAGCGTTCGTAGATCCGTCTCCGTGAGAAGTCTCTGGCGAGGCAAAAGACGCACGTACTCCCGCAGTTCGTTGGTGAGCAACGACCATGGGCACGGCCCCGCGCCGGTACGGAAGGGGTTGTTATCAGACGCCGCCGATGCCGACGCTGAGAACAGAATTGCGATGATGCTTACGCTCAATACACGCATCCTGATCGCTTATCGGTGAAATCAGAGGACCCGAAATCGGCACGTATTGCCTAGGGAATGCTGTCCTCTAAGTACTCAGGGGGGAGGTCTTTGAGCAGGAATTCGCGCAGCCTCTTTTTAATAACGGCGGCACGATTCTTTACTGCGCTCTTGGTTTGCCCGTGCATCTCTCCAATCTCACTGTGATTGAGCTCTTTGTCTTTAGGCAACAAGAAGTAATCCCAAACGTCTGCGTCTTTGCCGCTCAAGGTGGCTCTAAATTTGGCCATACTTTGCGCGATGGCCTGAGCTCGGCGGCTGGAGCTGACCACTTGCTCAGTGGAGAGCGGCGGTTCCAGGGAGGATTCAATTGAGTGGGTAATTGATCCGTAGTGATCCTTGATGGGAATGACCAAGTTAGATCGGGGGTCTTTTTCGGAAAAAACGGAGGACGTCGAAAAGTAGCCTTTCAGGCTTTTCTCGATGTCCTCGAGGTCGCCGGGCTCAGCCCAGACTTTTCGCCGCTTCATATCGGCCAACAACTCATCATGGGTG
>JBGAWT010000126.1:0-10130 GCA_044227445.1 Bdellovibrionia bacterium | reverse complement strand
GGGCCAAGGACCCTAGGGTCACAGGCGTCAGAAGCTCGGGCATCGCCGAAACAAGCTATGAACTGGCGCTTTTAGACTCCCATGGCGGCCAGGCGCAGTGCCGGGGAACCCTGTTTTCGGCCAGCATCTCGTGCAAGGCAGAAGAAGGCGGCGATAGCCAAATGGGTGGGGACTTTGGGTTTTCCCACCGTTGGCGCGACCTGAAGCTCGATGAGATCGCTGCAGAGAGCGCAAGGACTGCTGTCGAGCTGCTGGGAGCAAAGCCAGGCCCCACGCGCACCTGCCCCGTGATCTTACGCAATAACGTCGTGGCCGATTTGCTGGATTTCTTGTCAGGAAGTTTTTCGGCCGAATCGATGGATAAGGGCCGCTCCAAGCTCGCAGGCAAAGAAGGAGAGAAGATCTTCTCGCCGCTCATCACGCTTTGGGACGACGGGTTGCTTAAGAACGGAATCGCTACTTCGGCTTTTGATGGCGAAGGAACGGCTTCGCGAAAAAACGCGCTCGTGAAACAGGGAACGATGGAGGGCGCCCTTTTTGACCTCTATTACGCCCAAAAGATGGGCAAGAAGCCCACGGGCAACGCCTCCCGAGGCATCAAATCCCCTCCTTCGATCTCGACCACCAACCTGGTTTTAGAGCCTGGAACGCTGTCGTTCGAAAAGCTTGCACGCGAAATGGGCGATGGCGTCGTGATCGTGGATCTCATGGGAATTCACACCGCAAACGACGTGACAGGGGATTTCTCGCTAGGCGCCTCAGGCATCTTAGTCGAGGGCGGAAAACTCACTCGACCGATCCGCGGATTTGCAGTTGCCGGAAACGTCTGGGACCTATTTAAGAACGTCAGCACTCTAGGCTCGGACTCCCGGTGCTTTGGCTCGGTGTGGGCGCCTTCGATGCTCTTGCCAGAGCTACAGCTCAGCGGCGCTTAAGCAAGCCGCTTCTCGATAGAAATAAAAAAACCCGGGGCCAGCGATTCCATTCGCCAACCCCGGGGGAAGTACTGCGGACGACTTATTCCTTGTCGTCTTCGTCTTCGATTAAGTCAGGATTGCAATTCGGTCCCTTGTCCTTGCACTTGGCTTTCTTCTTCTTTTCTTCCGCGTGCACTTTCTTGATCTCTGGACCAAAGAGGGCTTCCTCGGCCTTGAGACGGACTGCGCTGTACTTGCCACTTGCCGACTCGCTCACGTCCATCACGACGTCAGGCGTTACGCCGACGTTTTCGATGTACTTGCCGTTCGTACGAACGATGAGCGACTCCGTCTGTCTCACGTCGAAGTGGCTGTTAGGCGCTTGGTTGTAGTCAACCACGTTGCCCCCAGCACCCATCGTGCGTGAACCGACGATCTTGGCCAGTTTGTTGTCCTGTACGATGCCCGCGAAAATGTCGCACATCGATGCGCACATCTCGTTGACGAGCAGAACAGTTTCAAACTCGGTGCCTTCCATCGCGTCGTTCGCCTTCATGTCGTAAGGAACGAGAAACTCGCTCGAGAAGTTCGAGGAAATCCACTTACCCTCTTCCTTCTCTTTTTGAAGTCGATCGAGAACGCGACGAGCGAGTTCCTTCTCGGCATCAGACGATCCCCACTTGGACCAGTTATCAAACTCGTCCATCCAGGAGTCGCTCAACTTGAGCTGCATGTCAGGCATCGCTACTTTCTTGGCCGAAAGCACTTGCGCCATCTTCATGCCCAACACCAGCGAACCACCGCCATTGTTGATCGTGTCGATGATGATGCGCTTGACCCCGAAGGTTTTGAAGGTGTTCAGAGTCTGAGCAAATTCGGTAGCTGCACTCGAAGGTAAGCTGAAGCTATACACCCAGATGTAGCCAACAAGCTCCTTGCCCGCCTTATAGAAATAAGACGGAAGGATCTTAGCCGTAGGCAAGAACATCGCAGTCGAAGGAACTTCGCGGTACTGAGCCATGAAACTGGCCGTATCCGCTGTGGTTGCTCCCTGCAAAGGCGCCTTCGGCTCGGCGCTCACCCAACCCGCTACATCGTCCAAGAATTGGAACGTGTCTCGAACATCAAATCCTTGGGTCCCGCGCTTGACCTTAGCAAGCAATCGCTGAGGGTCAGCAGGCATCCCTTGGAAGTTCAGGAGGTTGAGCTGGATCTTTTGGTTGCCTTCAGGAGAGTCAAACGTCCAAAAGGTCGTCCCCGGAGGAGGCGACGTCTTGTCGTCCACCTTCCAGCCTGAGCCACGAGCTTCGGCTTGCTCTTTGCGGAACAAGGACAAATCCTTCACGACCCATGGAAGCACAACGTCCTGCTGCGATGCCTTGCGTCCTGCAAGCGTCAGAGTCACGGTGTCCTTCTTGGGCAGCGGAGTGCTCATCGATACCCGCGTGAACAGGCGATTGACGTGGTACGTGAAGTTCGTGTCGTCTTGGCCCAAATCACGATACTTCACGAGCTCGCTCTTGACGGCGTCTTCAAGCGTCATCCCATCGATCTTGACGATCTCGGTTCCGACTTTGATAGGAAACGCGGAATACGACTTGGTCGTTGGAAACAAGTCGGTCACGACAAAGTTTTTGCCTTTGCGTCTACCGCTGAAGCCCAAGTACGCGACCTGAGCACGCCCTGCGATATCCGGAGCGTCCAATGAACCGCTCGTATGCGCGTCTTTAAACTGCGCAACGAAACTAAACATGAGTTGGTAGAACTCATCGTTGTTCGCGGTGGCCTTCGCCTTCTCGCGATACTCGTCTTTGAGTTTTTCGAACTCAAAGCCAAAAAGTTTTTCTTTGTATTTCAGCGGAGCGTAATTTTGGCCAAAGATGGAATAGATCCATTCCATATCGGCGACTTTTTCCGCTGATGAAAGTTGACGACGCGGAATGGGGTCGCACCCACTCACGGCCGCAAATCCGACCACCAAGCACAGACCTATCCCTAGAGCCAGTGCCCTGTTCTTAAAACGCTCCAATTGCATTGAATCCCCCTGTGAATCGCTTCGATGCGAATCCCCACACACTTTTTAGACAGCTAAAACCCAAAGGCCCCCCGGCCCTTGTTTCCTTACCGGTACATGTACTGTCAATTTATTGTCAATAGGCGCTGTTAAATAAATATGGCCCGTGCGGCTACGATTGATTGCCGTTACACTATTTAAAGCCATGAAACTGCGAGCCTCCGGCCGAAGCGATGTCGGTCGAAAACGTTCACAGAACCAAGACCAGCTTGCCGCTGTGGATGGGCTTAGCCTGTACGTCGTTGCCGACGGAATGGGCGGGCACTCCGGCGGCGAGATCGCGAGCAAGATCGCCGCTGAGACGATCGTCGCGTTTCTCGAAAAGGCCCGAACACAGAAAACGTTCTCCGAGCAGGAATCAGTGAGCGACGCGATCCGAAAAGCCAACGCAGCGATCTTCAAGAAGGCCCAGCAGGACGCTGGCCTGCACGGAATGGGCACGACAAATCTGGTTCGGAATGGCCGCCACGCAGGCGACTCGCTGCTGTCTACCGCAAGGGATCTTTCGAGCAGGTCACTTCCTCGCGATCATTCGCTCGTTCAAGAGAAGCCGCGCAGGGCTGATCACGCGCGAGCAGATCAAATCCGATCGCGATGAAAAACGTCATCACCGCAGCGTGGGTTTTGAGAGCGACGTGATGCCGGACGTCTATTCGATCGAGCCCCCGAAGGGTGACCGCTACGTCGTGTGTTCTGACGGATTGAGCGGAATGATCGAGGACGAAGAGATCGCACGCATTTTGAAAGACAATCCCGATGAGCCGGCAGCAGTCGATAGGCTCATCACGCGCGCCAACGAAAACGGCGGCGAAGACAACGTCACTGCCATCGTGGTGGGAGTAAATTAATCGATGAGCTCTAGGAACCGTTATTTTACCGTCCTGATCGTTCCCGAAAAAACCTCGCAGGTTCGTAGGATCGTGCTTCCCGCCTGGCTTTGCGGAAGTGGAGCAGTAGCGCTGGCCTTTGTCGTTCTCATCGGGGGCGTCCTGCTTTTTGACTATTGGTACGTCATGAGCGAAATCGCTGAGAACCGCGAGCTTAAGATCGAGAACCGAAGACTCAGGCAACAGGTGCACCTTCTCCAAAACAAGATGACCACCAACGAAACCACGCTCGACCGCATCAAGGCGTTCGCAACCCGCCTGAAGATCATCACCAATATCGAAGACCGTGGAAGCCTGAATCAAATCAAAGCCTTCCGGACGCCACTCAATCCGTCGCGCAAACCACGACAACGCCAATGCCCGCGGTGGCTACAGAGCCCGCACCTGCTGTGGATGGCATTCCGGCGACTCTCAAGGAATAACCGGCAGCATCAGTCTGTCCAGCTTTGGCGCTAACCCCGAAGATGCTCTTCTGAGGCGCGATTACGAGGAGCTCGATCGCCGCGTGGGCCTTCTCAACCAGGAGTCGCTACTCGTAGAGCAAACACTTCGGACCTTCTACGAATTACTGGCTGGACCAGCGCGTTCTGGGCGCCCTACCCGTTCGCAAGCCGTCCAAAGGCTACATGACCCGGATTCGGCGTCAGGCGCAGCCCCCTCGGTGACCGCGCCAAGATGCACGAGGGTTTGGACATCGCCAACCGCATCGGAACGGACATCATCGCGCCTGCCGACGGATTGGTTTCATTTGCGGATCTGTCGGGGCGGCCAGACGCTGATCCCGGATCACGGCTACGGATCGAGACCTGGTACGCTCACACTTCGAAATCCGTCCAAAAGGGCCAAAAGGTCCGTCGCGGCGAAAAAGTCGCCCGTATCGGCAATAGCGGGCGATCTACTGGCCCTCACGTGCATTACGAGGTCAGGGTTCATGGCCTGCCGGTGAATCCGTACTCCTATATTCTGGAAGAATAAGCCCCGGAGACAGTTAGCAGTCCCAACAGACACGGGGGCAGTGGGTCCGTTGCTCAGAAGCAGTCAGTTCCTGAAGACTGTTCAGGAACTGAAACAGCGAACTGACTGCGACCGGACCTGCCAACTGATTCAAACTGCCCTCCGTGTCTGGCCGAAATCTGAAACTGACTGCCTATTCAAACTGCGTCCGGGACTGTGTTTTAGAGGTGACTTTCCAGCCGCGATGCGGCTAAATCAGCGCTCGCAGCTATGCAAATTACTACTCTGGCCCGCAAAGTCTTTGGAACCCAAAACGAGCGCGAGCTTAAATCCATCGCTCCCATCGTTGCCAAGATCAACTCGCTTGAGCCGGAGATCAAAAAGCTCTCGGACGAGGGGCTAAAGGCCAAAACCCAAGAATTTAAAGATCGCCTCGCCAAGGGCGAAACCCTGGACCACATCCTGCCCGAAGCCTTTGCCGTAGTTCGCGAAGCGGCTTGGCGCGTGATCGGTCAGCGCCACTATGACGTTCAGCTCATCGGCGGCATCACGCTTCACCGCGGTCGAATCGCCGAAATGCGCACCGGCGAAGGCAAGACGCTTGTCGCGACCCTTCCGACTTACCTGAACGCCCTTGCAGGCAAAGGCGTTCACGTCGTTACGGTCAACGACTACCTGGCCAAGCGCGACTCTTTTGATGGCCGTATTTAATTTTTGGCGACGGCATCATCGTCCATGGATTGACGGACGCCGAGCGCCAAAACTACGGCGCTGACATCACCTACGGAACGAACAACGGATTTTTGGATTCGATCACCTTCGCGACAACATGACATCACCTACGGAACGAACGAGTTTGACTATTACGTTCAGCGACAACATGAAAGTTTGCCATCGAGGACTACGTTCAGCGCGACTCGATCCTCATCGACGAAGCCCGGACGCCGCTCATCATCTCTGGTCCGACCGAAGATTCCACCGATCAGTACTACGAGATCGACAAGCACCTGCGCTCGGGCCTGATCAAAGACACCGACTACACGATTGACGAAAAATCCAAATCCGCTGCGCTCACTGAAGCGGGCGTGGAAAAGATGGAAAAGCGCCTGGGCGTTGAAAATCTTTACGACCCCAAGCACATCGAGCTGCTTCACCACGTCAATCAAGCCCTGCGCGCGCACGTTCTTTACAAAAACGACGTCGATTACGTCGTCAAAAATGGCGAAGTCATGATCGTCGACGAGTTCACGGGCCGCCTCATGCAAGGCCGCCGCTGGAGCGATGGCCTGCACCAAGCTATCGAAGCCAAAGAAGGCGTGGACATCGAAAGCGAGAACCAAACGCTCGCCACGATCACCTTCCAAAACTACTTCCGCATGTACAAGAAGTTGGGCGGCATGACCGGCACGGCCGACACGGAAGCCACCGAGTTTAAGCAGATCTACAAACTCGACGTAACGGTGATCCCGACCAATCGCCCGATGGTTCGCCAGGACAATGCCGACATCATCTTTAAGAGCGAAGCAGGCAAGTTCAAGGCGATTGCCGAAGAGCTCAAGATCCTACACGAAAAAGGTCAGCCCGTGCTGGTCGGTACGGTCAGCGTCGAAAAGAGCGAACGCCTCTCGGCCCTGCTCAAGCAAATCAAGATTCCGCACCACGTTTTGAACGCCAAGCACCACGAGCGCGAAGCCGAGATCGTAGCCCAGGCCGGTCGCAAGGGATCTGTCACGATCGCCACCAATATGGCGGGCCGTGGAACGGACATCTTGCTCGGCGGTAACCCTGAGTTTTTGGCGCGCGCCGAAGCGGGCCCGCTTAAATCCGACGCGACCCCTGAAGAACGCGAAGCATGGCAGAAGCGATGCGACGACCTTGCTAAGACCTGGCAAGCCCGCTGCGAGGCCGAACGCGACGAAGTGAAAAAAGCAGGGGGCCTGTTCATCTTGGGCACCGAGCGCCACGAGTCCCGCCGTATCGACAATCAATTGCGAGGCCGCGCTGGCCGCCAAGGCGATCCGGGCGCTTCCCGATTCTATCTCTCTCTTGATGACGATCTCATGCGTATCTTCGGTGGTGTGAACATCGCGCGATTCATGGAAGAAGATCTTCCTATCGAGCACCGGTGGATCACCAAGGCGATCGAAAACGCGCAGCGCAAGGTCGAAGCCCATAACTACGATATTCGTAAGCACCTGCTTGAGTACGACGACGTGATGAACCAGCAACGCAAGGTCATCTACGGCTGGCGCCGAGAAGTGCTCCAGCGAGCAGGCCTGCGCGAGATGGTTTTCTCGATGGTCGAGGAGCTCGCAGGCGCGATCGCTGAGGACTTCTTCCCAGGCGGCAAGCCAAAGAGGGACGCGGGCGGAAACAGCTTAGACCTCAAGGAACTCAACGACGCCATTCAGGTCACCTTTGCGGTTCAAAATCAAAACGTCACCGAAAAGGACATCACGCCGTACACGGGCGAGGGCCTCAAGAAGCTGCTCGTGAAGATCGCAAGCGGAGCCTACGAGAAAAAAGAGAGCGATCTCACCGCTGACGTTGTCAGGCAGATCGAAAAAATGGTGCTCCTAACCACGATCGACTCGCTTTGGAAGGACCACTTGCTGGGCATGGACCACATGCGCGATGGCATCGGGTTGCAAGGCTACGGCCAAAAAGACCCGCTCGTTGAGTACAAGAAGCAAGGCTACAAGTATTTTGAAATGATGATGAATCAGATCACGGGAGATGTCGTGCGCAAGGCGTTCTCCGTGCAAATGACGCCAGTCGAAGACGATTTTGACTCACGCGAGCTGCCTGAGATGCACACCAACCTCTCGGATGACGGCACGCTCATTCCGAATCCCGCTCAAGCCGCAGCAAGCCTTCCGCCCCTATCGGCCAACCCGTTTCCAGGCGCAGTACCGGGACAACCGCTCACGCCTCAAGCCGCTGCGGCCATTCAGGCAGCGCGCGCTGCAGCGATTCAAGCCGCTCAGCAGCAAGCCACCGCCAACGCATTGGGTGGTCGAAATGGCGGAGGAGCACCCGATTTTCTGGCGGGCAGGCAGGCCCCCCGCCAAATTACGCTCAATCGTGGACCCGGTGCAGGTGCCCCAGGAGCAGCTGCAGCAGCGGCTGTTGGACCTAAGGTAGGTCGCAACGATCCGTGCCCTTGCGGAAGCGGCAAGAAGTACAAAAAATGCCACGGAACGAACATTTAGCAGTCTCAGTTTGGGTTTGAGTACCGTTTAAACCGAAACTTCAACTGAAACCGGTTCGTGCTACACTGAGGCTATGTGCCCCGACGAGAAGGATCTCACGGGAATTTCGGAACTCTCGCTCACCTCGGAGCCTGAGCAGCCATCTGCTTCCACTAGCACGCCCGAGCCCGTTGTAGAGCAATCTCAGCATGATCTACCGTCCATGGAATTGGGGGAATTGGGAAATTTTGACGAACTCAAACTTCCCGATCCTGTCTCCACCGAGCCCGCGCCGGCACCGCCAATTAGCGAAGCTCCTATGGAGTTGCAAGCCCCAGCGATCACCGCCGACCCGCTACCTCCTATGGAGTCTGTGGAGCGCTACTCGGAGGCCACTCCTGCCATTCAAGCTCATGTGCCCGCTTCCCTTCCTTTTAGCGTGAGGATTCGCGGAGCGCTCACCTCGCGAGATCGAGAGCGCCTACTGGAGTTCTTGTCGCGTGAGGACTTTGGAATTCGCGAGGTCGACTTGGAGCCTCAGTTCGAGTCAGGCCACGTGCTCATTCCGCGCATCAGCGAATATGCAGCAATCGCCCTCATCCAAGCCCTGCGCGATGTGCAAGCCCAGATGGAGATGGGACCCGCAGAAGAGATCTTCAGCTCCTCGGACGCCGAACCCGCGCTTGCTCCGGTACATGCCCCAGGTAGCGTTCATTTTCACACCGAAAGCGAGCTCCAGTTATCCGGCAACTACGAATCCATCGTGCTTACCACGGACTCCCTGATCGCAGGCGTGCCCCTGACTGCGGTTGATGTCGTAAGCGCCACGGCGCTTGCGCCCAGCCACTGGGTCGAAGCCAAATCCACTGCCGGTGGTGGGGATCCAATGGACGGTCTTCTGGAGACGCTCAAGCGGGAGCTGAAGTCCAAAGCGTTTCGCCGCGGGGCGCATGCCGTTCTGAATGTGGCGGTGGATTTGCGTTCGCTCAAAGATCCCGGATTTTACCGCGTGATCCTTACTGGTTCGGCTGCAAGAAGGGCCTCTTCCCAGTCCACGGCTTCTGATCTGGGAACATCGAATCTTCCCAACGAGGCTCAGGCACCAACGAAGGCCTTGGATCCGTCTTGGGCGTTTCCGGACTCCCCGCTGGACGCAAATAAGGACGATCCTGAGTCGACTTCCCATTCGTAGGCGCATCGAGCGCCCTGCGGGTGCCGCCTTTTCGTTTCAGCAAATCGCGTCCCACGCTGATGGCTCGCTTCAGATGCCTCAAAGGATCAAAAACACGAACCGTGCGGTGAGGAACCGTGCTCGTATCCGCAACACCAACCCCTGCGTCCGGAGCGTCGCCCTCTGGAAATTCAAGCGCTTGATCCGGGAGCTCAGGCCGAACGGGCAGCTCGCGCTCCTCGGCGGCTTCGACGATGGCTCGCTTCAGCTCAGCGGGGCTAAGCTCCGGCAAAGCGGCAGCGATCGCAGCGGCTGCGGCCGTTAACGTAGGCATAGAGCAAGATGTCCACGAGGGACAAAGGCGATTGGGGTCAGCAAACGTAAAGACGTCCACCCTAGGCCCATAATTGGAGTAATCGGCGATGGCATCCGAGGTGATGCCGCGAACCAGCGCGCCCACGCAAAGAATCTTAGAGTCATCGCGATCAGCGGCCGGCACGTCCTCAAAGCACGTCGGTCCGTCCGTCGCCTCACCCGCGTTGGAGCTTTTTTCGATGCGAGCCGCAGAACCGGGAAAGGCTGCGACGTCGCGGCCGTTGTTTCCGGCTGACATCACCCAAAGCCATGGCGCATCGGAGACAAGCTTGGGGCGCTTAAAGAAATCCAGAAACTTCTTGAGTTCAAAAAAGTAGGAAACAGAAACGATCTTGGGCTGCTCACCTGGAACCGTGCGATCCACGGCGCGTAGAATCGCCTCAAAGGGAACGAACCCCAACGCCCAGCTAAACCAAGCCCCTCCCTCGCCTACCAGCATCTGACGCGCGCTTGCGACCTTCCACATCCCGTATTCGACCTGACCGGGCTTAAGCTGCGGGGCGATGCGGTGCAGAGTACCTAAGAAACTCGACACGGCAGCCGTCCCGTGGCCCAGCATCT
>JBGAWT010000125.1:0-9847 GCA_044227445.1 Bdellovibrionia bacterium | reverse complement strand
CAAAGACCAAACCCCGCTGCGATGGCAAATCCGCACAGGAACCAATGCATGGGCGAAAAAAACACGCGCGCTGAGTTGGGAACCGAAACGTTAAAAAGAAGTGCGATCGCGATGATGTAACTCACCGGAAAGGAGAGATAGAAGGCGGCTACCGACCTTAAAACTCGAGTGGAGTATTGCTTCAAAGAATTCATAGGCCCTATAAATCTGGTAGCATCATCGGTCTAAGGGGGTCTACCCATGGCTGAACAAAAAAAAATTTTACTTACTGGCGCGTCATCCGGGTTTGGGGCTCTCGTTTTAGAGAGGCTTCTCAAAAGCGGAGCCCATGTTTATGCCGTGATTCGCGGTGGCGAATCCAGAGTTCGTTCTCTCAGGCCGCAGCTGGCGGATTTTTTCGGCAAGACTCTCTGGGTGGGTGATTTTGATCTTAAGGAGCGAGGGGCTCCCGAGCGCCTGTTGGAGGACTTTCGCGCCAAGACGGGTAGCCATCGTCTAGATGCGCTCATCTTAAACGCGGGCTTTGGCGTTTACGGCCCAGCAGAAGAGCTCTCCGCTCAAAGCCTCAGGGATCAGATGGAAGTGAATTTCTTTTCAGCCGTTGAGCTCACGCAGCTTGCTCTGTCTGATCTCAGAGCCTCGCGGGGGCGTGTGATCGCGGTGAGCAGCTTGGTGGGCAGGTTCTCGCTTCCTTATTATGGTGCTTACGCCGCGAGCAAGCATGCGCTCGAAGGTTGGTTTGAGGCCCTGGATTTCGAGGTTCGAAGGTATGGCGTGCGCGTCCATCTCATCGAGCCGGGTGGCTTCCGCACCGAGTTCACGCGGCAGGCAGGCTTGTTTGCCGAGCTGCCCTCGCAATCCCCTTACCTCTCTCGGTTTGAAACCTTCAAAAAAGTGATCGCCGCTTCTGAGCCCCGATTAGGCAATCCCAAGCGAATCGCGGCTCTCATTCTAAAGCTCATGAACTCCTCGTGGCCCGCTGGCCTGAGGCAGCCTCGGGGCTTTGATTCGGCCTTCTTGCATTTGATCGGCTGGGTGTTTCCGGATTTCGCTAGGCGTTGGCTCATGCGCCAGGCCTTTAGGCTCGTCGTCTAGTTAGCGCTTGTCGTCCATGTAGACGCCAATCTGAAACTGCATGCGCTCATGAATCATCGGGTGTCCATAGTAAAGGCTCATCACGATTCCTCTAAGTCCTAAGCGAATCGTGCGGGCCAGTGCCGCACCCGGAAGCGAGGAGTTCACCGAGCGCTCCAGCAGCCAGAGCAGCGCCACGAGAAATCCGCGAGGCATCAGCCCCAGCAGCAGCAACAATCCCTTGAGGTCCCCGAGATCCGAAGGTGGGACGTAATCCAGCACTCGATCGATATCCTGAACGCAGCCCGTTTTAGAGAAGCTTGGCATCCCACCTACGCCGGGAAGCAGGATGTCCCCGACTTTGTTCACGGCCTTGATCTGAAGTGGACCGAGATGCCTCATCGTTTGAGCATCCCCTGGGCTGCCCGGTGGGACAGCGCCATGATCGTGAACGAAGGATTGATCCCTGGTGCGCCCGGAAACACGCTCGAATCCGCGAGCCAGACATTATTGAAGCCGTGGAGTTTGAACTCAGGACTCGTCACGGAGGTGCCCGGGTCGGTTCCGATGGGGCAGCCTCCCATGAGGTGCAATCCAAAAGCTTGCTCGCAGGCGATGATCTCCTGAGCGCCGGCGGCGGTGAAGAGCTCGCGTACAAGCTCGAGCCCGCGCTTTCCCTTGGCGCGATCGACGTCCGTGAGTTTCTTGTCGATCATGAGTTTGCCGCCCTTGCCTACAGTGATTCGGCCCGTAGCTTCATCTCGCAACGCCACTTCCATCGAGGCGTAATGCCTGAACTTAGACATTCTTTTTTGGTGTTGCTCGCCGTAGCCCGGAAGCAGCATGCCTGTGCCGATGGGTTGTGCGAAGACGTTCTCAAGCTTAAAGCCCCATTCGCGCATTTTCGGGTCGGCGGATTTGACGGTCTGAAACGCGCCCTTGTGTGCGTCGATCACTTCGCTGAAATAAGCGTAGGTCATGAGCTGCGGATGACACGAAAAACGGGTTCCCAGTGCCGGAAGCTTCGCGCCCAAGCCTGAGCGGTGCAGGATCTTGGAGTTTCCGAGCGCGCCAGCGGCTAGGACGACTTGAGGAGCGGTAAGCTCTTGCTGCTTGCCCAGCTGCAGTCCAACGACACGTACTTCGCCTGCTGAGAACTCCAGGCGATCGACTTCCCATTCGGGCTCAACGATCAGCCCGCATTTGCGACCCTCGCGAATGACGGTCACGAGCGCGCTTTGCTTGGAGTCGCGAGGGCAGCCGCCCAAGCAAACGATACAATCCGTGCCCTTGTCGAGCTTGCAGTCGCCTTGGGCACGATCCAGCGGCTTCCAGCCGTAGCCAAGCTTATCGAAGGCGCGCGTAAAAATACGCGCATTGGGATTGAAGTACTCTTCCTCAAAGTGACGGATGTCCAAGCCTTTGGAGACGGCTTTGTAATGCGGTTCCATGGACTCGGCGTCGAAGTACGAAACGCCGCTTACTGACCTCCAATCCCTCCAGGCGATGTCATCGAATCGGTCCAGCAGCGCTTGATTGACGATCGATGTGCCGCCCACGACCTTGGCGCGCAAAAAGCCCAGGCGCCCGTCCGTGCTCATTTCGATGCCGCCGCCCCAAAAAAGCTGAGACGAGTAATCCAGCTCATTGCGAGGAAAAGTCTTGGCGCCGAATTCTTTTCCGGCCTCCAAGAGCAGCACCTTCGCCCCGCCCGCGTTGAGTTCGTAGGCGATGCGGGCGCCGGAGACTCCGGAGCCGATGACGATGAAGTCGTATTTCATCCAGCTAAAATGATGACAGGTTCAGGCAGAGCGATCAACGCCCTCACTTGAGTTTAAACTGGACGACCGCGTCAAAAATTCCTGATCGGATCATTGCCACCGCGATGGCCACCATCAAAAGGGCAGCGATCTTGGAGAATATGACCGTGCCGTCCTTTCCGATGATGCGCGTAATGCGCTCAGAGCCACGCATGAGCACCCAGGCGATGCCGTAATTGACCAAAAGCGCGGCCACCGTAATGGGCCAGCCCACCGTACGGCCTTGGAGGATGCTCGTCGTGACCACCCCAGGACCTGTGATCATCGGGACGGCCAGAGGTACGATCCCGGTGGAGCCCGAAACGCGGTGGGTGACCTCGGGATTCCCTACGAGATCAGCCAAGGATATGAGCAGCAGAACCAAGCCGCCAGCGATCTTAAAATCAAACAGCGCGATGCCTAGGTACTTAAAGATCTTCTCGCCTGCGGCCATGAAGACGAGCGCCGTAATGAGGGCAACGGCCATGGAGGAGTTTGCCAAGGCGTTTTGTTTGGGCTTTGAGAGGTGCGAAGTGCGCGAAACGTAGATCGGCAGGACGCCTACGATATCGAGCGCTACGAACAGTGAGATAAACGCGAGGCCGAACTTGTTCCAGACTTCGGGATCGAAATCCATGTGGGCTCTCCTTAGCCTACAGCGACGACTACCTGTGGAGCTTCAACCATCAACCTTCTGCATAGATCCGCCACGGACTTGGGGCTTACTTTGCGAATGCGTCGAGCGATCTCGTCATCAGGTAGGATATCGAGCTTATAGAGCGCCTCAAGACAGAAGTGCGTCGATAGAGCCGAATCCGTTTGGAAATCCATCGCGCGCCGACCCAAGTAAAACTCCTGAGCCCGCTTCATTTCGGCGGGCGTGGGTCCTTTGGACGCCAAGCGCTCGAGCACTCCGCGAATCCCATCGATGGCCTCCTGTCGCTTGCTAGGCGCACAGGCGATGTAAGTACCGATGTATCCGCGCTCGATGCCCTCAAAGGCCATGGGCGAGACGGTATAGGCCAAGCTCTTCTTTTCGCGAAGCTCGACAAACAGCCTTCCGCTTTGGCCCGAAAGCAGATTTTGCAGCAAGCGCAGCGAATAGCGCTCGTCGGAGTGAATCTTCAGTCCGATGCCGCCGACGATCACGTGTACTTGTTCGCGCCCTAGATTTCGCTCCACCCATCGTGGAGCTGCGAGAGGCGGTTCATCGAGGATCTGTGGATCGTTGCTCGCCTTAACCGGCTCGCCGCGCCAGTTGCCCATCTGCTTTTCGAAGCGCGACATGAAGCGCTCCTTAGAGATCGGGCCGCTGATGCCGATGACCAGGTTTTCTGGCTTGATCCAGCGTGCGTGCGCTCGCTTGACCGTCTCGCTTGAGATGCGCGAGAGGGAATCCAGGGTTCCGTACGAATAGCGTCGATACGGATGGCGCTGAAAGAGAGTTTCTAAAAACAGCTTTGAGCACAGCTGGCCCGAGGAATCCTCGATGCTGCGAATAGAATCTTCGGTGACGCGCTTGGTGTGCTGAATCTCATCTGTCGGAAACGAAGGTTCCGTGAGGATTTCCCAAAAGAGGCTTGAGAGCGTGTCGAAGTCGCGGTTCAGCCCGGTGACCTGAAGCCCCAAGCTGTTGCGGCCCGAAAAACCTTCGATGCTGCCGGCGCTTCCCTCGACGATCGCCGAGATATCGTGGGCGCTTCGCTTCTTCGTTCCCTTGGTCCAGGTATCCGAAAGCACGTGGCTTACGCCATGCTCGGCTTCGGGCTCAAGCCTGACGCCGCCTAGGGCTGCTGCTTGCATACTAAAAACGTGCGATTGAGGTCGCTCGCACAGAAGGACCCTCACTCCGTTGGGAAGGAGAATTTCCTCTGCTGGAGAAGAAGCGAGCGGTGACTTCCCGGTTTTTTTCGTCGCAGGAGTCTTTGTCGGGATCTGAGGTGCGGGAGTAAGCGAAGCGCGGCATTTTTGAACGATGGCGTCCAAGGGAGCTTCCGCTTTCTTGCCTTTCGGCACCATCATGACGACGCTGAGTCGATCCGCTGTGAGGTAACGGCGCGCCACTTCCTGGATCCGGCGAGCATCCACGGCCCGGAGTTCCTCGAGGTAGCGTTCGTCGTAAGCCATATCGCCCAGGACGAAGCGCAAGAAGCCGATACGTCCGGCCATTCCGTCTGCGGATTGCGTGGCGTAAAGCCGCTCGCTCTCAGCATTGGTTACGCAACGCTTGATCTCTTCGCTTATCGGACCTTCGTTCTTGATTCGGTCGATCTCAGTGAGCATGGCATCGACGATTTCTTGGGTCTTACCTAGGTCTTCGTAATCGGCCTCGAAGTAAACCAGGCCTGGGTCCTTGGGGACATAAATGCCTGCACTGACATCCGTTACGAGCGACTTGCCGTAAAAGAGCTTCTGGTACAGGCGCCCGAGCTCGCCCATGCCTAAAATCGAGACCAGCAGGTCCAGCGCCGGCGAATCCTCATGCTCAATCTCCGGAACTCGAAACGAAAGGCTTAAGCTCGGGGTCTGGACGGCGAATTCCAAGACCTTGGATTCGATATCCTTACGCAGCTGAGGCTCTACGGCCCGTTTGTTGGGGTCGTTTAGGGGCTTCCGAGCGATGGCGCGCTTCCCAAAGCGCTTTTCGAGCGTGGCTAGGATGCGTTTGCGCCTCGGATCGTCCTTCTCACCTAGGGGTCCAACCAAAATGAGCCCCATGTTTTCGGAAACGTAGCGGCGATTTCGGAATGCTTCGAGTTGGGCGACGTTGGCGGCCTTGAGCGTCTTAACAAATCCGATTACAGGCTTTCCGTAGGGGTGCTTTTGATACGTGCGCGTAAAGAGCTCCTGAAACATCTGGCGGCTGGGGGAGTCTTCGTTTTTCCGCAATTCTTCAAGAATGACCTCTCGCTCGCGCGTAAAGTCTTCTTTGAGAAATTTCTGCGGTTTAGCCATCGTTCCGAACGAATCGATGACGCGCTCCCAATGATGCGCCGCGCAAGTGACGTGATAAACCGTCTGGTCAAACGAGGTGTAGGCGTTGATGTCCCCACCCAGCGACTCGATCATCTGGGCGAGCTGCCCTGAAGAGGCGCGACCCGTCTCTTTGGCGGCGGCATCCTTAAAGAGCATGTGCTCCAGGAAGTGAGCAAAGCCAGCTTCAGCGGGCTTTTCGTCTGCGCTGCCGGTCTTGATCCACCAGTAGGTGGCAGCCGCTGCGCCGTTGTAGTTTTGTAGGATCACCGGGATGCCGTTCGAGAGGATGATTTCTTCTGGTGGGATGAGTTTCATTGACGTCGATTATGTCTGGTTCCCGCGGTCTTGGCCACCAGAAGAAAGAAGCATCTGAAGGGGGGCTTCAGGTGGCGTTTATTGGGGTCTGAGGCCTCTATACCCACTATTTAATCGTCCTCGACAAACCGCCGCCTCTTAGTTAAGAAGCATCCCTGTCCGATTTGTTTTTTTATATCTCCGCTTCTGCCTTTTTGGTTTCGCTGCTCGCAGGTTCGGTTTGCAAACGGATTTAATCACTGGGACCTGGCGTCGTACGAAACCGGCTCTTTTCCCTTACTAAAGAGGCCTCTCCATTGGGGAGGCATTGAAAGGCAACACATCATGAACAACAAACTATACGTAGGAAATCTACCCTTCACGGCTCAGGAAGCTGACATCCTCTCGATGCTTAGCTCCGCAGGCGTTCAGTGCAGCAATGTCCGCATCCTCACGGATCGCGAGACGGGTCGCTCACGCGGCTTTGGCTTCGCTGAATTCGCTTCTTCTGAAGACGCTGAGAAGGCTGTTCAACAACTCAACGGCCAAGACTTCATGGGCCGCAAGCTCGTTCTGTCCGAAGCACGCCAAGAAGAGCGTCGCGACGGCGGCAACCGCGGCGGTTTTGGTGGCGGTCGTGGTGGTTTCGGCGGCGGTCGTGGTGGCTTTGGTGGCAACCGCGAAGAACGCGGCAACCGCTGGTAATCGCTTCTCGTTTTATGGGGGAGCGCTCCTCGCGGGGCGCTCCCTTTTTTTATGCGCGCACGCTCCCTCTACCTTCACTTCCCGTTTTGCGAGACCAAGTGCCATTACTGCGACTTTTATTCGTTAGGTCGCGAACGCACGCGCGAAGGCGACGCCCCCACATTCGAATCAGCCTTAAGGCGTGAGGTCGAGCTTTGCGCTCCCCAAGTCGCCGCTGAGATCGATACGATTTTCATGGGCGGAGGAACGCCCAGCATGACGCCGGCTGCCGCTATGGCGCAGGCTCTTGAGCCGCTTTGGCGCTCCAGCCGGCTTGCGCCTGATTACGAATGGACGATGGAGGCCAACCCTTCCTCGCTTACGCCCGAAAGTCTGCGCGAGTATCGCGAGCTTGGCGTGAATCGCATCAGCATGGGTGTTCAGGCTCTCAGGGATGATCTGCTCTTGCGTCTGGGGCGCGTGCATTCGCGCGATCGAGCGCTCTCAGCATTGGCCGAAATTTTTGAAGCGGGCTTTAGGAACGTCTCTGTCGATCTGCTCTGCGGGGTACCAGGGCAGGCGATCACCGACATTGAGCGGGCGCTTCAGACCTTAAGCGCTTTTCCGATCACGCATCTGAGCTGCTACCTGCTTACTCTGCCCCCACACCACAAGATGTACAAAGAGCTGCCCGACGAAGACACGCAGCTGGAGCACCTGCTTTTTGTCGATCGCTTCATGAGCCAGCAAGGCTTTGAGCACTACGAGATTTCGAACTATGCCCGCGGACCGGAGATGCGCGCGCGCCATAACTTGGTTTACTGGAGAGGGCAGAGCTATCTGGGCTTAGGTCCCTCTGCTCATTCTTACGATGCCGAGTCTCAAAAGCGATGGAAGAACGTTTCGTCCCTCCATGGTTACGCGCAGCGCTTAACGCGCTCAGAGCTACCGCGCGAGCAAGAGGAGAGTCTCAGCGCATCGCAGCTGGAGCTCGAGAAGTGGCTCTTGGGCGTGAGGCTCACCGAAGGGTTTCCGCTCTCCTGGCTTGAGTCCGAGTTTCAGAAAAAACGCGCGGAGCGTCTGATCCAAGAAGGGTTTCTGACTCAAGGCGGAGCAGGCCTGCGTCTAACGCCGCGCGGTTTCGCGATGTCAGACGCGATTGTCCGTCAGCTTTCTGGATAATTTTCCGGCGCCCTCCTAGCCTCGAATCAAAAAAGGAGGACGTCATATGAGAACTTACATTTTGATTGTGGGGGCTTTGCTCTTATCACCCCACGCATTCGCACGACCCACCGGAAATGCTTCTGGAGGGTGCGCCGCGGGGCAGATGCGCGATTCGCTAGGAAATTGCATTCCTCAGGGACTCAACGGCCCACTGCCCACGGGCTGCGCACAAGGGTTTGATAAGGACGCCAGCGGAACCTGCATTCCCAGAGGCGCGGGCGCCAACCCACAATCCTGTCCGGCGGGATCATCCATGGGACCCAGCGGACTTTGCATGGACGAATCGCGTAAGGCTCAACCCCAGGCGACACCAACAAGCACCACCGATCGGCTGCAAAACCGCTCTTCGGCTCCAGCCAACAAGGTCAATGAGGGGACAAGCTCCAGGCCTCACGGGGCCGAAAGCGGAAATCAGGATCTGCGCGGAGTCGGGGGAATGGGACAGCCTCAGCAGGCAAATCCGCAGCCTTAGTGCGTCAGTAGATCGCTGAGCTTCTTGCCGTCTTCGTCGCTGTGGCCGAAGTCCAGGCCTGGAGGCGTGGTCTTGAGGCGTTCGCCCATCTTGGAGCCCTTGTCCTCGATGAGGCGGGGGGCATCGTGATGTTTGCTCGTGAACGTTTCGCTGCTTTTGCCGTCGGTGGAGCCGACTTCGAGCTTACCTTCGCACGGACAAAAGAACATGGGTTTGCCCTTTCCTTCGTCGCGCGCAAAGAAGGTCGTGCCTCTCACGCCCATGATGGCGCTTCGGGTGCGAAGCTTGAACTTAACGGGTTGATCGTCAAAGTGCTTCACGCTTGAGAGCACGGAGCCGCTTTTCAGCTGCAGGTTCCAGTTCTTTGCGCCCGGGTGGTCGATCTTGATCTCCGAGGAAGCTTTCACCAGGAGCGCAGCTTCGTTTGCGAGCAGCACGGTGGCTTGAGAAGCGGCGTCGGTTTTAACGACGTCGCCTGCAAACACGGGGCTGTCTTGTTTGAGTGCCTCGCGTTTGGAGCCCTCTACTCTCCAGGCCGAGCCTTGAAGATCAGCGATTTTTCCGGCTGGTTCCGCCCCGAAGGCGAGCAAAGACAACGAAGCGACACAGGCAATGAGTGTTTGGATCATTCTTAAAAGGTATCAGAGCCCGTGCGAGTTTGTAGATAGGTTTTGAACTGCTCCCTAATAGAACGCTCTTTTTTCCAGATCGTCGGTTGGGAGAGCCCTACCTGGTTGCCAATTGCTCGGTGCGAGGCGCTTCGTGAAGCGCTTGTAGGTAGATAAGCCTCCTCTGGAGCCAAGCCGGGAATGTCTAAAGCGATTCGTTCCCGAAAAATGACTCGTTCTGAATCGCTGCTGAGCTCATTGAAATAGAAATCGTGAACAAGGGCTCGCATTTCCATATTCGCCGTAGATTGCTCTTGATCGGGAATATTTGACGCTAAATCAAGCAGCTTCACTTCTATGCCGTTCGGTTCTTGATTCGTCTCAGTAGCCAGGATCTTTCGATCCTTAGCTAAGCGAGCCATCTCGCGACTCAATAGGGCTCTTAGCCAATCTTTCGCGTGATTTGAGAAGCTTCTCTTCTTCGGGTCAAAGGTATTTGTCGCTTTGATCAGAGCATCATAGGCGATGAAATAGAGTTCCCGGGAGTTCGCTAGTCCGGGGTAGCGCCTTTGCGCAAAAAATATCGTCTGGTGAACCACGCCCAGATTGTTGCTCCAAAGCTCGTTTCTCAGGCGCTTCATCTCCTCGGGGGAGATTTCAGGGCGCCTCATTTGAGAGATGAGCTCTTCGTTTTTTAAGCTCCTGGCGGATCGAGG
>JBGAWT010000124.1:0-10656 GCA_044227445.1 Bdellovibrionia bacterium | reverse complement strand
GACGCGGCGTTGAGGAGTTCAAATGTGGATTTCTTGAGCTTGCCGTCTCTGTGTTCTGCGACAACGAGTACTTTTGCCATTTTTAGATCACCTTTGCTTCTTCGTGAAGGAGACGGACGAGTTCTTTGGCTTGTGCAGCGGGATCGCCTGCGATTTTCTTACCCGCCTGCTTAGGCGGAGGAAGTTGGAAGTTCTTGAACTTCAGCTTCTGATCGCTCTCGGATGCGCCGACGTCAGCCATCTTGAGTGCTTTTACTTCTTTTTTCTTGGCCTTCATGATGTTGGGTAGGCTTGCGTAACGAGGCTCGTTCAAACCCTTGTGAGCTGCGATCAGAGCGGGAAGCTGGACCTCGACCGACTCAAATGCGCCGCCTTCGATCTCGCGACGGCACTTAGCGGATGATGCGGAGTACTCGATTCCAGCGACCACCGTGACGTAAGGCACGCCAAAGTATTCGGCGATGAGCTGGCTCGTTTGCGCTGCGCCGTCGTCTATGGCTTCTTTGCCTGTATAAATGATGTCGACCTTGGCTTCTTTTTTAAGAGCGCCGGCGAGAGCCTTAGCTGCCAAGTTGTTGTCCACGCCTTCGGGCAACTCCACGTGAATGGCGTTGTCCGCGCCCATCGCAAGAGCGGTGCGAAGCGCTTCAACCACGCGCGCAGGTCCTGCTGCGACTGCTGTGACGGTGCTACCTGCGTTCTTTTCTTTGAGCCTCAGGGCTTCTTCGATGGCGAATTCATCGTACGGGCTTACGATCCATTTTACGCCCGCTAAATCGATGGATTGGCTGTCGCCGCTGAGCTTGATTTTGGTTTCGGTGTCTGGAACCTGCTTCACGCACACGAAGATATTCATGCGCGAAGTTATAACGGTGCCGGGAGAGCGAAGGCAATCTGAAATTATCCTTGAGCGCCGATGATTCGGGTAACCAGTCGATACCGGACCTTGTTGTAGGTCATGGTTTTGGGGAGGGGCTTAGAGTCGCGCAAATGCACCAGCTCAAGCTGAATTTCCCCATCACCCAGTGTCACGCCGCCAACCATGTATCCCAGGTGTTCGGCCTTCTCTTCCGCTACCAGCTCGATCTTCTCTCTCTCGAGCGGGGCTAGGTCAGCGCTTTTTGCATGGCTTCGAATGGCTTTTTTGAGAGCTCCGATCTGCTCATAGCTCGTAATGTGGGCAACAACCCAGCTCTCGCCGGTATGCATGGAGTTGGTAGAGAAGATCTCCACATCTTTCACGCCCGCGTCAAAAAGCGCGCTTTGGATGCGCGACGCTTTAAGCAGGGCCGCCACTTCAACGCCTGTGCGGATTTCGATTTTGAGATCGACGCGAGAAGAGGGTTTAGCTGCATCGAGTGTGCGCGCGAGGTTAAGCGAAACTTTTCTAGAAGAGGTGACTCGACTGCAGTTCGGGTCCGCGGCTTGAGTGCTAGAAGCCAATACCAGAGCGACGACGAAGGGTAATGCGTGCATGATCCGTTGGGTATGTCGACCCCACTAGGAAGTCAATGTCGAGATGGGTTAGAACACCCAAGCCTTATGAAGATCATCCATGTCGACATGGACGCGTTTTACGCCTCCGTCGAACAGCGAGATAAACCCGAGCTTTTAAGTAAGCCCGTCGTAGTCGGGGGGACCCCCGATAGTCGGGGCGTCGTGTGTTCGGCGTCCTACGAGGCGCGCAAGTTTGGCGTGCGCTCTGCCATGAGCTGCGCCAAGGCCCACCGTCTTTGCCCTCAGGCGGTGTTTGTTTATCCCAACATGGCCAAGTACCGGCAAGTCAGTCACCGGATTCAGCAGATCTTCTTGGACATCACGCCGGTGGTGGAGCCGCTGTCTTTGGACGAGGCGTATTTGGATGTGACGGAGAATGCGCTTCAAGAACCACTGGCGCGCAAAGTCGCCCAGCACATCAAAGACCGCATTAAAACCGAGACGGGACTGACGGCCTCAGCTGGTGTGGGACCTAATAAGTTCATCGCCAAGCTTGCGAGCGATTACAACAAACCCAATGGCCTCGTTGTCGTGCCGCCCGAGAAGGTCGCAGCCTTTGTGGATAAGCTTCCGGTGGAGCGCTTTTGGGGAGTAGGACCCAAAACCGCAGAGCGGCTTAAGAAGCACGGACTTTTTACGGCGCAAGACCTCCGGGGGAGAACACCCCAGGCGCTGGAGAATCTTTTTGGCAGCATGGGCCCCTATCTCTTTGAGTTGGCCCACGGGAGGGATGACCGCAGGGTCGAAAGCGAGCGCGAAACCAAGAGCATCGGGAGCGAAACCACGTTTGATGAGGATCTGCTCGATATCCACGAACTTAGAAAGCAGATCACCGATCAGGCACACGAAGTGGCGGCCGAACTCCAAGGAATCGATCGGCCCGCTCGAACGATCACGCTGAAGATCAAATATTCGGACTTCAAATCCATCACGCGCAGCCGGACGCTGCCGATGCGAACCGATCGCGCCGAGATGATTGAGCGCGTAGCGCATCAGTTACTGACTGAAAATACGGACGCTGGTCGAAGACCCGTGAGGCTTGTGGGTGTGAGTGTTTCGTCGCTTTTTGATCCAACCGCGCCCGAGCAGCTGTGGCTAAATTTCATGGGCGTGTGAGTTGCCGGACTAATTCGACAGCTGAGCGGCTGCGGCCTTAAGCACCGAGATGTCCGCGCAAAGGGCAAAGCGGATGTAGCCCTCGCCCCCAGGGCCAAAGCCAGTTCCCGGCATCGCGACCACGCCGCGCTCGGTGATGAGCTTTACGACGTAATCCAGCGAGTTTGTTCCTTCGGGCAATCGGCACCAGACATAAAACGTCGCTTCGGGCGAAGTGACGTCCAAAGACGTCTTTTTAAGCGCAGGGATCAAAGCATCGCGTCTGGAGCGGTAAACCGACCTGATCTCTGAGCCAAAGGGCTCCGGCTGGCGAAGCGCCGTGGCGCCGGCTATTTGAATGGCATTAAACGCGCCTGAATCGATATTGGTTTTGACCTGCGCGAGAGCGGCAAGAACCTTCGCGTTGCCGGCTGCAAAGCCCAAGCGGCATCCCGCCATATTAAAGCTCTTAGACAAGCTATGGAGCTCAATGCCCACGTCCGAAGCACCCGGGGTTTGCAAGAAGCTCAGGGGTCGCTCGCTGCCGAGATAGATCTCAGAATACGCGTTGTCATGGCACACGACGATGTCATGTTTTTGCGCAAATTTAACTACTTCGGCAAAGAACGCCGCGGGAGCTACGGCCGAAGTCGGGTTGTTGGGATAGTTCAAAAACAAGAGCTTCACGCGACCGTGCGATTTGACGAGTTTTTCGAGCTCATCGAAGTCGGGCAGGTAGTGGTTCTCGCGCTTCAAAGTAAAATGCAAGGGCGTACCGCCCGCAAAGAGGGTTGCTGAGTGATAGACCGGGTAGCCCGGATCAGGCACGAGCACGCCGTCGCCTGGGCTTACGAGCGCAAGCGGCAGATGAGCTAGGCCCTCTTTGGATCCGATGAGCGTGAGAATTTGATTCTCAGGCGAAGCCGAAACCCCAAAACGTGCTTGCAAGAATTCCGAGGCAGCTTTCCTAAAGTCAGGCATTCCCCAATAAGAGGGATATTGATGCGTCGAGGGATCGCGCAGGGCTTCCTCTAACCTGCGACGCACAAACTCCGGCATCGGAAGATCCGGATCGCCGATGCCCAAGGACAAAAGCTTTTTGCCCTTAGCGAGCTCCGCCTTTTTGATCTCATCGATTTTGGCAAACAGGTACGGCGGAAGCTGCTGCAAGCGCGATGCAGGAGAGATGTTCATGAGCCGCCTCCCGAGACTCCGCTTTAGCCAGTCCGCCATGTGCCGAGCACGCGTCTGGCTTTGGCCCACGAGCCAGGCGCCGTCGATCGCTCCGCGCGCGAAACCGTTCGGTCCTGCGCTCGGTGCGTGAACCGAATTTCGTCCGCCGGGCCATAAAAGCGACTGGCGTCGCCGATGATCTCGCCCGCGCGCACCGAAAGGGTTTGGCGCGAAGCCGTGCCGGAGGCCTTCAGGCCGCTCTCTAACAAAAGAGCCGTGCCGCTAGGAGCATCCTTCTTATGATGATGATGCCGCTCACATCGAGGCATGATAGCCCAAGCGAGTGAGCACGGGAGCCACGGAGCGAATCGCGTGGTCCAGCGCCAGTACGCCCATCGAGAAATTGGAAGAAACTAAAACCGGTGCGTTCTTGGCTAGCCGCCCGAGTCGGTCCTTCAGACCGTCGCTCAGGCCGGTGCTTCCGATGACCCAAGCGGGTTTTTTCGCCCCAAGCTCCAAGGCGGCATCTACGGCATAATCTACTTCTGGCTTCTTGGCGAGGAAAATCCACGATCACATCGCACTTGAGCAGGGCTTCCATTGATCCGCCGCGAGCTACTTTTCCTGCGACTCTGGATGCATCCGGGGCCAGGATGGTTGGCGATGAGCACATGAAGGCCCATTCGTCCTGTGCTTCCTAGTACACTCGTTACATTGCGATCCAACTCCTGAAGCGTGTGGTGAGTTTGTCACAGTCGAAAGCGGTGCACTGAAAAGGAAGCCGCAGAAGATTTTCGATCGCGCCTTGGCGCGAGAGCGCTGAATTTCACCGGAATCGATTGGCTTCCAAAAACAGGTCCCTAAACAACGGATAGAGCTTACGATGCTGGGCCGTCGCTTCAGGAAGCGAGCCAGATAAGAAGGATTGCCACAGGGCGACCATGGCTGCTGGAACGACGTTGCTTGCAACCGAGATAATTCCTACGGCACCCACGGAGAGCAGGGGCAAGAACGTCGGATCGTCGCCTGAAAGGACATCGATGCTTACCCCTTTTTTGCGGCACAGATCCAAGATCTCCGAAGCAAAGGCGACATTGCCCGTGGCTTCCTTGATGGTTCGAATGCGGGGGTGGCGGGCGAGCTCAGCGATGGTTTCGGCGGTGAGCGAAACGCCTGTGCGCCCAGGAACATTATAAAGAATGACCTCGCACGAAACGGCTTCGGCTACCGCGCGGTAATGAGTCAAAAGGCCTTCTTGCGGAGGTTTATTGTAGTAGGGGGTGACGACCAAAACGCCGCTAACCCCTTGCTGGGAGGCCCAGGCTGAGAACTCCACGGTCTCTTGGGTGTCATTTCCACCCGTGCCGGCAATGACGGCGGTCTCAGAGCCTTTGAGCTCTTCGATTGCGACTTGAACGAGGGTTTTTTTCTCCTCGATCGAAAGCGTGGGGGATTCGCCGGTGGTTCCACAGGGAATGACGCCGTGAATTCCCGCATCACGTTGTGCGCGCAGAAGCTTTCGAAAAGCTTCGCGGTCGATTTTCCCACTGGATTCAAACGGAGTTACGATCGCCGTGTAGATACCCTTCATGCCCCAAGAAGTAGCACGGCCTACGTGTTGCGGCTAGTTTCCAGCAGGCGAGGCTGAGGGCGAAGGACTGGGTGAGGCTGCCATAGGAAGCGGTGAGGGATCGTCCGCCGGCGGAACCGGATCGCCTTTCACTCCGCAGGCCGAAGCCGCGAGTACTAGCCCAGCTAAAATCAAAATTCTCATGGGATCAGAACCGTAGCATGAGAGCTAGGCCGATGAAATCCCAACCCGCATCCATGCGCAGGTCCCAGTTGGGTCCCACGGACAAGAACGCACCAGCGCCTAAGCTCGGGATGATTCCGCCTAAGTTGGAGAGCGCAAGCTCTGAGGGGTTGAGGCTTTGCGTGATGAAGTTCTTCATGATGCCCGCGTAAGCAAATAAACCAAACTTTCCGTTGAAGTGCAGGCTGTACCGGATCGCTCCTTGCAGGGGTAGCAGGGTGTAAGAATCGCTGCCTTCGATGCTCTCATATGAAGAAACGCGATACAAAAACGCACCGGCCTCAATGGCGAGAGAGTCTTGAAGAGTGCCAGAGTTTACGAACAGTTGCTTGGCCACGGTGACGCCAAAGCGCACGCCGGCGCCAAAGTAATAGGTGAGCGAACCCTCGGGCGTGTAGTTGGCAAGCAATCCGCCCGTGGCGCTGAGCCACGCCCAAAAAGGATCAACGGGTTTCGGGTCTTCAATAACGATGGACTCATGGCTTTGAAGCTCAGGCAGGCCTTCGGCAATGGCGTCTGCTGAGCCCGTGAGCTGAGAAAGGTCTCCCGGATTTCCAGGCGGAGGAGGGATATCCGCTCCGTCGGGGGGAGGAGGAATCGAAGCATCGCCCGCGCCTGGTGGTGGAGGCGGTGGAGGAGCAGAGCCTTCGAGCTCCTTGAGATCATTTTGGTCTTGGGGCTGAAGCACGGGAACAGAAAACTCGCCGGTCTTTTCGACTGCGAGGTACGTCTCGTCGGGTTCGAGAACCCGGCGATTGTCGTAAACAAAGATTCGCTTAGCGGCGAATTCCTTGGTCTCAGGATAGACCTTCAGCACGCGCATTCCCATGGCGGGCTTGGCGTTTTTCTCGATGAGCAGGACCTTTCCCTCTGGAGGCAGGGTGCCGCCTTTGATGTCCGTCATCATATAGATGCGGTAGCTCTTGCTGCGCTTGGTGACCTTAGCCTCAAACTCCCTGGCTTCGATGCGAGTCTTAGCGACGGGCGCATCTGCGGTAGGGGCGCCCTCAGGCGGTGGTGGTGGAGGCGGAACATCCGAAGGCGGAGGCGCGGGCACATCCGATGGAACATCTGTGGGCGGCGGTGGCGGCGTCGGCGGTGCTTCGCTGAGTGAGGCGTCATCCGGTGGCGGAGGCGGTGGCGGAATATCTTGCGAGAGGCAAAGCGTGGCTAGAGCGACGAGCGCGCCCAGACGAGCCAGCTTGACACGCGCCTTGCCGCGGGATTGAGTTCCCTGTGGTGTCACTAAGCCTCCTTTCTCAAATTTTATGCGCCCCTACTGGCCGTGTCGAGGCGGGCAGGATTTGCCGCCTGCTCGCTTTTGCCGTGTGTCTCATCGTCGGTCCTTTGGCGCAGGCCAGTACGGGAAGCGGCAAGCTGCTTTTGTCGCAAAGGCGTTGGGCCGAAGCCGTGGTCGCACTTAAGGAGGAAGTCGCCGAGTACCCTGAGGATCTCTCGCGGGCTGAGGGCTTGGCCCGGGCGCTTGTGTTTTCGGGGCGTAGGGCGGAGGCCATCGAAACGCTCACGCGAGCGGCAAAGCAGGCCAAAGACCCGCAGGTCCGTGCGAGCTTGGAGCAAAAGCGCAAAGTCATCGCCCGAGTGTTTGCTCAAAACCAAACTCAGGAATGGTTTCAAAAAGGGGTGGCCGAGTTCGATCGCGGCGCGCTTCGCGAGGCTTCGGACTTTTGGAAAAAGGCCCTAGCCAAGGAGCCCGACCAGCTCGATGCGCTCGTGCGCCAAGGCCAGGCCCAAGCGCTGTTGGGGCTTTGGGATTCGTGCGCCGAGACACTGCGCGAGTCCTTGCGCCTGAGCGAGGAGTTTGCGGCGATTCATGCGTGGCTGGGCTACTGCCTGCTCAAGCGCGGCGAAAAGAAGGAAGCTCTTGAGCTTTTAAGCGGAGCTGCACGCAAGCAACCTGAGGATGTGGCTGCTCAGCTTTTGCTTCTGGAAGCTCGCTGGCAGGTGGCTCCTCGGGTCGAGAGCGTCACCGCATTGGTGCAAGCTGCCGAAAGCGCGCTTAAAAAAGAGCCTTCCATCGGCGCGCGGCTTTGGGTCGCTAAGCTTGTCTTGCAAATGCATGAGCGGGTGGAGGGTGATTCGCAAGAACTGCCCAGCGAAGAGACGGCGCTGAGCCAGGCCTGGAAGCATTTGAGTAAACCGGAGGCTAAGGCCGATGAGCAGGATCTTGCAGAGACGGGACCGGACCTGCGCGTGCTTAAGCCTTTTTCTACCCTGCTCGGGGCGGCTGAGAGTGAACGAATTAAAAAAAGATTGAGCGAGGACCTTGAGGAGAAGGAGTAAGATCCGCTCTGGTGGCTGAATTCGGGGAGTGGCTTGACTTCATTGAAAGGGCCCCCTAGAACAGCATGACGTTTTTTTATTTTTGAGATTTCCAGGGGGAACGAAGTGGCAGGTTCAAAGATTTTCGTTGCGGTGGCGGGGAACATCGGAACGGGTAAGACGACTTTAACTCATATGCTCTCGCGCCGATTTGGATGGGCACCGCACTTTGAAGCGGTGACAAACAATCCTTATCTGGCTGATTTTTACCGAGACATGGATCGTTGGTCTTTTCCGCTTCAGGTTTTTTTCCTGAATAATCGGTTCAAAGCGCATCAAACCGTCATTTCAGGAACGGATAGCTCGATTCAAGATCGCAGCATTTATGAAGACGCCAACATCTTCGCTCGTAATTTGCATGAGCAAGGCAAGATGGAAGAGCGCGATTATCGCAACTACCTCGATCTGTACCAGACGATGTGTCAGTATCTCACGCCTCCAGATTTGGTGATCTATCTGCGTAAGTCCCTTCCTAAATTAAAAGCGCAGATCTCCAAGCGCGGACGAGATTTCGAAAAAGATATTCCAGATGACTATCTCGTGAACCTGAATCGTTATTATGATGACTGGCTTGAGACCTACGATCTGGGCAAAAAGCTGATTATCGAGAGTGACGATTTGGATTTTAAGCACAAGCCCGAGGACTTCGAGGGGATCTGCCAGCGCGTGATTGCGGAGTTGGATCAGCGCGATCTCTTCCTTGAGTCTCGCCCCCAGCCTCAGCTTTCGCTGAGATGACTTGGCATGCGCGCTGCGTTACATTGCTGCGGTGCATGGGTCCCGTCGGCCGGAGTTAGTTAAAAATCATTAAGATCTCCTGAGCGATCACCGACACGTCCTTTGAGAAGGAACGTGTGCCCAATGGCATTGGTCGGTGGTCAGCTCAATAAGAGAACGGCAGTGCTCAGAACGCTTGCCACTCTTGCGCTCGCAGGTGTGCTCACCTTGACGATGCCGAGCTGCTCTTCTTCAGACGTTTCTACTGAAAACGGCGGAGACGCAGTTGTTCCGCCGCCTGACGCAGGTACGGATGCCGTTCCTGCGCCGGCCCCTGAACAACCTCAAGCAGCTGCCGATCCCAATGCGGTTCCGCCCCCGGCGGATGCGCCACCTGCCGATCCTAACGCAGTAGCAGCCCCTCCCGTGGCCGAAGCGGGCGTAAGCGCCCCTCCGGTGGAGCAAGCTGCAGGAGCGCCAGCACCTCTGGATCCACCGCCATCAAGCGATGTTCCTGGCGGCCCCAAGACTTACGTCACCAAAGAAGGCGATACGCTCATGCAGATCGCTTTCGAAAACTACGGCGATCTTTATAAGTGGCGCGAGATCTACGAGAAGAACAAAGATCACATCGCCGATCCCAATCATGTTCCGCCAGGCACGAGCTTAAACTTAGATGCTCCTGCGCAAGCCGTGACGATCGATCGCAACGGCGAGAGCTATCTCATTCGTCGCGGCGACACGCTTGGAAAGATCTCCAAGAAGGTCTACGGCACGCGCTCGCGTTGGAAAGAAATCTGGAAGAACAACCCGCAGCTCATCAAGGATCCGAACAAGATTTACGCGGGCTTTACGCTCTACTACCAACCCGAAGGCGGCAGCCCACAACCTGCTCCTTTGGCTCAAAACCCAGCTCCGCCACCTGTTCCTGCAACGGATGTGCGCGAGCCAGCGGCGGCCCCGCCTCCGCCAGCAGCTGAGCCAGCTCCTGCTGCCCCAGCGGCAATGGATCCGGCGACCGCGCCACCCCCTGCTGCAGATGCAGGCGCACCACCGCCGCCAGCAGCGGATCTTCCTCCGCCCCCACAACAGTAACTAGGTCTGTCGATTATTTTGCCTTCTTGAACTTCTCGAGCTCCAAGTGAAGCGTCATCGTGCTCGTCGGTACGATTTGCCTGAGCGTTCCTTCCATGACCGTGTCTTTGGGGTTGGCCCAAATCTGGAGGTTCTTGACGTCCTTCGTATCCGCCGTGATGTGCATGGATTTGAATTTACCGGCGATGACCTTGATCTCGACGTATTCCTGTTCCTTAACAACAGGTTTATCCTTGGGAACTTCTTGGGGTTTGCCATTGCGCAGGATTTGCAGGACCGCGCCGTCAGATTTGCGAATCTGTGTCTCTATCTTTTCTTTTTGCTGCGACAGATCGATATCCTGGGTAACCCATAGAGTAGGGCCTTCGTCCTTGGCGACGAATTTGTGCATTTTCCCTAGTTTTCCGAACGAAGGGCTCGACAAGACGAAGTCCGAGGAGTCGCCTTCTTTCCAATTGATGATGTTGAGCAGTCTGAAGGGAGCTTCGTCTTCGGCGGCTTTGACGATGCTTTGGGTCAGTTCGTCTCCCAGTGACGCGATTTGCTCATCCGAATAAGTCTCGGGAAGGACCTCAAAACCCGGGCAATATCCTAGGTCATCCGCTGTGGCGATGGACACATTAAGTGATGCGAAAAGCGCGCAAGCCACTGCAAGGATCTTCCGATGAGCCATAGTTCAACCTCTCCTTGTGTTGACTGGAATTGTGATTAACCTAAAGAGGGTAACGACTTCCGAGTTGAAATGCAAAACGCAAAGCATGGCGCACGCGCGCTCAATACACTGATCACTTTATTCTTGGCCTTTTCGGGATGCACAACGCCCGAACCCTCCGCGCCGCGCGAAGTGATCCAAGAAGAGGCAGCCGTTAGACAGCTTGAGGAATCTTTCGTCCGAAGGCTTGAGGCCTCAGTCGGAGTGAAGTCAG
>JBGAWT010000123.1:0-10492 GCA_044227445.1 Bdellovibrionia bacterium | reverse complement strand
TCCCAACGCGCCTGAGATTCGAGTCGGATCGGTTCTGCCTGACTATGAGCTGGAGCGCTTTGGCGGCGGAAAAGTTAAGCTCTCAAAAATTCCCGGCAAGGTGTTTCTCCTGAACTTTTGGGCCACCTGGTGTGACGCCTGCAAAATCGAGATGCCCTCGATGCAAGAAGCCTGGAAGACCTACCATGACCAGGGGTTTGAGGTTCTGGCCATCGATGTGGACGAAAAACCCCAAGCCGTGCTTCCCAAGGAGCTCAAGAACCTAAAGGTCGAATTCCCGATTTTCATCGATCCAAAGGCGACGCTCGCAGAGAACTTCGACATTCACGCGATTCCCTTTAGCGTAGTGATTGATCGAAATCGCAAGGTCTTGGATCTAGCCACGGGTGATCGCAATTGGTTTTCGAAATCCTTTAGACAAGACCTCGAGGCATGGCTCAAGTAAAGAGGCGTAGACCGTCTCCCGCCTTAGCGTTCCTATCCAAAAATCTATCGGGTCACCGTCGCTGGGGATGGGGTGCCCTGCTCTACGCATTTGCTGGCGTGCTGTATCTAGCTACGAATCACTATCCGCGCACGCGCCCCATTCCGCTGGCCCCCTTGGCCATCGATCTTTGGATGCCATTTTCGCCCTGGACGTTTTGGATCTACGTCAGCGAGTTTCTCATGTTCGCCGTCATCTTCTTGCTCGTAAAGAGTCCCCATCGCCTGACGCGGTATTTCTTGGAGTTCTTCGTTCTTCAATTGACCTGCGCGGCGATATTCATCGCGATCCCCACGACCTATCCCAGGGAACTCTATCCATTGCCCCAAGGCGCACTGGGAGCGACCGAATGGCTTTTCAGCCTGCTGCGCTCCATCGATAACCCGCACAACACCACTCCAAGCCTGCATGTGAGCAGCGTGGCCCTCGTTGCTCTGTCCTTAAAGCGAGAACGTCGCGAGATTTTTTGGTTCTGCTTGGCTTGGGCTTCGGCGATCTCAGTAGCCACGATGACGACCAAACAGCACTACTTTATCGATGCTGCTACCGGCATCGCGCTCGCAGCTTGCATCCATGCGGTTTGCGGCCGGGTGCTTGACCGCAAGTACACGAGCTAAGCTGAGACTCCCGGAACCCAAGACAATCGATAGTAAAGATCCTCAAATCGCGCGAACGGCAGGATCGAGTAAGCGGCTCGGGAGCCCACTCGAAGGGCGCCGATCTGGGACTCCAATCCTAATGCTGCTGCCGCGTTGTAAGTCACGGCCGAAAAAATCTCAGCTCGGCTCATTCCGAGCTTAAGCGCGGCTAAGTTCATGATCGTGGGCAAAGAAAGCGTGGGGCACGTGCCTGGATTAAAATCTGTGGAGAGAGCCACGCGCGCACCTGCATTGAGAAGCGCACGAGCCGGAGCTTGCGCCGCATTGAGATAGTGCGCAGTTCCCGGCAATAAGACCGCTACAGTGGATGCCGCCGCCAGCTTTCTGATTCCGCTCTCAGAGACCTTAAGCAAGTGATCTGCGGACAAAGCGCCTAGCTCGCAAGCAAGCTCGGCAGAACCGGTATGCACCAGTTCATCGGCATGCACCCTGAGCTTCAATCCTAGAGCACGCGCCCTTTCGAGCAACGTGCGGCCTTGGGCGATCGAAAAATACCCTTGATCAATAAAAACGTCACAGCCGTCGGCGAGTTTTTTTCGCGCGACCTCAGGAAGCGTGCGCTCGTTCATCTCACGCAAGTACTCCTCTTGCTTGCGCCCCTTGGGCCAGGCGTGAGCGCCAAGATAAGTGACGTGAAACCGCATTCCCGGGAATTCTTTCCTTAGCTTTTGAGCGACCTGCAGGACCTTAATCTCGCTTTCGTGGCTCAACCCGTACCCGCTTTTGATCTCGAGGGCTCGAACGCCCCAAGCCCAAGACTCCTGCACACGTACCCTGGCAAGCTTCAAGAGCTGAACTTCCGAAAGCTCCCTTGTCGCACCGACAGTCTTTACGATTCCTCCGCCCTTGGCCGCGATTTGCTCGTAGGTGGCCCCCGCACAACGCTCGGCAAACTCGTCGGAGCGATCCCCTCCGAAAATCAGGTGAGTATGGCAATCCACCAATCCGGGCATGATCGCATGCCTGCCATTGAGGGACTTCATCCGGGCTTTTAAATAGCGCTTAGGTAATTCGCTTGTGGGACCTAACCAGAGGATTTTACCGGGCGGTTTTCTAAGACTTTGACCCGCATCGTCAACGACCAGGGCGCCATCTTCTACCTCGTCGAGATCCGCCTCAGAAATTCGACGCCCCTCTCTAGCGGCAACGCCGTTGCCCGTGTAGATTCGGCTAGCATGAGTCAGTACGTGCATGCGGCAAATGTAACTCAGATTTGGGCAATGATCAGCCTGAGTCTGCTTGCGCTCTCGCCAAGCGCAAACGCTGGCTCGCCCATGACCTTGGACTGGTGTTTTTTGCTCAGTCCCGTTGGTCAGGAATTGAATTTGGAGTGGATCTCGCTCAGCGTTCTTCATACCTCCAAAACTCTGAGACGCCCTTCATCCCAGCCTCCACGACCAAGCTCTTCACTGCCGCGCTCGCTCTCAAAGAACTTGGTCCCGAGTTTCGATTTGAAACCGCCGTCGAATGGAAACACGTCGGACAAACTATCGCTCGCGAGCTGACGCTCTTCGCCTCGGGTGATCCGACTTTAGGAACATACTTAGACAAGGGGCGAATCGCATCTTGGGCGAGACGAATGCGCGAAAAGGGCGTGAGAAGAGTCGAGGGCCCGATCCAGATGGGGAGCATAGATCACCGCTGGGAGTTCTCCTCGCAGCCGCCTGGCTTAGAAGATTCGGATTCGACCCAATGCTACGGTGCCCAGGCGGGAGCTTGGAGCTTCGCCAATCAGTGCTCAGCTTTTTGGATCACCTCCCCTACCAACGGACGCTGGGATTCGCTGGAAATCAAGACACCGGTGATCGTTCGCCTCAAACGAGATCGGGTTACCCACCTCGAGATCAAGGCCGTCGGCGAGCCATTCGAGCGCTTCGAGATTTCAGGCACCTGGGCCAATCAAAGGAGGCGCGCGATTCCTATCTTCCTTCCGCTAGCTGCGCCCAAGGAGCTCATCCTCAAACAGTTCAGCGGTGCGTTGGCGCAAGCAGGCATCGACTATCATCCGAAGGTTTCAACGCGAGCTCCGGCAAGTGCGGTTGAGCGATCCTTCTCTGACTTTTCACCAACCTTGGGCGAGATCCTCGTTCCGATGCTCAAGAAAAGCGACAACCTGTTTGCCGATGCTCTCTTTAAAGCCGTCGGCGCTCGCACCCATCCTGAGGAGATCGACCTGCTCAAAGGGGGTCAACTCGCGATGGCATCGCTCGTCAGCCATTTAGGAACTTTCGCTGTCAGGGGATTTGAAGCTCAAGCCCGAGAGGGACAATTCAGCCCGGTGGTCGCTCTTTTTGATGGAGCGGGTCTTTCGCGCGAAAGCCGTGTGACGGTTTCGGCTCTCATGGCGTTGCTTCGCGACCTACAGGCTAAGCCAGATCTTTGGTTTAAGCCTATTTTTAACGCTCTTCCTATCGCAGGAATTGACGGCACATTGGCTCGTCGAATGCGGCACACTGCCGCTTGGGGCGCGGTTCATGCAAAAACCGGAACTATGGACGGCGTGAGCAATCTCACTGGCTATATCCCTATCGCAAAAAGCACGGACCCTGCTCAAATCGTTCCTTTTGTGCTGTTAACAAGCACGGAGGCCGAAAAAACATTCCAAGCCAGGCGCGCCCTGGACGAAGCAGCTGCTCTGTTCGCGAACTCCATCAGAGCATCGGAATAAGACCGCCGCGCTGCTTGAATTCCTTAGCCCCGATTTTCTGAGCTGTCTCATAACCCGCATCTGCGTGCCTGACGACCCCCATGCCTGGGTCGGAATTCAATACGCGTGTCAGGCGCCAGGCGCTTTCTTCAGTACCATCCGCCACAACGACCATCCCCGCGTGGATGGAATACCCCATGCCCACGCCGCCCCCATGATGCACGCTCACCCACGAAGCGCCGTTCACGGAGTTCACCAAGGCGTTGAGAATCGGCCAATCTGCCACGGCGTCTGATCCGTCTTTCATCCCCTCCGTCTCGCGATTGGGGGAGGCCACAGAGCCGCAATCCAGGTGATCGCGACCGATGACGATAGGAGCTTTGACTTTTCCGCTGCGAACCAGCTCGTTGAACAAGAGTCCGGCTTTTTCGCGCTGACCGTAACCCAGCCAGCAAATGCGCGCGGGCAACCCCTGAAATGCGATACGCTCTTCTGCCATGGCAAGCCAACGCTGAAGGCCCTTGTCCTCGGGGAAAAGCTCCGCAAGCGCACGGTCGGTCACGCGAATATCCTCGGGATCTCCCGAGAGCGCGACCCATCGAAAAGGACCCCTTCCTTCGCAAAACTGAGGGCGAATATAGGCAGGAACAAATCCCTGAAACCGAAAAGCGTTCTTCACTCCGCCACGCTGGGCCTGAGCGCGAATATTGTTTCCGTAATCAAACACGTGAGCGCCGCGCTTTTGAAACTCAAGCATCGCCTCCACATGACGGGCCATGCTGGCGATCGCGCGCTTCTTGTATTCCTCTGGCTGGCTCTTGCGCAGCGAAAGTGCCTCCGCAAGCGAAAGACCCGCAGGAATATAGCCATTGAGCTCGTCATGCGCGCTCGTTTGGTCGGTGACGAGATCCGGCTCAAATCCGCGTCGCAGTAAATCCCAATGCACCTCGGCCGCGTTGCCGATCAAGCCCACGCTCACGGCTTTCTTCTGCTTTCGATAGAGCTCCACACGCGCAAGCGCATCTTCGATCGAATCGGCCATCTCGTCCAAGTAGCGCGTCTCGATACGTCGCTGAGCATTGCGCGGATCAACCTCCACATGCAGCGACACGGCGCCCGCAAGCGACGCGGCCAGAGGCTGAGCCCCCCCCATTCCTCCGAGCCCTGCGGTGAGCACGACTCGTCCTGAGAGATCCCCGCCGTAGTGCTGGCGCCCCGCTTCGGCAAACGTCTCGTAAGTGCCTTGTACGATGCCCTGAGTGCCGATGTAGATCCAAGAACCGGCCGTCATCTGGCCGTACATCATCAGACCCTTGTCCTCGAGCTCGTAGAAGTGTTCCCAAGTCGCCCATTTTGGAACAAGCATGGAGTTAGACAACAACACGCGCGGCGCCCGCTCGTGCGTAGGCATCACGGCCACGGGCTTCCCGCTTTGGATCAAAAGGGTTTGGTCGTTCTCTAAGTTCTGAAGCGCCTTGACGATCGCCTCAAAGGACTCCCAATCGCGCGCAGCCTTGCCAATGCCGCCATAAACCACGAGCTCATCGGGGTTCTCGGCCACTCCCGGATCCAGATTGTTCATGAGCATGCGCAAGGCGGCCTCTTGGTGCCAGCCCTTGCAGGTAAGCTTACTTCCTCTTGCCGCGTGCAGTGTTCTTGGCTTTGCCATTTTTCTTACCTTCCCAGGCCTGGCGAATCTCGATCAAGAGCTTTTCGAACTCCCAGGATTCGATGAGGTTCTCCACGCTGGCGAAATCCTCGCTAAAGGCCCGATCTCCCTCGAGTGGGGCGACGCGCGTCCTGAGCAGCGCATGAACGCGCTCCAAAGCAAACGAGGTCTTAAGCGGCCTGAGCAAGTCGATGCCCTGCGCACCCGCCAAAAGCTCCATCGAAAGCACGCGCCTCGCATTGACGATCACGCGAATAGCTTTGCGCGCAGCCCAGGCCCCCATGCTCACGTGATCTTCTTTGTCAGCAGAGGTCGGAATCGAATCCACCGAAGCGGGATGGCAGAGCGTTTTGTTCTCTGAGACGAGCGCAGCGGCTGCGACCTGAACAATCATAAAACCGCTGTGAAGGCCTCCTTGTTTGGTGAGAAACGGGGGCAATTCCGAAAATGCTGGGTTGATCAGTTTTTCGATTCGCTGCTCGGAGATGCTGGCGATCTCAGCGGTGGCGATCGCCAGAGTATCAAGCGCAATGGCTAGGATCTCGCCGTGAAAGTTACCGCCACTAAGAATCCGCCCCTTGGCTCCCGGGAGCGAACCGGGCGCGATGACCACAGGATTGTCGCTTACTGAATTAATCTCACGCTCGAGCACCCCGCGAACAAACGCCAGCGTGTCTCGAGCAGCGCCATGCACCTGAGGCATGCAGCGCAGGCTGTAAGGGTCTTGAACCTTGCCACAGCCCTCGTGCGAGCGGGCGATCTGGGACTTTCCGGTCCGACCGCCCTCGCCCGAAAAAAGAAGCATTCTGAGGTGCTGGGCGACTTGCGCCTGTCCAGGATGAGGCCGGATCATCTGGATCTCGGGCTCAAATGCCGATTCGGTACCACGAAGCGCCTCTACTGACATCGCGCCGGCTACGTCGGCTAGATCGCAAAGGTGCTCTGCTTCCAAAAGCGCCAGCGCTCCTAGAGCCGCCATGAACTGGGTGCCATTGATCAGCGCCAGTCCTTCTTTGGCCGCAAGTCGGATGGGCTTGAGGTTCGCTGATCGAAGCGCCTCGGCCCCACTCATTTCGACGCTCCTAAAACGAGCCCGGCCTTCTCCGACGAGCACCAACGAAAGATGTGCCAGCGGCGCCAGATCCCCGCTCGCACCCACCGATCCTTGCTCCGGAATCAGAGGAACGATTCCCGCATTGAGAACGGCAAGCAATTGCTCAACTAACTCGATGCGAACGCCCGAAAATCCAAGAGCAAGCGTGCTTGCCCTGAGCAAGAGCATGGCACGGGCGAATTCGTCAGGAATCGCAGGGCCCGTTCCACAGGCGTGAGAGCGAAGCAAGTTGAGCTGAAGCTGCTCGATGTCCTTATCAGGAATTCTCACATTGGAGAGCAACCCAAAGCCCGTATTGATTCCGTAAAGCGTCTCGCCTGACTTAACGGCTTTGCGTAAAAAGTTGTTAGAGCGCCTGATCTTCTTGCGCGCCGAAGCGGAGAGCTTCACTTGCGTCTCGCCAAACGAGACCGTACGCACGTCATCCAAGGTCAGTGGCCTATTGCCTAACTCAAGCGTGGGCATTCTTGCGGATCCCTTCGACAGCGGCTGCGCGATCCGATTGCTTAAATATAGCGGACCCCGCGACAAAGATCTCAGCCCCGGCTCGGCTCAGTTCGCCTGCGTTCTTCTCAGACACGCCACCATCGACTTCGATCCAAAACTTGCGCTTGCCTCGCGCACGCGCAAGCTCGCGGATCTTATCAGCCGAGCCTTCCATATACTTTTGCCCACCGAAGCCCGGATGAACGCTCATGACGAGCACCAGGTCCACGTGATCCAAAACAGGCTCGATCGCCGAAAGCGGGGTCGCAGGATTGAGCGAAACGCCTGCCCAGCAGCCTAAAGCGCGTATCTGCTTGAGATCTCCGAGTAGATCCTTCGAAGCCTCTACGTGAATCGTGATCGCTCGCGCACCCGCTTGAGCGAACGACTCGATCCATTTATGCGGCTCGCTGACCATCAAATGACAATCCAGCGGAAGCTGCGTGTGGCGCTTGAGCGCCTCCACCACCACAGGACCAATCGTGAGGTTGGGTACGAAGTGCCCGTCCATCACATCGACGTGGATCCAATCCGCGCCCTTTACTGAGGCGATCTCACTGGCTAGCTTCGAGAAGTCAGCAGAGAGAATGGAGGGTGCGATCCACGGAAAGGGCTTCATCTGTGGGCATCATACTGAGGGGGGCGCGTGGGGGCGAGGAAAAATGCACCAAGCTGAGCAGCTCTCGTCGTGAGAGTCCCTTAACCTGTTTAGTTTTTTTCCAGAGTGAGCCGATGAGAAAGCCGGTAATGCTTGGTTTTCTTCATTCGGATCACCTCCTTTCTGCTTGCACAGGAAGGAGGTAGGTCCTTCTACTCCACTCAGCTTGGCTAAGCCCCTTAAAGCCGGACCTATGATCCAACGTTCGGACTCGACAAAGCTAGTTCTTCACGCACGAGGTCTGAATCGTTCCTGAGAGCTCATCAACATCATCAAACCGAACGTCCATTTCATTTTCTTTCCCCTTACTTGTTACAGTCCTTAAATAGCCAAGAGCTCCTACCCCGGGGTTACCGCGATAGGAGCTCGTTGGTCGCAGAGAAGCTAGGGTTTAGCCTGCTTCGTCCAGCACTTGGCGCGTTCTCTTATCCGCATCTTCGCGCATCTGTTGAAGGCGCTTGCGGTTTTGTTCTTCCTTGACGCGTTTGCGTTCTTTTTCTTCGGCGTCTTCCTTGGCCTTTTTCTCAGCAGCGAGGACCGTGTCGATCGCTTCGCCGGCTCGCTTGGAGGCTACTTCGAGATCGCGCTTGGACTCGAAGACCTTGCGCTGCAGCCCGCTTGGGGAGCAAAGCCTCAGGCCCACGTCATCACAGGTCAAGCGCTCAGCCATGGCACCTTCTTTGTTGATCTCGGACTTAGCGCTTACTCTCATGAGAGGCGAGCAGGTGCCATTGGATGGCGTTCCAACTGCGAATGCACCCAGCTCAACGCTGACTTCGACTTCTTGGGCATTAATTTGGGAACACTTCCTAAAGCGAGAGCCCGTCTTGAAGAGCTCGTTGCAGAACATCCCGATCTTAGGTTGCTGCCAGACTGGGAGGCTCACTGCGAAAGTGGTTGTCACATTGACATCCAAGAGGTCATCCAAGCGATCGTCCGTCTCGTAGCGAGGACGGGTAGCCGAATAACCGATTGTGAAACTCTGAAGGCTCACAGACTCACGCGTCTTGTCTTGAAGAGCCACCATCTCGCGCGATTTAGCGAACTCTTTGAATTCCGCGTTCACCGCTTCGATTGCCGGCACGATGCAGCCGGGATTTTCTTCAAGCTTCTTGGTGATGGAGGCCTTATCGGACTCATCCGCCTTGTTGTACGTGATGTTGATTGCCAACACGTTCTCTGCCTTCAACACGAAGGGTTTTTTCTTGATCGGAACACCTTCGCTTGCTTCCTCAGCAAGCACCGTTTGAACCGCTCCCAGACTCAATACCACCGACATCAGACCGAATAGATTTTTCATTTTTAACTCCTTTGTTACTTAAAACGATTAGTGCGACGAGGGGGGTTATAGACCAGGCGCGTCAAAAGTACCGTCAAGCGTCCATGGAGCGTTCGTCAAGATTAGGTCAAGAAGGGACCAGATCAAGCGGCATCTCAGCTTGAGATCCCCAGTTGAGTTGAACTGCTGTACTCACCTGGACTCCTCAAACGCGCTTCAAGTAATCAGTCACTACAGAACACAGGAAAAACAGGAGCCTCACTAAGCCTCTGAGAAGCAAGGTTCGCTGCTTTAGCTTTTCCAGTTTGATCCGATGAGAATAGTACTTCTTTCTATTTCTCATTTGGATCACCCCCTTTCTCTTACGAAGAAGGGGGGTAGTTCCATTTACCGCCACTTGATCTGGCGGCCTCCCAAAAGCAAAGCTCGTGCCCAACCAAACCCTGAAAATAGGTGTGTTTTTTTTGGCCTGCGTCCTAATTTTGGACTCTGCGACCGAAACTCAGCCGTCCACTCGCAGCGGAAACTTCATTCCGCGGCCCGCAAGGCCGTTGGCAAACGCCCCCGCATCTACCGCGGCTTTGCCATCCCACTGAACGCGCGTTAGCTCCAGCGCGCCGGAGGTACCACCCAAGAGCAACATGCCGTGCCGATCTTCGACCGTACCCGCACTCACGCTTAAATCCGCTCGCAAGCGCGCCCCGCGAATTTTAAGTCGCTGCCCGCCTAGGCGCACGCTCGTGCCCGGCCAGGGATTCAACGCTCGCACCCGCCGGTCCATCTCCAGAGCGCTCTGCTTGGCGGGCTCAAGACATTCCATTTCTTTGGAAAGCTTCGAAGCAAGCGTTACGGCAGACTCATCCTGAGTGCGACCCTCGACAGATCCGTCAGCAAGCCCATTGAGAGTAGCAACAATGAGCTCAGCGCCCATCTGACTGAGGCGATCATGAAGCGTCGAAGCCGTTTCATCCGCAGATAAAGGAGTGCTCGCTTGCAGCAAGATATCGCCTGCGTCGAGCTTTTCGGCCATCTTCTGCGTTGTGACTCCCGAACGCGCATCACCTGTGAGCACGGCCCATTGAATCGGAGCGGCCCCCCGCCAACGCGGGAGCAAAGAGGAATGCACATTCACGCAACCCAGCCGCGGCAGGTCCAAGACATTGCGACGCAATATCTGCCCAAAGGCTACGACCACAATGACATCTGGCTTGAGCTCGGCTAATTTTTCGAACTCGCCTGGGGCCGAAAGCTTGGCGGGTTGAAACACAGGAATTCCGTGCTCCAGCGCGAGATTCTTAACAGGTGAGGCTTGAACCTCAAGGCCCCGGCCCACAGGTTTATCGGGCTGAGTGTAAACTCCTACGACCTCAAACGCGCCTAACACGGCCTTCAATGAGGGAACTGCAAACTCTGGCGTGCCCATAAAGACGACGCGCATGAGCTAGAATCCCTTCTTCTTTTTTCCGGTAGGTTTGCCCCGTTCCACGAGCATTTCC
>JBGAWT010000122.1:0-9960 GCA_044227445.1 Bdellovibrionia bacterium | reverse complement strand
CCAAGATCATCATCGTCGCTTTCCATGGAGGAGCGGAGGGATACGATCACCTGAACGTCCCTAAGGGAATGGAGCTTTTTCACGGCGAGAAGCGAGGGGATGTGCATGCCTTTTCTCACGCAGTTATCGATGCGGGGGCGGATCTGGTGCTCGGCACCGGGCCTCACGTCGTTCGCGCGATGGAGACATATAAAGGAAGGCTCATCGCTTATTCATTGGGGAACTTCGCGACCGTCAAGCAGTTCAACCTTTTGGGGTGGAACGGGGTTTCGGTGGTGCTTGAGGCGGAGCTTAAGCCGGACGGAAAGTTCGTTCGTGGGCGCTTGATTCCCACATGGCAGGGCTCTTATGGAATTCCTGAAGTAGATCCCCGGTCCATCGGAGCCGATCTCGTGCGATGGCTCTCTCAAGAGGACTTTCCGCGGACCGGGGTGCGCGTCGCGCGTGATGGGTCTATCGTTGCGCGATAAATAGCGTGATATGATTGGGCCCGAATTCAACTTCTGAGGGAGATTGCATGGGTTTCGTGCGCGCGATGTGGCTTGGAATCTGGGTTGCCGTATTTTCGCTCACCGCTTGGGCGGGCGCACCTGAGGTTGCTGTCTTTTCTCCCCAAGGAAATGCCAAAGGCGTCAGGCAGGTCAGGGTCCTTTTCACCGAGGCGATGATTGCGTTCGGAGACCCGCGCAGTAAGGGGGATCCGTTTGAGATTTCCTGCCCGCAAAAAGGAAGCGCTCGTTGGGCGGATGCCAAAAACTGGATCTTCGATTTCGAAGCTGACCTCCCTGGGGGCATTCAATGCGTCTTCAAGGTTAAAGAGGGATTCACCTCTCTGGCTGGTGCAGCGATTCAAGGAAAGAAAGAGTTCTCCTTCAACACCGGTGGCCCCTCGCTCAAGCAATCTGATCCGTGGGCCAACGCATCTTCGATCGACGAAGAGCAGGCCTTCGTGCTCACCATGGATGCTGAAGCGGATAAGGCCTCCGTTTTGCGGCACGCCTATTTTGAAGTTTCGGGTATCAATGAAAAAATTCCTGCCAAAGTCCTAGATAAGGACCCACGCGAAGGCGGCGCCCGTCGCAGGCGCTATGGCTACAATCAAGCGCCCAGGCCTCAGATCGTTCTTCAGGCAACCAGGCGTTTCCCGCCGGGAGCGAGCGTGACTTTGGTTTGGGGCAAGGGAATCACCGCGGTAAGCGGAGGTTCGACAAACGACGAGCAGACCTATTCGTATAAAGTCAGGACGGAACTGGAAGCTGAGTTTAGCTGCGAGCGCGAGAATGCCGAAGCAGCTTGTATCCCTTTTTCGGCCATGAGCTTGAGGTTTAGTGCGGACATTCCGCGCGGGCAGATCAAGAAGATCAAGCTGAGGGCCAAAGCAGGAGGCAAAGAGTGGTCTCCTTACTTCTCCAAGGACGAAGCATCTAAGCCTGATAGCGAAGGGACTTCCTATGTTCAGTTTCAAGGGCCCTTCCCCGAAAACACGCAGTTTGAAGTCATCGTCCCCAAGGGCCTGACCGACGACGCGGGTCGGACGCTGAGCAACGCCGCAAAGTTTCCGCTGGCTGTAGCGACTGCCGAGTATCCGCCATTAGTGAAGTTTCCGGCTGACTTCGGCCTTCTGGAGCTCAAGCCCGAAGCGATTCTGCCTGTGACCGTTCGCAACGTCGAAGCAACGCTTAAGGGAAAAGTAGGCTTGCTAGGGGACTCCGCGCCCAGCGCGTCGGCGAAGCTTTTAGGAAAACTCCTGCGAATCGATACGTCAAAAGCAGCGAGCGCGTTTTCCTGGTTGGCCAGGATCTCGCAGGCCAAGCGCGAGGAGTCCGTTTTTGGGTGGGGCTCTGGAGTGAAGACCGAAGGGTTGTTGCTGCCAAAGCCGGGAGGCGAGCGAGCCTTTGAAGTGATGGGCATTCCACTGAAGCGTCCGGGCTTTTATGTCGTGGAGTTCGAAAGCCTCAAGTTAGGGTCTGCTCTTGGGTGCAGCTCTCAGTTTATGTTCCGACAGCGGCTTTGGTGACCAATCTCTCTGTTCACTTTAAACAAGGCCGCGAATCGTCTTTGGCTTGGGTAACTTCGCTTGATGAAGGCAAGCCCGTGAGTGGCGCGACAGTCAGCGCGCGATTGTTCGGGAAGAGTCTTGGTGAGCGGAAAATCGGATGGGCAAGGGTTGCGCCCGCTTCCGAGAAACCTTTTCTTCCTAAGGAACTCAAGCGTTGTGGCGCATCTGATGAGTATTCGACCTACCTCAATGGCATCTACATCGTCGCTGAGAAGGATGACGACTTTTCGTTCGTGCACTCCAGCTGGCAGCGCGGCATCGAGCCCTGGAGATTTAATTTGCCGATGACCTATGGTGCTAAGCGAGCTTGCATCGACCGTGTTGGACCGCCCGCTTTTTCGAGCCGGCGAGACCGTTCACATGAAGCATTTTTTCCGGAAGCATTCGCTCAGGGGCATGGAGAAGCCCGATCGGCTACCTAAAGTCGCTCAAATCACTCATAGCGGAAGCCTTGGGCAAAGCTATGAGCTCCCGCTGAGCTGGGAGAGCGGGAGATGTGGCAGAGTCGACCTGGGCGATTCCGCAGGAAGCGAAACTAGGAACCTATTCCATTACCTTGCTGGAAAATCCCCTAAGAAAAAAGACTCACAAGAGTCCGAGGGCGATGACGGAGAAGGGAGGGAGACCTACGGGAGCTACGAGCACTGGAGGCTCTTGGCGTTCACCAAGAAATTTAGAGTCGAAGAATATCGCGCCCCTGATGAAGGGGATGCTCAACTTCCGGCTCAGGAGCAGATTTCGCCAAGCAGTACCGTTTGACTTTTCAGGTGAGTTCCTGTCAGTGGGCCCGCGCTAAGCTTCCGGTGCAGGTGAGCACCTTTAATCTTCCCGCCGTGGAGTTCTTGAATTTCGAAGGCTACACTTTGGCACCGCAAAGCGCGCGATCAAGAAGAGGAAGAGCGCGGCCACGAGAGCGCTGAGGGGTCAGCGTCTGAATCCGGCGCCACGAAGGGTGAGAAAATCGATCTCACCTTGGATGCCTCCGGAGCTGGCAAAGTTTCGGTTCCTGTTTCCGCCAAGGTGGATCAGCTCAAGATGCTCCGCGTGGAGCTCGACTACCGAGATCCCAATGGGGAGATGCAGACGGTTTCGCGCAGCGTTTCGCTCTTTCCGTCAGGTAGGCTTGTCGCCGTAAAGCCCAACAGCTGGTTCGCGTCCAAAAAGTCCACCAAGTTTCAGGTGGCTGTCACGGATACCAAGGGCAAGGCCATCGCGCATGCCCCTGTATCTGTAGATTTCTTGGAACGAAAAACCTACTCGCACCGAAAACGATTGGTCGGTGGATTTTACTCCTACGACAGCAAGACCGAGCTCAAACGCCATGGACAAGCCTGCACAGGAACAACCGACGAGCGCGGGCTTTTGGATTGCGAGGCTACTCCTCCATCCGCCGGAAATCTAATCCTTGAAGCCAAGACCTCCGACGAAGCGGGCAGAGAAGTGTTCGGAAACTCCTCTCTTTGGGTTTCGGATTCGACGGATGACTGGTGGTTCCCGCAGGACAATTCCGATCGCATCGACTTGCTGCCCGAGCGCAAGCGCTATGAACCAGGCGAGAAAGCCGTGTTTCAGGTTCGGATGCCGTTTCGTGAAGCTACCGCTCTTGTAACCGTGGAGCGTGAGGGCGTTATGGACGCCTTTGTGGTGCCCCTATCAGGAACGAAGCCAGTGATCGAGGTGCCCATTAGGCCTGACTTCGCGCCCAACGTGTACGTGTCCGCATTTGTCGTGCGTGGCCGAGTGGGAGATCCGCAGCCCACTGCCCTCGTGGATCTCGGGCGTCCTTCGTACAAACTAGGAATCGCGCAGATCAACGTCGGATGGAAAGCTCACGAGCTCACGGTGCGCGTGGAGCCTGCAAAAGATGTCCTGCAAGTGCGAGAGAAAGGCCGATTCAAGATCCAGGTCAAGACGGCCAGCGGAGAGGCGCTTCCAAAAGGCGCCGAAGTGGCTCTGGCAGCGGTCGATGAGGGCTTGCTTCAGCTCAAGTCCAACGAGAGTTGGAAGCTCTTGGACGCGATGATGCGAAAGCGAGGCTACGAGGTCGAGACGTTCACTGCCCAGGGCGAAGTCGTGGGTAAGCGGCATTTCGGCTTAAAGGCCATGCCCACGGGCGGCGACGGAGGCAAGGCGCCTAGTCGAGAGATCTTCGACAGTTTGCTTTATTGGGATGGCAAGGTTCAGCTCAATTCCAACGGCGAAGCTGAAGTGCAGTTCCCGATGAACGACTCGGTCACGGGTTTTAAGGTAGCTGCGATCGCGCACGCCGGATCCCATCTTTTCGGCACTGGGGTTGCGTCGATTCGAACCACTCAGGATCTGATGATCCTTTCGGGCGTTCCCCCGCTTGCGCGCGAAGGGGATCACATGCCGCTTGAGTTTTCGCTTCGCAATACGACTTCAAGGCCTATGTCAGTGGCCGTATCGGGAAGTGCACCTGGAGTCACAGCCTTAGCCCAGCAGATGGTGGATCTAGGCCCTGGTGAGGTCAAACAAGTCAAATGGACCGTGGATGTACCAAGCGGCGTGTCGGAGATCAGGTACGCGTTGTCTGCCAAGGACAAGCAAAGCTCCTCTGGAGATCAAATTCAGGTTCTCCAAAAGGTCGTGCCGGCTGTACCTGTGCGCGTGTACCAAGCGACGCTTGCCCAAATTGACGGCAAATTCGAAACGCCCGTCGAAAAGCCCTCTGACGCGCTGCCTGGCAAGGGCGGCATTCGAGCTGTTATGGACTCCACGCTTCTCACCGGATTAGACGGCGTGAGAGCTTACATGTCGGAGTATCCTTATAACTGCCTTGAGCAGCGCACCTCTCGAGCGGTGGCCCTCAAGGATCAGGCCGCTTGGCAAAAAGTCGTAAGCGATCTGCCGACGTATTTGGACTCGGATGGATTGGCCAAATATTTTCCCTCCATTTGGGCGACGGGCTCTGAGGTTTTGACCGCATACCTTCTTTCGATCTCAAACGAGGCGGGCTGGGAGATTCCGGCGAGTTCAAAAAAGAAGATGATCGAAGGCATGAAACGGTTTGTCGAAGGAAAGATCGTCCGCCCTTGGGATTTCCTGCCTTCGGCCGATCTCACCGTTCGAAAGCTCGCCGGAATCGAAGCGCTTTCGCGCTACGGCGAAGCCAAGTGGTCGATGACCGGGTCATTCACTCTGTCGCCCGAGCTATGGCCTACTTCAGCCGTGATCGATTGGCTGGAAGCGCTCAAACGTATTAAGGACGCGCCGGATGGTCCTAAGAAACGGACTCACGCTGAGCAGATCCTGCGCTCGAGGCTCAACTTCCAGGGAACCACGATGGGATTCTCTACCGAAGCCACCGACGGCCTATGGTGGATGATGGTTTCGCCAGCTGGAAACGCGGTGCGCCTCCTGCTTTCGGTCACCGATAGCTCCTCTTGGAAGGATGACATCGGTAGGCTCGCCCGCGGAACGCTTCAAAAACAAAAGCATGGGCACTGGGACACGACGACTGCAAACGCATGGGGTGTGCTGGCTCTGGAGAAATTCTCAAAGACTCATGAGAAGGCGGCGGTCACGGGTTCAAGCACCGCGACGGTGACAGGCCAATCCGGTCAAAGCGTGGCATGGGCTTCGACACCCAAGGGCAAGACGCTGGACTTTGAATGGCCCAAGCAAGCAGCGTCCTTTACAGCGACCCATTCGGGTGGCGGAAAACCCTGGATCACGCTTCAGAGCCGCGCCGCGATTCCCTTAAAGGAACCTTTTTCGACCGGCTACCGTGTGGCTAAGACAGTGACTCCCGTGGAGCAAAAGGTATCCGGAAAATGGAGCCGAGGCGATATCGCAAGAGTGAGACTTGAGATGGAAGCTCAAGTCGACATGACGTGGGTTGTTGTGGATGATCCTATCCCAGCAGGAGCGATGATTCTCGGGAGCGGGTTGGGCAACGACTCAGGGGTTTCAACGGCAGCTGAAAAATCTAAGGGCTGGGTGGAGCCGGCATTTCAGGAGCGTTCCTTTAGGAGCTACCGCGCTTACTACTCCTATGTCCCTAAGGGTAAATGGATGACCGAGTACACTGTGCGCTTCAACCAGAGCGGCCAGATGAGTCTTCCGGCCACCCGGTTAGAGGCGATGTACGCACCTGAGATGTTAGGCGAGAGCCCCAATGCGGCCGTTTCGATTGACGAATAAGCGAGCACTAATCGCCCTGCTCGTCGCAGGCTCTGCGCAAGCGAGTACGCCTGCGTTTGAGGAGGTTCGTGACCGATTGATTCGATCCGAAACCGCTGTGCTTGACCGCACAGGGCAAGTGATTCATGAGCAACGCACCAATCTCAAGAAACGCCAACTCGGATGGGTACCTATCTCAGCGATTTCGCCTTCGCTTCAAGAAGCGGTCATTGCAAGCGAGGATCAGAGGTTTGAGAGCCACTTAGGTGTCGATCCCTGGGCCATTGTCGGAGCGTTGAAGGATCGAATTCGCGCCAAAAGCTCAAGAGGAGCGAGCACGATTTCTATGCAGGTGGCTTCGATGCTCGACGAAAGGCTGACGCCCAAGCACCGCAGGCGAGAGTGGGGCCAAAAGCTCAGTCAAGCTGTGCAGGCTCTGGAGATCGAACGGAGTTGGAGCAAGAGCCAGATCTTAGAGACCTATTTGAATCTCGTGTCTTTTCGTGGCGAGCTGCAAGGCGTGGCGAGTGCGGCTCGGGGACTCTTTGGAAAGGACCCCACGGGACTCAATCGCGAGGAGTCTTTGGTACTGGCTTCTTTGATTCGCGCTCCTGAGGCCCACGAAGATCAAGTTGCACGACGGGCCTGTGCATTGGGCAGTAAATTAAGTCCGGCTGTGGATTGCGCTCGTGTCACGGACCTGCTGCGGGGTCGGAGGCTCTGGCCGCAGGTGTTCGCGCCCACTGCGGCTTTGGCTCCTCACGCCGCACGCCAGCTGCTTAAGCAAGGAGAGCATCGCTCGACGCTCGATTCGCGCATCCAAGCTCGGGTCACCGAGACCTTGCGCAAGCACGTGCTTTCGCTTCGCTCGCGCAATATGAATGACGCTGCTGCAGTGGTCGTCGAAAATGCTACCGGAAAGGTGCTCGCCTATGTCGGAAGCGTCGGTTCGCTTTCGAGCGCAGGCGAAGTCGACGGGGTGAGGGCGCGCAGGCAGGCAGGCTCCACGCTCAAGCCCTTTTTGTACGGGCTTGCTCTGGAGCGTCGCTACCTTACGGCGGCATCCCGACTTGATGATTCTGCTACGGACATCTCATTGGGTCCGGGCTCGGTATACCATCCCCAAGATTTTGATCACGAGTACCACGGCGAGGATGTGACGTTGCGGCTGGCTTTGGCGTCTTCGCTCAATGTGCCTGCAGTTCGTACGCTTCAGCTCGTTGGAGTAGATCGGCTAGTTGGGCGAATGAAAGCGCTGGGGTTTTCGGCCATGCGCTCAGAGGAGTTCTATGGGCCTTCTTTGGCTCTTGGAACGGCGGATGTTTCGCTTTGGGAGCTGGTCAACGCTTACCGAACGTTGGCCAACCAGGGGCGATGGAGCGAAATGCGGATTTCTGCTTCGCCATCCTCCGCTCGCATCCGCCGGGTCATGCCAAGCGACGCAGCCTTTGTGATCGCCGATATCTTGTCTGATCGCCTGAGCCGCAGTCTTACCTTTGGTTTAGAAAGTCCGCTTTCGATGCGTTTTTGGACCGCGGCAAAAACCGGAACCAGCAAGGACATGCGCGATAATTGGTGCGTGGGTTTTTCGGCTCGCTACACCGTGGGTGTTTGGGCTGGCAACTTCTCCGGCCAACCGATGCGCAATGTCACGGGTATCAGCGGCGCTGCCCCGGCTTGGGCTGAGATCGTTGAGTTTTTGCACCAATCCGGAAAGGACAAGGCCCCCAAGCCCCCGAGGGGTCTAGTTCGCGTGGCAGGGGAGTGGTACTTAAAAGGCACCGAACCGAATCCCGCCTTTAGCAACGTGAGCAAGCCCACGCACCAAGCTCAAATCACCTATCCTGTCGAAGGCCTGCTCATCGCGCGGGATCCAGATATTCCTACGGAGCGCCAGCGCGTATTCTTCGAAGCTTCCTCGCCCACCTCGAGCCTAAGATGGGTGCTCAATACCCAGGCCTTAGGCTCGGCGGACCAGCCCTTGGCATGGCGGCCCGAAAAGCCAGGTAACTACGAGCTTAAGCTCGTGGACGCCCAAGACCAGGTGGTTGATCGGGTCGAATTCATGGTACGTTGACTTTATCCGACTCTATTTGTAAAGAATGTCCCGATGTCCCGCCCAAGAATCGTCGTCGGCATGTCCGGCGGCGTGGATAGCGCAGTTTCGGCTCTCCTGCTTCAAGAGCAAGGCTTTGAAGTCGTAGGCCTTTTCATGCGCAATTGGGATGATTCGCAAGACTCGGAGCCCTGCTCTGCAGAGGCGGACCACGCAGATGCTCAACGGGCTTGCGACAAACTGGGAATCGATCTTCTGACAGTGGATTTTAGTCGCGAGTATCGCGAGCGAGTGTTCGAGGAGTTTTTAGAAGCCTCTCGTCAGGGTCTAACCCCCAATCCAGACGTCCTTTGCAACCGCGAGATCAAGTTTGAGTACTTCGCAAGCTACGCCAAGAAGCTGGGCGCCACTGCGATTGGTACCGGCCACTATGCTCGCATGGATGTGAACGCTCAAACAGGTCATCGCAAGCTCCTGCGAGGCCTAGATCCCTCCAAGGACCAAAGTTATTTTCTGTGTCAGGTCAGTCAGTCGCAGTTTCAGAACGTGCACTTTCCGGTGGGGCATCTGATTAAGACCAAAGTCCGTGAGCTTGCTGAGAGCAAAGGCTTGGCTCTTGCCCGCAAGAAAGACAGCACCGGTATTTGTTTTATCGGTGAGCGTAACTTCCGCGAATTCCTCATGCGCTACCTGCCCACTCAACCGGGTTTGATTCGAGATATCGACACAGGAGCTCGCATTGGTGAGCACTCTGGCGTGGCCTACTACACTTTGGGTCAGCGCAAAGGCTTGTCCATCGGCGGAACGGGCGAGCCGTATTTTATCGTGAGCAAAGATGCTGCAACTCAAACGCTTTGGGCCGGACGTGGCGAATCGCACCCGGCTTTGTTCTCTCAGGAACTCGTAGCTGACGGAGCTTCGTGGATCAGTGGCCAGGCTCCTCAGGAAGGTCCGCTCACTTGCAAAATTCGTTATCGGCAATCCGATCAGGCAGCGACTCTCACGCACCTAGGCAGCGGTAGGATTCGTCTTTGTTTCGATCAGCCGCAGCGAGCAGTCACGCCGGGCCAAGCAGTTGTTTTGTATCAAGGCGAAGAATGCTTAGGAGGGGCTTGGATCCGAAGCGCCTCCGGTGTAAGTCAATCAAATGATCGAGCTCAAACTGCCTCTTAAATTCCTCACCGTCTGGGTTGCTGTTTGCGTTGCGGGTGTCGTTGCCTCGCTCGGTGGCTTTATTTATGAACGCACCAAGCTCACTCAGGAGAACAAAGTGCTCGAACAAGCCAATCCCCTGGGTGCCCCTGCCATCGGGCGTTAATATCGGGTTTCGAGTCCTTAGGACCTAGGTCTCATCCATCACTTGAAGGTTACTTTTGCCGGACTTGAGGGGTTGACGGCCGACTCAGCACAAATGCCACGCTCAAACCCCAAATAATCGCAATGGCGATATCGACCCCCGTCTTGGGTTTCCAAAAGTAGATGAGGTAGAGGCTGACAAGGGTCAGGGTCAAGGCAGCGATGACCTTAGGCCTGGGTCGGATGACTCCGCCATTTTCCCAGTCGTGGATGAGAGGGCCGATCTTAGGTCGAGACAGGATCCACGCGTGCCACTTGGGTGAGCTGCGGGAGAAGCATGCCGCAGCCAGTACCAAAAAAGGGAGTCCTGGAACGATTGGAAAAATCATTCCAACCACTCCGAGCG
>JBGAWT010000121.1:0-10227 GCA_044227445.1 Bdellovibrionia bacterium | reverse complement strand
AGTACTGCAGCGCGCGGTGGGTCTCCGTCGTGTCGTAGTGAACGAGTTGCGCACCAAAATCTTGAACCGAGTAAGGCTGGAGCCAGACTCCATAGGTGTCCAGTGGGTCGGTGAAGATCGATAGGAGCTTCGTTGAGCTGACATTGAGCGAGGAGTCCAAGTTCACGCGGTAGGTAGCGATGAAGCTCCACCAAGTAGCGGTGATCCCGCCGCTTCTTTGCTCGGTCGTCTTGTTTACTTCGGCGTACGACACGTGTATGCCGCCTGAGTCCACAGAGAGATTACCGATGCCGAGGTCATAGAGCTTGAGCGCGGTGGTGATCTGATTGATTGAAACGCCACTTGTCGGTGAGCTTCCGACTTTAAAAACTACGATCCTGCTGGGGTTGAGGCCACCCAAAAATCTGCCGTCTTTTCCGATTTGGGCTGCGATATAGATGGTTTGTCCATCTCCTGCAGGTCGGTGATTGTATATGAGCGAATCCGCACCGCCGGTTTGCGCAAGTACACGAGGGGGATCAATCAAGTCGCCGCTCTCGCTCACGCGCATGCCGCTTAGATAATTGATCGCTGAGGTGCCATATCCGCTGTGCGACGTGAAGGTGACATAGAACCCACCCGTGATGGCTGAGATCTGGAGCTCATCGACGTAACTTCCGGGAGTGGGGGTGGAAACGGATTTGGAGAACGCGAGCGCTAAGGTGGATTTGTCGTACGCATCGATTTGAAGCCTGTCAGGAGAAATCTGAGTCCTGAAAACGATCAAGCGATTGGCGATGTCAAAAAAACGGGTACGCGAAAAGGATCTCTCGGGTTGCAGTTCGATCAGCTCGTTTTGGTAAACCCTCCTTTTCCCGATGAACGGGGCCGTCGAAGGGGGAACCGTGATCACTGTTGCGCCCGGCAGGGTTCCCACCGCGACGCCTGGCTCTGCGTAGAGCACGCCGATGGGTCTTGAGGGGGGTCGGGTCGCTGATCCCGTGGCGGGCCCCGGTGGGATTTTATTGAGAAGGAGCTACCTTCGAAGATCAATTCAAGACTGCCGAAACACCATTGATGACAATGGGGTTTTGACAAGCTTGATTGTTACCGCAATCCCAAATTTTCAAGAGGGACCGCGAGGGATCAATTTGTGAATTTTGAATCGTCAGGCTGGTCATCACGCGCACGAGGCTCGAAGACCCGATATTGCCCTGAAGGTCTGGGCGTTGCGGCGAACCCGTGAGCGTCACGCCCCGCCGAATTGCCAACTCTCGGAGCAGAAGTTCATTTCAAAGTTGTAGCTGCCCCTGCGCTCCGTTTGAAGTAAACGTGCCGGCTACGAACATTCGCGTAAAGCCTTGCAAGGTGTAGGGATAGAGCCTGAGCTGAAAAGTTTAGGACTGACCCGACGGCGTAACTGCTGTTGGTCATCGATGCCGTTGAGGGTCGTATTCAAAGCCGAAAGGTACTGCTGAGGGACGCGGCATTCGGCGGTGTTAGCGCCGACCGATTGACCTTGGGCATTGATGGGGGCTTTAGAGGTCGCTGCAGGCCGGCGTTCCCGCAGGAGGCTGCGAAGGTTGGAAGGACCCCAAAGGCAACGAAGGTTGCCACCACGATTCGATAACTCAGTCTAAATTTGCGCTTTGCCACAACAGGTTCCTCCACACGGTACAACGCGTCTCGGTCGACACTATGCAGGGACCGGACCAACGGCGGAATGCGTCAGAATTGACGCACAGTGCACAATAGCTGTTTAAGAACTAGGCAAGTGTTCGAAACACCATCAAGGACACGCTCGATCCTATCGATAGGCCGAACGTGGGGAAGAGTCTTTTTCGCGCCGCATGCATTTGGGGTCTTTTGGGGGCTTTCGGGCTCGCGACGCCGCTTGCGTGGGTCGGCAAGGGAAATCCGGGCTTCAAACCGTGGAACTCCGGTAAACGGATGTGCCTCTCTGGGGCGGTTCAGGGGGAAGTGCGACGATTCCGCGCTCTTTTGCCCAAACCCACCCTGAGCAACGATGAGATCCGTGATCTCCTGGCGTTTTACTATTCTCAGGCGACAGATGTTGGCGCAAATCGGCGAGCTGACGCGCCGGGTTCGCGCACTCAGATTTGAGGCTCGCCATCCGTTGGTGGCGCCCTCAGCTGAGACTCAGTCCCATCGATCTTTACCAAGCGTCAGTCGAAGGAACGATCCGAGCGATCCGTAGCGGTAAGTACGATCCGACTCGCAGGGAGTTTAGGCCTTGGGCGATGTACTCGTGTGTGAGGTCCATTCGCAGGGAGATCGCTAATAGCCTGAGGCAGCACGGCTTCAAGAAGGGCGCCTTTTGGATGGACTACTTTGAGCATCGCACGGAGATCTATAGGAGAGTGGAGGGCAAGGGTTTCGCTAACACACGTCAAAACCTTTGGGAGGAGTACAACCTTTATCGGATCGAGCGCCGTTCTCGGAAGGAACAGATCAGCTTAGACGACGCCAAAACCAAGATGACGGAGTTAGGCGAGCTCGTCACCCTCGAGAAGTTCGAAAAGATCGAAGACGCCATTCTGAAGTTCTACGGCACTCGTTATTTCGACGATCTGATTCCTCCAAACAAGAATGAGGCGAGGGATCCTGAGATGATTGACAACATCCTCTACCGCCGGGCAGATCCGATCGCGGATACCGGCCCCTCGATTGAAGAGCTAGCGGCTGACACGACTCGAGACACAAAGATCCGTGGTTTCCTCATGGACTTCAGGCAAACCATCAAGACGGAACGGGATCGGGAGATTTTCGACCACCAGCTGATGCCGGATTTGGTGGAGGGCGGCGCGATGAGCCTAGAGGACCTCGGTCAAAAATGGGGCGTCACTAAACAGGCCATCAGCTTGCGCAAGAAGAAGCTCGAACGAGAGCTACGAGATTATCTCGAAGACAAAGTCGATCCGGATCTTCTAGGGAATAACTAGAACAACTCGCATTTGCTGAGTAGCGTTTCGAGCTGCTTGAGCAAATTGAGCTGCTGTCCGTGGGACTTCAGCACATCCGCTGCCGTCGCGTGCGCCAGTTCCATGCGGCGCGGGAGCTTCAAGTATTGCACCAGATCGTTCCACGTTGGATGCGTGATCCCTTCGAGCTGAGCGAGCAGCATTTCGAGCACGCGCCTATCCTCAGAGCCTAGGGCTAATTGGAATCCAGATTCCGTCGTAAACACGATGCTAGGCTGTGGGCGCTCGACGCGATCAAAGCGCAGGATGGGCATTTGCAGCGGGATGTTTCCGGTGAGCCTGACCGCAGGGTGCAGCGTCACTGAAACGAGCTCGGAGCGCGGCAGAACTGAAAGCAGCTCAGACCAATTGACCGCACCCTGGGCGTTCACCATACCCAAGAGGCGTGCTTGTGTGGACTTAAGATGCGCAATGGCGCGCGCTGTTCTTACGTACAGGCTTGCTCGGATGCGGGCCGCTTGTTCTCCGACAAGAGTGGACGCGGCCAAGGCTTGCGCGACACGCTCGGGGGCCACCGGAACGTCAGACGCTAAGCGCTCCCACTCTCCGGGCAGCGGGCTTGCTGAGCCGACACCCGGCGCACGCAGAGCTTGAAGCAAAACTCCCGAAACGGGGATGGATCGAACGGTCAGTTCTTTGAGCACCCAACGCTCGCCACGTCGCTCGGCGTGGGTCTCGAGCCACAGCCTTACGGGTTCGGAAGACAGGTAGTGAAACAGAGGGGCAACCCAGGTCTCATCCGAAACTAAGATCATCCAACCTTCGCCGCTGGCGTCCTGTCCCGGCTTCGGAAGCTCGTGCACCCGCAACCTTCGACCATCGGCATCGCTCTGCGCTTCGACCCAAACTCCCCATGAGGGAGCTGCCAGGCGCCAGCGTCCCTGGCGTTCGGGGTCCTCGTCAGGAGTGCGCCTGACGGTTCCAATGCTGGCCAAAGCCGAGGACATGGCTCGAATGCGCTCAACCGTCTGCAGCGTGGACTGACAGGCGGGGTCAGGCCAGCGCTCTGCCCACTCGCGCTGCGGCGTAGGGCTCTCACGGCGTTGAATCGAAAGCCCAGCGCGCGACGGGGTCGCATCACCGGATCCTCGCGCCGCCTTGAGGACTTCGCGGAAAACCTGTTCAAGCTGGATATAGCTTCGAATCTCGCCTTGGGCTGAGATGCGCACCGGGCGATTGTCCAGGCGTTTTTGCACATCAAACTCGCGAGACCAAACGTAAAGGTAGCGAGGAAAGGGCGTGGCATCGGGACCGACAAGCCGGTCGACTCCAGGCGGAAGGGAGAGTCCAGAGAGATCCCATTCGTAAACCAGGCGGCCTCGCTCCAAAAGTGCGTTCAGAACGCCGGAGCCCGCTTTGGATGTGAGCGGCTCTTCGCGACCCCAGATAAACGTGCCGCCGGGCCTGAGCTTGGTGAGCGCGACGCATGCTTGCAACTCGCCCAGCGTGGTCGATGCGGTGCGGACTTTTTTGAAGTAGGGAAGGGCGTCGAGTTGTTCGCGCATGCGCGTGGCTTCGGCGCTCCGGCCTGCGGTTCGCACACATTTTTCCTCGAAAACAAAAGCCACGTCGCAGGATTCCATCTCGGCGATGCGAGCCTGGAGGGTGGGCTTAGGCGCCTGCAAAAGCAAAGAAAGCTGATCGCGCGAATGCATCTCCAAGCCCGAGCCTTGAGTCCAAAGCGGGGGAGCAGCAGGGCCCCACCAGAGCTGAAGCAGCTCGGCCAAGATGAGCTGAAACACATCGGTTTCGGTACCGACCCACTGCACCTGCGGTCCGCTTGCTCGAGCAAACGCGCCTTCGCGAAGCGTGGGCGTGAATCCCAGCGGAGCTTTGCGAGCGGAGCCCGCGCGCTCGAGCTCCAATCCCAGAGCTTCGAACTCGGACCAAAAAACCCCGCCAAACGAAGCGCCGTAACCGCTGGGCCTGCGCCAGGTGGGCGAAGTCGTTCGATGCTTCATGAGCTGAGCGAGCAGCTCGTTGGGGCCTTCGTCCGAGAGGTGAATTCCTTGAAGAGCTTGCCAGAGCAATCGAGCGATCGCCGCGCTCGGTTTGTACCAGGAGTAGATATTAGGTCGCGTGAGCTGCCAACCTTCGCGATCCAGCGGCAAGTAGGGTTTGAGCGCGCAGGTGAGCGCCCAATTGAGATTGCCCAGGTCTTTTTCCGAAATCGGCCGCATGCCGCGATCAGACCAAGACTTTAGAATCCAGACCTGGCCCAAGGTCAGCGTGGCGATTTCGCCAAAGTAAGTCTGAAGCGCTTCGTTTTGCGCGGGGCTGCGGGGGCCCTCAACCCAGCGGCCTAATCCCAGCGTGGGGTCATTTGCGGAGACGGGGGTAGGCGGAAGGCCGGCAAGCAGCTCAAGGTGCTGAACGAGCGCTTGCCTGCGGCTCGGGTTCAGCGTGAGCAGCTTGATGATGTTTTGTTCCAGCTCTTTGAACAGAGCCGAGTGGGCCATCTCGTATTCGCTTCCCAGTACGCTGGGAGCGAATTCAGGGGCCTTCTCTTCGACCGAAAGCGTTGGAGTGGGCGCAAAATTGAGCCACTCGCTCATGGGCGAATGCTGCCCGTCGCCACGCAAAGAGCCGATGGATTCCAGGGGAGCTATGATCTCGAGCTCGCGGCGCGGCGGTAGATCCAAAAATGAGGTTAAACCTTGGGGTTGGGAAGAGCGGGTACGCCCAACGCGGGGAGTCGTAGGACGCAAGTCGGCAAAAGACGCTAGAGACGTCTTTGGAGAGGCGGCATGCTCGGAGATCTCCCCGAGGTCCAGGAGGCCTCTCTTACGTGCTTCTGGTGTGTTGGTTGATACTTCCCCCGCCATAAAGAGCCGAGCTCTCTGGGTATCTCTCGAGTCCTTTTTTGGCGAGCGAAAAAGCCATGACGCACAGTGTCGTTACGGATTTTCTTAATTTTTGCAGCCGTACTCCGATGCGAATTGCAGGACGGTACCAGGAGCGCCGTTATTGGATGGCAAACGTGGAAGGCCGGGCGATCAAGACGCAAGCCCCATTGAGCTCGCTCAGATTATGAACGAGATCGAAGAGCTGCAAGCTGAGATGGATGCGAGCGGGGCTGAACCTGCTGCGCGCCGTGGAACTTCCCATGCCCCGAAGCGGCTCTGGACGAAGATGATCGCAGCCTCAGCGAGTTTGTCACCGTCGACGAAGATCCCGCCCCCTCAGCGATTGTGGAAACGCCCGTAGAGCCCGAAGCCGCTATGCCGGTTGTTGAGCCCGAGCCAGAACCCGCGCCGATTGTCCCGCGCGCTACTTCGCGCTCAAGCGCCGTCGCCGCGCCCCAACAAGTGAATACCAAGGATGACTCCAGCTCAGACGAGCCTTGGGTGGAGGAAACCTTGGCCGAGCTTCACAAAGAAAGTCGCGAACCCATTCGTACGCCCCCCGTTCATCACGACGACCACAGCGAACACTCGCATGACGGTTATCATGGCAGCGCGGGCGATGCTTCGAAAGTCACAATGCAGATTGAAGGAAAGACTGAGGTCGTCCTGGGTCACCGAGCCAGCGGCCAAGAAGTCTCCGTTCAGTTCGAAGCGGATTGCATCTGCGTGACGCTTGCAGGCGGCACCGAGATCCGCATTCCCATGGCCGAGGCAAGGCGCCTCCGGGCGGTTGGCTAAAGGCCAGTTTCAGTCTCAGTTCATACTCTGTAGGTCTGACCTGTTTGCGCTCCCAGAATCGATTTTAGATACGCTTGAGCCGCAAGCCTCGCGGGCACCGGCACGAACCCCGGAAAGACCCCTGCGTAATCAGCCGCTGATTCTTCTAGCAGTGTCGGGCTTACGACGTTGATTCTGAGTAGTTTAGGAAGCGCGATGGCCGCCGCTGCCACAAACCCCTCGATCCCCCGGTTGACCATCGTTGCGGCCACTCCGTGAGGAATAGGGTCGTGACTCAAAACGCCTGAGATCAGGGTGAATGAACCCCTCTCACTGATAAATGGAATCGCTTCCTGGACAAGCTGGATCTGGCCCATGAGTTTGCTGGCGAGGGATTTTTCCCATTGCTCCGCTCCGAGCTCGGCAAGCGGCCCGAATGCCACCTCACCAGCGGCCGAAGCCACTGCATCGAAGGTGCCCACGCGCTTGTACAGCTCCCGGAGGCTCGAGCGCTCCCGCATGTCCGCTCGCTGGCCCTCCGAGCGCGAGACCCCGATCACTTCATGTCCGCTTTCGGTGAGCGCGGCTTGAACCGCCGAACCTAAGGTGCCTGATGATCCAAAGAGAATGATTTTCATGGTCCTTGATTTGAATCCTTTGCCGTCGATGTAGCAAGTTTTGGTTACGGAGGGTACAACCGCATCATGATTCGCATCACCGGTGGCGAGCTCAAGGGGCGGACACTGCACGCCCCAAAGTTTGAGAAAGAAGGCGTGCGCCCCACGCAGGCCAAGCTCAGGCAGGCACTCTTCAATTCGCTTCAGATGCGATTGCCCGAATCTCGCGTGCTCGATTTGTTTGCTGGCCCGGGCACATTGGGTTTTGAGGCCCTCTCGCGCGGCGCTCAGCACGTGACCTTTGTAGAGAGCCACTCCGGATGCTCGAAGCTGATTCACAAAAATGCGCAGGAGCTCAAACTGGGTGAGCTCGTCGAAGTAGCAGCCGTGGATGTGGAGCAGTTTTTGAAACACCCGCGTGGGTCTTTCGACATCATCTTGGCCGACCCGCCCTATTCGGGGGGCTGGGAGATGAAGCTCATCGAAGAAGCTCCTTGGACCCAGGTTTTAGCGCCGGGCGGGGTGTTTTGCCTGGAGTGGGGTCGCCAAAAGTCGCGCGTTCGGGAGTTGCCCCAGGAGACGAGCTTTCTTGTCAAAGCGCGCGAGAAAATCTATGGTGATAGCGTCTTAACGACTTACGAGCTTCGCTAGCGAGGGGAATCATGCCGACCGGTCAACCCATTCGACGAGCCCTCTATCCCGGATCTTTCGATCCGATCACCAATGGACATCTCGATATTCTGGATCGCACGCTGGAGCTGTTTCCGGAGGTCACGATTCTCATCGCAGGCTCGGGTCGCAAAGATCCGCTGTTCACGCCCGACGAGCGCTTGGAGATCATCCGCGAAGTCGTGGCGAGCCGAAAGGGCGTGAAGGTCGATCGTCACTCGGGCCTCATCATGGAATATGCGCGCGATCACGGGATCGCAGCTGTGGTGCGCGGGCTTCGCGCGGCTAGCGACTTTGAATACGAGTTCATGATGGCCAGCATGAATAAAGAGATCAACCCCTCGGTCGAAACGCTGTTCATGATGGCGCAGAACCTGTATTTCGTGAGCTCGACGATGATCAAGGAGCTCTATCGCTACGGAGGCGACGTGACGCCCTACGTGCCCGCCGTGGTCGCTAAGCGCCTCAAAGGAAAAATGCCGTGACCCAGCTCTCCAAGCGCCTCTCAGGGGCCACCGAAAGTGCGACTCTCAGGCTCAACGCTGCTGTTCAAGCGCTTCAGAAAAAAGGCGTCGAGGTTTGGAACTTAACCGCAGGCGAGCCGGATTCGAACGTCCCGGATTCGATCAAAGAAGCCGCGACGCGAGCCATTCGTGAGAACAAATCCAAGTACACGCCCGTGCCCGGGATTCCGGAGCTTCGCGATCTCATCGCGCAACGGACGAACGGACAGCAGCAGACGCTTTCGGGCGCAAAGCCTTGGGCGCGCGAGAACGTCGTCGTGAGCAACGGCGCTAAGCAATCCATTTTTCAAACTCTCATGGCCATCCTCGACGAAGGCGATGAGGTCATCATCCCAGCGCCGTACTGGCTCAGCTATTCGGAGATGGTTAAGCTCTGCGGGGGTGTTCCGGTCGTCCTGCAGACCTCGCTTGCCGACGGATTTAAGCTCAAGCCAGAGACTTTGCGATCCGCGCTCACAGCCAAGACCAAAGCATTCATGGTCAATTCGCCGTGCAATCCCACTGGCCTTGTCTATTCCAAGAGCGAGCTTGCTGAGTTAGCGGCGGTGTTGCGATCTCATTCGCGATCCGTGTGGGTGATCAGCGATGAGATCTACGATCGCCTCACTTACGGAAGCACGCCTTTTTGCTCTTTTTTGGAAGCCGCTCCTGAGCTTGCGGAGCAAACGGTTACGGTCAACGGACTTTCTAAGGCTACCGCGATGACCGGTTGGCGCGTAGGTTGGTCGGTGTCGAACAAAGTTTTGGCGCAGGCAGTTTCTACCCTGCAAGGACAGCTCACTTCGAACATCAATTCGGTCGCGCAGTGGGCAAGTCTTGCCGCTTTCAGCCTGCCTGAGAGCTACTTTGCTACGCAGCTCGAGAGCTACCGAAAGCGCCGAGATCTGGTCTGGAAGCTCTTGGAAAAGGCTCGTCATTCCCGCACAATAGAAGTGATGGCCCCACAAGGAGCGTTCTACGCTCTGTTGGGGGTCCAGGCTTGTTTAGGCGAGGGTGAAAACGAAGGCGAGTTGGCCGAACGGATGCTCAATGAGTGTCGCGTGGCCGTCGTGCCAGGAACTCCGTTCGGGGCGCCTGGTTGGATTCGCATGAGTTTCGCCACCGACGAACGAACGCTCACGGAAGGGTGTTCTAGGCTCGTCGGATTTCTCGAGCAAGCCAAGAAGCGCTAGATCCCGCGCTTGCCGCGCTGGGATTGGTGCTTTGAGCTCCATGGAGGGAGCGAACGATGGTCTTCAGAGCGCTGGCTTTCGCTTTGCTTTTGGGTTTTTCGGGGTGCACGAGCCTCACGGATTACTCGCAGGCTCAGGTACGAAAAGCAGTTTATAACTCAGTCAATATCGCGCTGACCTCAGGCGACTGCAACACCGCCTACCTCGATCTTTATCCCATCTACAATTCGGTCTATTCGGATGCGACAGCACGACTGCTCATGTCGGCCGTCTATGGCTGCTACGCGGGCGTGAACATGCTCACGGTGAGCACGGCCATCATGGCCAATCCCGCCGCATTGGGCGGCCCTACGTTTTGGCGATTTTTGGCCCAGACGTTTTACCCATCTACGACATCGCCTGCGGACCGGAAGCTCGAATCTGCGATGTTCGCCATCGATGCGGCTCAAGCTTTCTTGAGGCCCGGCATCGTTCTCAATCCCATTTACTCAGCAGGCATGGCCGGTTTTAACCCGCGCTCGTTCGTACACCAAGACCGTGGTCCGGACGCTAATCTGTTCATGATCTTCTTGGGCATGGGCGGGATGGGGTCTTTTCAAAATCGCTATGGAACCCCAGACATAGTCACGTGGGCCAAGACG
>JBGAWT010000120.1:0-10110 GCA_044227445.1 Bdellovibrionia bacterium | reverse complement strand
GAACCGGCACGTTGCTTGAAATCCAGCGCGTCAGAGGGAATTCAGAAGAAGGTTATCAAGTCCTAGTGCGCGGCATCGAGCGCGTGCGCGTCAATGAACTCAAATTTCGCGACGGTTGCCTTTGGGCCTCGACTCAGCCCGTCTCGGATCGCATGGATTTGGATCCCGCGACTCAGGCAAGCCTCCTCGATAGTCTCAAGACCCTGTCCCTCGAAATTCTCAAGCGCGTTCCGGGAGACACCGAGCAGCTTGAAGAGCTCGTCAAAGGCATCAGCGATTTGAGCTATCTCTCGCATCTTGCTTCCGGAAATATCGAGATCCCTGTGGATCGCAAGCAGGCCCTTTTGGATCAAGATTCGGTCAAAGATCGCGTCTTGAGCCTGCTTGAGCACATGCAGTCGCTCAAAGAGAATCTCGAAGTCCAATCTCAAGTTCGAAATCGTCTCTCCAATAAAATCTCCCAAGTTCATCGCGAGAGCATCTTGCGCGAACAGCTCAAAGCGATTCGCGAGGAGCTGGGTGAGGGTGAAGAAGGTTCGCGTGCCGATTCGCTTCGCAAGAAAATTGACGAAGCAGGCATGCCCGAGGAGGTACGCAAGGTCGCGCTTGAGGAACTCAAGCGCTTAGAGGGCATGGGCAATCAATCCCCCGAAACCCATGTCATTCGAAATTACTTGGACCTCCTCGTGGCTCTTCCTTGGAACAAGTCCGCTCCGTTTGATGCGGCCAAGCTCGATCTGGAGCAGGCTCGCAAGATTCTCGAGCAAGATCACTACGGCTTGGAGAAGGTCAAAAAGCGTATTCTCCAACATCTTGCTGTCATGAAGCTCAAGGGCGGAGCCAAGGGCTCGATTCTCCTACTCCTGGGTCCTCCTGGGGTGGGTAAGACGAGCCTCGGCCAGAGCATTGCCAAAGCCTTGGGACGCAAGTATGTGCGCGCAAGCCTAGGCGGCGTCCGCGACGACTCTGAGATTCGCGGGCATCGCAGAACCTACGTGGGAGCAATGCCTGGTAGGATTGTGCAGAGCCTCAAGCGAGCAGGGGAAAACAACCCTGTGATGATTTTGGACGAAGTGGATAAACTGGGGCGAGGCTTTCAAGGAGATCCCGCTTCAGCACTTCTAGAGGTTCTGGATCCGGAGCAAAACTCGACATTTACGGACCATTACTTGGACGTGCCTTTTGATCTCTCCAAAGTGTTTTTCATCGCTACGGCCAACTCACTTGAAGGGATTCCGGCGCCTCTGCTTGATCGAATGGAGGTCATCGAGCTGACGGGTTACACCTCGGCCGAAAAACTGCACATCGCTAAGACCCACTTGGTTCCCAAGCAGCTCGCAGAGCATGGGGTTAAGGCCGAACAGCTCGCTGTTGCGGATGAAGCGCTGATTCGCCTAGCCACTCATTATACCCGCGAGGCGGGCGTGCGCGATCTACAGCGGCAGATTGCCTCTGTGGTGCGCGGCTCAACGGAGCGAGTTCTTGCAGAAGGGGCACAGCTACCGATTCGGGTTGAGGCCAAGGATCTCGAAGAGATTCTCGGGCCAGAGCGCTTCATTCATGAAGTAGCGGATCGCGTGGCTTCGCCTGGAGTGGTTACCGGTTTGGCGTGGACTCCGGTAGGTGGGGACATCCTCTTTATCGAGTCCTCGGCGATGCCTGGATCCGGAAAGCTCACGCTCACCGGTCAGTTAGGGGAGGTGATGAAGGAGTCGGCTCAGATCGCCCTGTCGCTCGTGAGAAGCAGGCTCAGCCCGCTCGTTCCTGGATTTGATTTCGATAAGAAGGACATCCATGTTCACGTGCCCGCGGGAGCGATTCCCAAAGACGGACCTTCGGCAGGCGTGACCTTGCTGACTTCTCTTGCTTCGCTTTTTGCCGGTAAGAGCGTGAGCCCGCATCTTGCGATGACAGGCGAGATCACTCTGCGCGGAGCGGTGACGCCCGTGGGAGGAATCAAAGAAAAGGTCATCGCCGCGCATCGAGCGGGGATTCATCGCGTCCTACTATCTAAGCAAAATGCCAAGGACTTGCGTGAGGTTCCTGAGGAGGTCAAGTCTTCGATGAAATTCGAATTCATCGAGACGATCGATGAGCTTCTGGAAAAGGCTCTCGGAATTTCGCTCTCTTCACATGGGCTGATGCCTTTGGGCGCGAGCCCAAGCCCGGCGTCGGCGGCTCCAGCGTCCTAAGGGGACTTCTTGGCAAAGCGGGAGGCCCGGCGTTGCGAGGCTCCCGTGTCCGTGAATTGCAGGTCAGTAAGCGGAGTATCCTGAAACTCTTTGTTTAGGGCGGCTAGGATCTGCGCTTTGCGAGCATGAAGCTCGGCTCGCCAGATCGGATGTTCGACCTGCACCCAGAGGATACCGCCTTCGACTCTCAAAGGCTGGGCATTGCGCGCGATCGCAGGGCCCACGATTTTTTCCCAGTTTTGAAGTGCCTGGGCTTCGTTCCAGCGCTTTTCCAACACGGGGTATCGGTCGCGAAGCTGTCTTAAGATGTCTGTTAGACCGTGAAATCCCATTTCCTTCTCATCATCTGCCCCACGCCGCTTGTCCAGGGGGGATTTAGGAGGTAAGCATGCTTTTCCATGGTGGGTTTGAGAATTTTAGCACTTATCGCTGTTTTAGGCGCTGCGAGCTGTGGCTATAGCTGGCAGAGAGCCGAGAGCGCCTATCTCAAGACGCTGAACGTAGCTAGCGTCTACGTGGAGCCGACTGCCAATGCTTCGTATAAGCCAGGCGCTGAGAGTGTGATTCATAATGCGTTGCTAAAAACTCTATTGGCTCGCAAGTCCTTGAAGCTCGTTTCTAAGCCAGAGGATGCGGACGCTATTTTGAAGTCTACGGTGACGCAGGCGAGTTTCTCTCCTGCGGGTACGGCCAACGCCAATTACAAAGATTTCGATCCTCTTCAGCTCATCCCGGATAACTCGCTTCCTGGTCCTGAGAATAAAAATGAGAGTGGATTTGCGTACATGTCTATCGCAACGCTCTACGCGGGAACTCTGGGGGCTTCTTTTTCCTTGTCTCGACTCGAGGGTGGGAAAGAGGTGAAGGTGCTTTGGACGGACTCGGAGAGTAGGGCCAAGGTTTTTCCGGCCAATAACCTTCTGGACGTCGCGGGTACCACCTCTGCGCTCATCAACGAAAGCGAGTTTGATCGCGCGCTTCAGGAGCTTGCGGTACAGATTGCGGCAGATGCCCATGATTCGTTGGTGGCTGCTTTTTAAGGTAAAGATGACCCATGCCTAAGCTGGATATCAAAGCAGTTTATGAAGAGCTCAAGCAGGGATTGGTATGGCCCGTCTATTGGGTCCATGGAGCCGAACGCCTGCGCGCGCGTGAGCTGATTCGTCGCATCGAAGAAGCCGTGCAGGGAGCTGAGGCGGGCGGAATGTCACAGGGCGTGATTCGGCTCGAAGGGCAGGAAGCGAGTGCCAGCACGGTTTTGGAACATGCCAATAGCCTGCTCTTAGGCGGCGGAAAACCTTTGATCATTGTGCGCGATGCGCAGCAGCTTGATGAGTTGGAAGAACTCTCCACACAACTAGGACCTCGAGTTCCGTTAGCGGAGTGCCCTAGTGTTGTTGTTCTCTGGGCTAAGGATCTGGATCAGCGCCGTAAGTTCTCTAAGGAGCTTTTAGAGAAGGCCGCGGTCATCGAAACCGGCGAGGTGCCCGAGCGCGAGCGCGAAGCATGGGTCAGGTTCATGGCCAAGCGCAAGGCGGGTCTTGCTCTGCTTGATGAGCATGTCGCTCAGCTTGCATCGGCAGATCCTTGGTCTTTAGAGATGATCGAAAACGAGCTTGAGAAGGCCGACCTCATGGGTGCCACTTCGTTTGAGACAGGATCGCGCGAACCTCTGTCGGCTGCGCGAGCTCAAGCTCAGTTTACCGAGGCTTTTTTCCTAAAAAACGAAACACAGGCCTTAGAGCTAGCGTCTCATTTCGCCGATGATCCGGGCGAGAGCTTTCCGCTTTTGGGGCTGATGACGTGGAATCTCCGTCAGCTTTTTCTTCAAAAGCGTGGGCAATTCGCAGCTGGGCGTGGCGGTTTTGTTCAAGATCGTTTTCAACGTTGGGCGGGCAAGTGGCAGGAATCTGAGCTCGTTCGAGCGCAGCACGAAGCTCTTGAGTTGGACTTCGCTTTAAAGCAAACGGCCCAAGAGCCGTTAGGCGCCTGGGCCGTTTTTATTCAAAAATCGCTAAATAATTAGGATTTCGCTGCGGTCGCCTTAAGCGCCTCAGGGAAAGCGCGCTTGGCCAAAAGGGTCAGGCGGCTAATCTTGCGTTCAGCGCGTGCGCGAGGAATCGCGCCTTTGCTGGCAGCTTTCGAAAGAGCGCGAATCGCCTGGAGGTAAGCTTCAGCAGCTTTCGCGGAGTCTTTCTTTTGAATCGTTTCGACGGCAGCGCGGACAGTGCTCTTCATTGCGCCGCGGGCTTGGACATTGCGAGCACGACGCTTGTCAGTCTGACGGGCGCGTTTCGCGGATTGGCGTGTATTTGCCATGGTTTTCCTTTCAACACCGATATTTCGGTTCGCTCAGGCTTTTACCGGCGTCGACTAAAGAACTCAAGTGAGATCGTGGATTGAGGAATTTTGATTGTAAATCATTTTAGTTTAATAATTTCATTTGTGGGTACGGGCTGTTACCGGAGCGGACGCAATTCCTCTGTAAAATTGATCAATTAAGTCAATTATTGAGATAAGATAGAAGGGTTAGGGGGATCTACATGCTACGGCTTTTTTCCGTCGCCTTGATCACGGCCAGTGTAGGCGCGTCTTGTACCCTAACTAAGCTCTCAGGGGCCAAAGGTGCTCGCGGATCGGGTGCTTCGAGCGGAAGCCTGAGCCTTTCTGGCCAAGATGCCTTTCGAACGACGGTCTATCCCATCACTCGCAGCAAATGCGTGAGCTGTCATGCGAGCGCCCCTAATCCGCCCCATGCGTCGGCCGATTTGGCGGTCGCTTATGCGGTGGCGAAATCAAAGGTCAGCTTGTCGAATATTCCTTCTTCGCGTTTGGTCGTTAAGACGATGGATGGTCACTGTGGTTCCGCGTGCTCCACAAATGGAGCCGAGATGATCGCTGCTATCACGGCCTGGAAGGGCGTAGAGCTAGCCGCTCCTGCGCCAAGTCCTACTCCTACGACGGACCCTGGCTTCACGCCGCCGCCCGTGCCGACTGACCCAGCGGTCCGCACCGCCAACGCGTTGCAAGTCGTTCAAAGTCGGTGCGTCACTTGCCACGCGTCTTTCAATGGTTTTTCTACCGACCAACCTTGGATCGACGCCAAGTACGTTATTCCAGGACGCTCATCGGATTCGATTATTTTCCAAATGCTTCAGAACAATAAGCTACCCGGCACGTTGCAGCTGATGCCGCTCGGCGGCCCAGCGCTTTCGGATGCGGACATCAATACTTTCAAGGTCTGGATCGACAATATGCCGCTTCCGACCCAAACTTGCGGCACGACCAACATGCCGATCATTCCAGCTCGCGTGATCCTGCTCTCAGGCACGGAGATCACCAATTCGGTGACCTCTGCTTTCAACAGCACTGCGCTTGCTTCGAGCATCAATCTTCCAAACGAGCTCAATCCTAGAGGCGCGATCGCAGCCCCAGATCTCTCGGTACCTTCGGTGACCACGCTGCAGGCGATTTCCAATTCCGCATCGGCCGTCTCACTCGCCGTGAATATCAACACTGTGTTCGCGTTCGGAACGGGCTGCTCTTTGACGATGTCGGGCACCACCGAAACGACCTGCGTAAACGGCATCATCTCTAATATGGGCAAGAAGCTGTTTCGTCGCCCTTTGACGACATCCGAGAGCAACGGCTATTCGGCCTTTTACCAAACCGCCAAGGGCAATGGCGCTTCGCCCGAAGTCGCCAATCGTTACTTAGTCCAGGCGATGCTGATGTCGCCTAACTTCTTGTATCGCACCGAGCTGGGCACCGGCACGGGCACGGTGAACCTCACTCCTTACGAAGTCGCTTCAGCGATCTCGTATACGACGACCGGATCGCCTCCAGATTCGACTCTGATGACCGCCGCTCAAAACAACCAGCTTCAGACGGCAGCTCAGCTTCAGACTCAAGTCAGCCGCTTGCTCGCGACCGCGAGTGGCAGGAGCCACACGACGGATTTCGTGAAGAACTGGTTTGGATTGGATAACCTCTCGACTTCGGATCGCGCTGCAATTGATTCATCCGTATCGGCGGGGGGATCGGTCAGCGCCATTTTTGCTCCTTCAGGGGGAAATCTCTTCGGCAGCAAATCTTTCCTGGCTCGATATGCCCATAGTGGCGAATCTGCACCTGTGCTCCGCGGTAAGGCGATCTGGACGCAATTCCTCTGTCAGACATTACCTCCTCCTCCTCCCAATGTCGTTACTCCGACTGCGTCAGCGACCCTGACGACGCGCCAGCGCTACGAGCAAACGACGGAGACGGCGAGCTGTATTCGCTGCCACCAATCGATGAATCAACTGGGTTTCGCATTTGAAAATTACGACGGAAACGGAAACTACCGTTCCACCGAAAATGGAGTGACCATCGACACTTCGGCCACCATTTATGTTCAGTCGATTGCAGGCACAAAGGCGACGGGCCCCACGGACATGATGAATGGCCTGGTAGGCACTACTGAGGCCTCCTCGTGCTTCGCTACAAAGGCTTACAGCTTGGTTACTCAGCAAAGCTCCGTAGGCAATTCTGATAGCTGCTACGTCGGCACATTGGGTGTCGCGTCCCAAACAAGCTTTTCAACCTTGTTTCAATCCATGGTGGGATCGCCCAATTACATCAAGAGGGCCAACTAGGGGTCACTATGAATACGAAGAAAAAAACCTACTGGGATGAACTTTCGAGACGATCCTTCATCAAGATGATGGGGGGCGCGATGGCTTATTCGCCTCTGGTCAGCTTGCTCAAGAGCTCGGTGGCTTACGGTCAAACCGCCCCTCCGCAACGCCTGCTTGTATGCATGGCCTATACGGGCGGAGTGAACCGCAGCTATTGGACTCCTCAAGGATTCACTCGCAATTCGAGCGCTTATCAGGCGTTTCCGCTGACTCCAAATTCTTTTAAATTCGCTAGTCAGCCCCCAGGGTTTGCTCCCGGCGAACCTTCGCACTATCTGCAGCCTCTCTCCAATCTTCCGCAGAGCCTGATCAACAAGTTTTCTGTGATCCAGGGGTTGGATTGCTTGGTTCACGCTTCAAACACGGCTTCAAGCCATACTAACGGCCCAATTTACGTGATGACCGGAAGCAGCCAGGCTCCCGCGGGCACCGAAGGAAGTAACGTGAGCGTTGGCAGCCCTTCGATTGACGTTTATCTCGCAGGGCTGTTGGGTACCGGAACGTATCAGCCCCACTACGCGATGGGAAATACGCTCGGATCGGGTCCTGCGCTGAGTCCTTCGTTCTTGGCCAACGGAAAGAACAAGCCGTTCACTCCGCAAAGCTGGACGAATTACAGCAACCTTTTCTCGGCTTATCTCGCGTCGCATAATAGCGGCGGATCGAGCGACCCGAATTTTTATCAAAAGAACATTCTCAATTTGATCAACGGGGAAGCGCAGTCGCTTCAAAGCAGACTTTCGGGCGCGCAACGCCAGAAACTGCAAAGTCACTTAGACTCGATTTCGAGCATGCAAGCCCAGCTCAATGCGATCAATCCTCCGATGGTCTCTAACTCGTGCGGACCTGAGAACATCACGCCGCTTCCATCCAACAGCAACGAGAACTCGATCGTCTCGGATACCAGTACTTCGCGTTATCTACTGAACGGCGATCTCAACGGTCAGATGCTGGCTCAAGCGTTTGCTTGCGACATCACTCGGTTTGCATCGATGACCCTTCAGCCTGACCGTTTTAACTTCGGCATCCAGTATTCGCACATCATTCCTGGTCTTGCTTACACGGGCACGGACACCCACAATGACATCGATCACGTCATTCCAGGCTCAAGCTCTGGAATCCTGCCCGCCAATTACAGCGCAACAGGAATGAGCGCGCTCAAGGACCACATCCGGATGTACAATTGGATGCTCCAGAAGTTTTTGGATATCGTGTTGGCGCTCGAAGCAGTTACCGAAAGCAACGGCACCCTGCTGGACAACACGCTCGTTGTGATGATGACCGATATGAGCGACTCCAACGGGCACTCGATCAACGACATGCCCATCATCATGGCGGGCGGAAGCAATCACTTCTCGCAAGGACAGTTCTTGTCCTATGGGCAAACGGGAGACATCATTTGGCCGACCAATAAGTTGCTAACCACCATCGCCAACGGTTTTGGCGTCAGCATCGCTAACAACATCTTCGGCGGAAACAACGTCCCGCAAACCAATCTTGCCGGACCGCTGCCGGGAATTACGATCAAATAAGGGTCAGTGATCTGTCCAGCGATGGATCGCGTGCCGCACGCCCGCTTCCAATGACAAGAAAGGCTTGTTCCAGCCTGCTGCCCTGAGCTTATCCATCGAGGCTTGCGTGAAGTACTGGTACTTCTCTCGAATTGCCTCTGGGGTATCGACGAACTCGATGCTGGGCTCTCGTCCCATTGCTGCGAAGGTTGCTCGCGCTAGGTCCAAGAAGGTTCGAGCTTTTCCGGTGCCCAGGTTGTAGATGCCTCGCTTAATCGGATGCTTCCAAGCGAAGAGCAGCACATCCAGCACATCATCGACCGAAACGAAGTCGCGCTTTTGTTCTCCATCCTTGTACTCAGGCTTGTGGCTTTTAAAGAGAGTCACTTGGCCGGAGCTCTGGATTTGCTTCATGCTGTGGAACACGACGCTCGCCATTCGGCCCTTATGAGATTCGCCGAATCCATAGACGTTAAAGAACTTGAATCCAGACCAGGTGGGGGGAGTGTGATTCGCTTTTTCTTGGTCCAAAGCCCAGAGATCAAATAAGCGCTTGGATTCGCCGTAGGGGTTGAGGGGCTTCAGCTCGTGCATTCGAGACTCATCGTCATCGTAGCCTAGGGTGCCGTCGCCATAAGTCGCTGCGCTGCTTGCGTAGACGAAAGGGATGCCGTGCTGCGTGCAGTGCTCCCACAACTTCTGAGAGTACTCGAGGTTGGCGCGACGGAGCTTTTCTTCGGAGAATTCAAAAGTGTTGGTGATCGCGCCCATGTGAAAAACCGCGGCGGGTTTTTTAAGCGCGTCTAGGCGATCCAGAAGCCCATCGGGGGAGAGATGAGTGGTATAGCGCACGTCCTTGAACTCGACTCGCGTGCCAAACGCCTCGTCAGAATCGATAGCAATAACATCGTTACCCTCTTGAGCGAGCTTTTGAGCCAATCGGCCGCCAATAAATCCGGCTGCGCCGGTAACCCATACTGTGCTCATGTTCTCAGGCTAAAGGGATTGAACTTGGTAGCGCGGTCAAAGTAATCCTCGTTCTCCGCACGTTTAAGAAATGCGACGGCTCGGTAGGTTACCGGCGTCATGAAAACTTCCCACAGCACCTTGATCGAATAGTTCGTCAAAAGAACCTTAATCACAAGATCCGTTTCCCACAGCCCCAAGAAGGCCAAAGGATAAAAAATCGCCGAGTCCACCAGCTCGCCGATGATGGTCGAGCCGATAGTGCGCATCCAGAGCATTTTTCCTGCGGTGCGGACTTTGAGTTTGGCTAGGACAAAGGAGTTGGCAAACTCGCCGGCCCAAAATGCCAGCAATGATGCGAGCGCGATGCGCCAGCTTGAGCCGAATACTTTTTCATAGGCCGCTTGATCGCCCCAGCCTGGAGCCGGGTTGAGCTTGAGGACAAACCACGCAAAAAAGGTGGTGAAGGCCAAAGCCGAAAACCCCGCCCACACGACCTTGCGCGATCGCGCATAGCCGTAGACTTCGGTCAGGATGTCTCCAAACAAGTAGCTGATCGGAAAAAACAGAATGCCCGCACCAAAGGTGAATCCCCAAATCTGGCAGACTTTTCCCGCGCCAATGAAATTGGAGCAGACGAGCACAACGCAGAATGCTGCCATGATCAGGTCGTAGTAGCGGAAACCGGCGTGCGCTTTTTGGGACATGGACTAGGTATCACCTGAACAGATGAGGTCGTCAAACAGGATCTCGGTATGATAACCA
>JBGAWT010000119.1:0-10156 GCA_044227445.1 Bdellovibrionia bacterium | reverse complement strand
TCCTTGTCCACATACTCATCGGTGATCACCGGAATTCGGCGACCCAAGAGCGGGAGAACAGCGAATTTTCCCTGTGCGAACGCGTAGCGCTCGTCAGCCGGATGCACAGCGACTGCCGTGTCGCCCAACAAAGTTTCGGGACGTGTCGTTGCGATCGTCAGCCTGGCGGGCTTTCCGGTCGCAGGATCGGTGACGGGCTTGCCGCTTTGATCTACGATCGCGTAATGGATGTGCCAAAAATGACCCTTGCGATCCGTCGGGATGACTTCGAGATCCGAGAGCGCCGTCTGGCATCGTGGGCACCAGTTGATGATGCGCTCGCCTCGATAGATCAGCTTCTCTTCGTACAGGCGCACGAACACTTCGCGCACAGCCTTAGATAAACCCTCGTCCATTGTGAAGCGCTCGCGCGCCCAATCGAGGCTCGAGCCCAGGTGCCTGAGCTGGTTGGTGATCTGCTTGCCGTGTTCTTCTTTCCACTTCCAGGTGCGCTCGATGAACTTCTCGCGGCCCAGATCGTGGCGGCTCAGCGGACGCCCCGTCGGGCCCTTGCCCTCTTTGGCGATCTGCTTTTCGACCTGGGCTTGGGTAGCGATGCCCGCATGGTCGGTGCCCGGCAGCCAGAGCGTGTTGTCGCCCTTCATACGGCGCCAACGGGTGAGCGTATCTTGAATGGTATTGGTGAGCGCGTGGCCCATGTGCAGCACGCCCGTTACGTTAGGCGGCGGAATGACGATGCAAAAGGCTTGTTGGCCGGGCGCGCTCTCGTCGGAGGCTTCGAAGCAGCCGTGCGTTTCCCAAAATTCGTAGGTTTTGGTCTCAAACTTCTCAGGCTCATAGGCCTTGCCGAGCGGCGTGTCAGTAGGCTGGGACATTACTGGAGCTTTACCCTTTGATCGGGCTCGAGCCTAGATTTATTTCGTCGGAGCCGTCACTAAGGTCGTGACTTGGAGCTGGGGAGCGCCGCCGCTTTCTTGGCTAAAAACAAGATTCGTCTCTACGAACAAATCGATGTCGGAGTGAGCAGCACCCTCGTTGGAATTAGCGAGCTTATTGAAAGCCGTCACGCACTCAGAGGGAACCAGGCTGTAGCAGGCGTCTTGGGTATCGAGCATGTCCTTGCGCGCGCGCTCCAGGTTGGTGGCAAACGCGTGACGCTGTTGGTAGGTCACGCTTCCAGGAAAACCTCCGTCGCCCATGTAGTTCCACATATCGCCCACGAACTTGCTCATGGGGCCTTGGTCGGCAGAGTAAAACCATCCCATCAGATGAAGCCGGGTCATTGCCGTCCACCCGTTCAAGAAAACATCCATAGCGATCGATTGAAGCTTTCGCATACCCGTTTTGAGGTAACCGATGACTCCGGAGGAGCGCCTCTTTTGAAGAACATCCAGCGTGTCCATGACTCCACGAACGTAGGCGTCGATCTGATTCTTTCCGACCAGGGTGCGCTCGACTTTCAAAGTCGACTTAGCCCTGTCTCGGTTCACGACGATCCGGGAATCGAGCTCAGCAGTAGCCAAGATCAAGTAGCACTCGTCGCTGCCCCACCCTGGGGACTTGATCTGAGAGCCCAAAGAACGCTTGGACTGAATCCATCCTTGGGGCGCAGCAAGAGCTGCAGCTCCGGCAAAAGACGTGAGAACCAAACTCAGTGCGAAAAAATGTTTTGTCATGAGGCGTGCGGATTTACGACTAAACAAGTCAAGTGTCAACACTGTTTTAGTCGGACAATTTCGTTGACGGCACCCCCCTCGAATCATAGGACAAGAGCCGCGTGAAAAAGCCGTATCTCCTCATCCTTGTCAGCCTTCTGGGTAGCCCCGTGAGCTGGGCGGGCGATCCCCTGGCCGAACGACTCCAAGAGTCTTTTCAAGGCTTGGTCACGGGGACCTGGTTTGGCCCCAATCGTCATTCGCGCACCCAGGCCTGGGAGCAAATCACCCACTCGACTCTTCAGGCTACGAACGAACCTCGGGCCAAAAAAACATCTATGATCCAGGAGTTTGCGGCTCTAGCCCCCTACCCTTCGGTCAAAATCCGGTTTGTTGTTCCTCATGCTTACAATGAGGCTTATACGCAGATGGTGATGGACCAAGACCCCCTGGTTCGCTGGACCCTCACTCAAGCCGGCGGGGCGGGCCCGAAACCTGCGATACTCAGGCAGACCCTGCTCATGAACCGCTCGCACCACGCGCACCTGCTGTGGAGCGCAGCCGTGTTTTCGCTCATGGAGCGCGCCGCCTATGTGCGCGAAGCGACCGATCCCATCATCTTTGAGCTTCGCACTCCGAATCAGGCATTCTCGATTGCCGACTTAGACAAGCTCAAGAAGGGGTTTTTTAGCCTGAAGATCATTCCGCCCCAAGGGCCGGCGATGGATTTCGAAGGCGTGCATGCGTTTTCGGATCTCACGGAAATCGGCGCATTCTTGGTGAGGTACATTGCTTACCACAAAGAGTTTGCAGCGCTGTTCCCAGCGCCCGCCTGGCGCTTTCTAGCCCCAACCAAGGCAGCCCGCCAACGAGCTAAGACCTACTTCCAGTTCCAAAAAGAGAAGGCCATTCCCGCGGCCTCTCAGATCCGCGAGTACTGCAAGCAAGTGCTTAACGTGCGCGACTGAGCCAAGGATTGAACGCAGGGCCCACGCGGTATCTCCAAAACAGCTTGAGGTAGCCCCACGACGTCTTGAGAATGCGCATCTTGGACGCACCCCTTCGCCTGGCCCAATCCACGCAAAACGGCACTTCGGAAATGGTTAAGTTCTGGCGTACCGACTTGATGAGGATTTCGGCCGCGCACTCAAAGCCCGTGGAATGTACGATGCCATCAGAATAGGCCTGCTTGAGGTGGGTCAAGGTGCGACCGCGGTAAATCCTGAAAAAACAGGAGAAGGTCGAAATTCCCCTCACGCCCAAGATCATCTTAAAAAGAAAATTGGCGATGTGGCTGATGAGCAGGCGATGAAACACGACCTGCGTAAACCCCCCGCCGTAAAGGTAGGGAGATGCCAGGATCAGGTCGTCGTTCTCTTGAGTCCTTTGAAGCATCCGCGGAAAAACCGCTGGATCGCTCGTAGCGTCGCCCTCGAGCGTAATCACCAAATCATCTGCACCTAGCCCTCCTGCGAGCAAGGCATCAAAAGCAGTTCTGAAAGCCGCGCCCGGCCCCTGGTTGTGCTCGTGGCGCACGACTTTGAGGTCGGTCCGTCCCGCACGCTCGAGCATCTCAGCCGTACCGTCCGTCGAGCCGTCGTCCACGAACAAGAACTGGACCTGAGCCCCTGAGCTTGAAGCCGCAGACTGGAGGCTTGCCAGATCCTGCAGGACCTTCTCGATGTTTTCGGCTTCGTTGAAGACGGGAACCACGAAAATCGCGTTCATGCATGCTGCTTACCAGCTTTTAGAGCATTTACAGAACCCAAAAGTCCGTTGACGGGACCCCTGGGCTGCGCGACACCTAGGGGCTATGAGTGAGCACGCCGCGCATCATCCTTCGGATCACGAGCATTACGATCATTACAACGTGGATCGCATCAAGCGGCTGGATCGGTTCTTTGGGCAAATCGATGCCGAGATGAGCCGTGAGATCGCCGGCGAGATCTGGGGCAAGAGCGTCCTGGACGTGGGCTGCGGCTTTGGCTCGCTCGTGGATGCGCTTCGCACGCAAGGCTTTGAGGCTAAAGGAATCGACGCTCTGGCGACTTGGGTCGAAGCCGGACGCCTGCGCTACACGCATTCGGATCTACGGACGACGGACGGATATTCGTTCGGATTCGAAGATCAGAGCTTTGACACCGTCGTTTTGAAAGAAGCCATTCACCACATTGTCGCCGAATCGGATACCGAGCGCTTTTTCCAAGAGCTCAACCGTGTGTGCCGCAAGCGCGTAGTCGTCATGGACCCCAATCCCAACGGTGTGCTCCGGCTCATGAGACGCATCATCGGGCATGTGGATCCCGAGTGCTCAGTGGAGCTAGCCACCGAGGTGCTCACCAAGCACGGATTTAAGGTGAGCAAAGTAGCTTATTCCCACGTCTTTGCTTTTCCGCTGAGCGGAGGCTACATCGGCCCGGATCTCGTGCCCAACTGGCGCCCTTTGCAACGCGCTCTCATCGCTTTGGACCGAGGACTGACCTCGGTGTTGCGCTTGCTCAAACTGGACCGAGCGCTGTGCTGGCGATACCTCATCGTCGCTGATCGCACATGACCAAAACCCGCCTACAAAGACTGGCCCAGATCGGGTTGGCCCTTTTTGTTTTGGCGACGCTCTTTAAAGTTTCTAAAAATCCTTGCGGAGCGCACGAGCACCGACAGCTGGATAACGCAGGCATCGGACTTTCGATGGCCGCTGAGATTCGCGAGCATGGGCTTTTTGGCTACTTCGATTCGGTCCTCAGGCCCCGCCTCCTGCAACGAGATCTCACCAACGGAATCAACATCACGGAGTTTCCGGCGATGTTCGCCATCTCTGGCCCTCTTTATCTGATGGGCGCTCGATGGGGCACCTGGCTCACAAGTCTTGTGATCTTGGGCTTGGCGCTGGGCGCGGGGCTTTGGGCACTGCCACGCTTTTGGGAGCTTTGGGGAATTCGTGTGGATCGCTGGTGGGCGCCTATCGCTTACTTTTCGGTGCCGGGAATTCTTTATTTCTCCACGTCCACCGTATCTGAGGGAGTGGCGTTTCCGCTCTTCCTCATGGGCATCACCCTTTTGGGCGAGAGCTGGAAAAAACACTCTCTACGCAAACTGGCGCTGGGCACTTTGCTTGCGGCTATCGCCATCGCAACCAAACCCCCCGTCATCTGGGGCTACCTGGCCATGGCCGTGTACGCCTTGGAGCTCAAACCGCGCACCCGGGTGCAGTGGCTCAGAATCGTGCTTCCGGTCGCGGGCTCTCTTACGATCGCAGCGTGGTGGTATGGCCCGCATGCTCGCGCCATAGCTTCCCTGAATCCTACAGGTCAGTACACGCTTGCAGTGACGATGTACTCGCGCCTCTCGCCGCTGAGCAAGCTCATGGAGTTTTCGTGGATCGATTATTTGGCCTTGGCGTGGAGGCAGATTCAAAAGGAGAACTTTCCGTTTTTGGTCGGCGCCCTGCTGCTGGCCTTGGGTTTGCGCCAAAGGCCTAGACTAGGTATCGCCTTAGGGATCGCATTTTTTGGAGCCGTATCGCTCTTAGGCCGCGGCATCGTGGAACACGCTTACTACTTTTACGGCCTCAATATCTTGAGCCTCGTCGTGCTGGGTGAAGCGCTCGCCTCGCGCGACAAGAAGCGTTGGCTCAAGCTTGCGCCTGCCGTGCTCGTGGCGTGGGGCTTTGTGTATTCGATTCGAACCGAGATCTGGCTTCATGCGCGCAGCATCGATTGGTGGAGGTCCCAGCCTGCGGTCGCGGCCACTGCGGTCGCACCGGCCCTTTGGATCACCGATGATCATTCGCTATGCCCAACCAAGCTCGTGATGAGCGAGCGACCGGGCACGATGGCAGGCGGAAGGCTCGATTCGATTTGTGAGTCCAATGGCTACAAAGGAAAAGCCATCGCTTACTTCGTAGACTCCAAGTCGCGCGGAAAATGCCTGGACGGAACAAAGGTTGCGGCCGAGTTCCCGTTTGGCGACGAGACGTGGCAGATTCGAATTAAGAAGTAAGCAAGCGCGCGATTTTTTTGGAAGCATCACCGCTTCCGTAAGGTTCGGCTTGAGATCGAGCGGGAGCCGATCGCATCATGGCCTGGCCAAGCAAACTCGAATCCGCATCCACCAGATGAGCCCAGCCTAGCTCTACTAACTCAGGCCATTCGGTGCGATCGCGAAACACCGCACAAGGCTTGCCTGCGTAATAAGCTTCTTTTTGAAGACCACCTGAATCGGTGAGCACCCAAGCGGCGTCCTTAAGCAGAGCCAACATCTGGAGATACCCCACGGGAGCGATAGGAAGGACATTCGGAGGCAATGAGATTCCTGCAGCCTTCATTCGGTCGCGCGTACGGGGATGCACCGGAAAAACCACCTGCGAGGAGATCTGTCCCACGGCCTGAAGAATCGATTTAAGCCTAGCTGGCTCATCCACGTTAGCGGCCCTGTGCAAGGTCATGACCGAAAACCCTGCCTTAAGCTCGCAATCAGGCAGGCGCGCAGCAGGCGCATAGTGTTTGAACGCATCGAACATCACGTCGCCCACGAGATGAACGCCTCTGGTGACGGATTCTTTTTCTAAATTCGCGACATTCGAAGGCGCACAGCAAAAAAGCCATTTTGAGAGATGATCGGCCACCACGCGGTTGCGCTCTTCGGGCATCGTCTTATCGTAGCTGCGTTGGCCTGCTTCGACGTGGATCAAAGGCACGGCGCGCTGAGCTGCGACCATCGCACCCGCGAGAGTCGAAGTCGTGTCGCCGTACACTAGGATCGCATCGGCCTTTTGAGCGACGTAGGCATGCTCGATTCCTAAGACCATTTCGGCCAAGCGGGCCGACGGTTCCTGGGCTTTGAGCTCCAAAGAATGGTCCGGCGCCGGGATATCGAGATCCTGGTAAAAAACGTCCTTCATCTCAGGATCCCAGTGCTGACCGGTATGAATGACTGATTCGGAGAGACCGGAGGTGCGCCTGAGGGCTGCGCTGACCACCGCTGCCTTGATCAACTGAGGCCGCGCGCCTACGACCGAAAGAATGCGCATCACTGAGCAGCCGCGGCCCTTCGAGCCTTTTGCCACTCAATCGTCAAAGGCAAGCCTTGCTCGAGCTCCCACTTAGGAGTGAAGCCCAATACCTCGCGCGAGCGCGTGAGCTCGGGGATGCGGCGCCTGACGTCTTGATACTTGCCGAACGACTCATAAGGAATGCGCTCGATCATGGGTTCCTCGCCCGGACGGACCATGCTCCAAATCATGCGAGCCAGGCCTTCCATCGTGATCTCGCGATCATTGCCCAAGTTAAAAACTTGCCCGACGGCTTGAGGCCGCTCCATCGCTCGCACCAAGCCCTCGATGTGGTCGGCGACAAAGGTCAGTGAGCGGGTTTGTTGGCCGTCGCCGTGAACGGTGAGCGGCTTGCCTTGAAGCGCCTGATCGATGAACACCGATTGCGGCCCACCCCACCAGCTCAAGTGCTGGCATGGGCCGTAGCCGCCGAAAAATCTCACGATCACGAAATCCAATCCCCTGCGCTCGCGCTCGGCAAAGATCAGCTGCTCATCAAATGCTTTGCTAATGGCATAGGCCCAGCGACGCACCGTCGGCGGCCCTAATACGAGATCCGACTCTTCGGTGAAAGGCAGGTCGGGGTTTTTTCCGTACACATCCGAAGTAGAACTGAAGATGAGCTTGGTCTTATGTTTCACGCAAGCTTCGATGGCGTTCTCAGTGCCCTTGGTGTTGATCATCAAGGTGTCGTACGCGTTTTCGAACCGAGGGATCTTAAACGCCGCCAGGTGGTACATCGTGGAGCAGCCCTGCGTGGCTTCGTTCATCGCCCCTACGTCGCGAACGTCCCCTTGGAGAAACCGAAACTTGGGCGATGCCTTGGCCCTCTCAAGATTAAGCAGAGTGCCTTGCGAAAGATTGTCAAAAGCCACGACCTCATGGCCATCGGCCAGCAGTCGCTCTACGAGATTGGCGCCGATAAAGCCGGCAGCTCCCGTAACAAGGATCTTCATACGCGGTTCTGACTCCAGGCGACCCCTTTGGCGCGAGCCAACTCGGCGTACTGGCCGATCTGTTCGCGCGTGAGCTGCGCAAGATCTCCGCGCTGGGTGGCCCACTGCTTGTACCAAACTGCGGTCCACTGGCAGGTCTGATCAAAACCCAAGGTCTCCGTCCACTCGAGTTCGCGCTCGGCCTTCTCGCAGTTGAGCGAAAGCAGGCCTGCTTCTTTCTTGTTTCCGATCCCTGAGGGATCAAACTGCCATTTGCTCTCAGGCCAGGATTTGCGCATCTCTTCGATGAGGTCCTTGACCGTTCGAATCGACGTATCGGCTGGCCCGAAATTAAAGGCTCCGCCGTTGAGCTTATCGCCCTGCTCGCTCCAAAGGCGCGCAGCAAACCAGAGGTAGCCGCTCAGAGGCTCAAGCACGTGTTGCCAAGGTCTGACGCTCTCGGGGCTACGAATGACGACGGTCTCGCCTTTTTTCCAAGCGCGCACGCAATCCGGCACGATGCGGTCCAATGCCCAATCGCCGCCGCCAATGACGTTACCGGCGCGCACCGTTCCGACGCGCTGAGTGGCGCCTGGCTTTAAGAAAAAAGATCGGGAGTAAGCGCCAAAGACGATCTCAGCAGCACCTTTGCTGGCGCTGTAAGGATCCTTGCCGCCCATCGGGTCGGTCTCTTTGTAGCCGTCGCGACGCTCGACGTTCTCGTAGCACTTGTCGCTCGTCACGTTGATGAGAACGCGCACGGATGGGGCTTGCCTCACGGCATCCATCACGCGAACGGTTCCCATGACGTTGGTTTCGAATGTGTTGATCGGATCGTCGTAAGACAGGCGCACCAAAGGCTGTGCGGCCATATGAAAGACGATCTCAGGCTGAAAGTCCTTGAACACCTTGGTGAGCTTGAGCGAGTCGCGAACGTCGGCGCGATGATCGTCGATCTTGGCAGACAAACCTAAGACATCAAAAAGTGCAGGTTGAGTCGGAACATCTACCGAATAGCCGCTGACTTTAGCGCCCAGCTCGACGAGCCATTGCGTAAGCCACGCGCCCTTGAAGCCCGTGTGGCCTGTAACGAGAACGCGTTTGCCTCTAAATACATTGTCAAACATCGGGAATTACTTCTCGTCTTTCCAAAGCTTCCAAGGAGCCTTGCCGGAGGTCCAAAGCTCTTCGAGCATCTGGCGCTCGCGCACCGTATCCATGCACTGCCAGTAACCTTCGTGCTGATAGGCCATCATCTGGCCGTCGCGCACGAGGCGTTCCATCGGAGAGGTTTCAAAAACCGTCGAATCCCCGTCGATGTATTCAAACACGCCTGGCTCAAGCACAAAAAATCCGCCGTTGATCCAGCCTTCGCCGGTTTGAGGCTTTTCTTTGAAGCTCTTGACCTTCTTGCCCTCAAACTCCATGCCGCCGAAGCGAGCCGAAGGACGAACCGCAGTGACCGTCGCAAGCTTGCCGTGAGCTTTATGAAACTCCAGGAGCTTCTTCAGATCGACGTCAGCAACGCCATCGCCGTAGGTCATCATGAACGTACCGTCGGGAGTGAGGGTGTCGCGAAGACGTGCGACTCGGCCACCTGTCATCGTTTTCTCGCCCGTGTCCACGAGCTTGACCTGCCAGTTGCGACGCGGAGCGTGGTCGTACTTGACCTGACCGCTAGCCAGATCGACTGTGAAGTCACTCGAGAGAGCGTAGTAATTGAGGAAATATTCTTTGATGACCTGGCTCTTGTAGCCCAGCGCGAGCACGAAATCGTTGAAGCCCTGGGAGCCGTAGATGTTCATGATGTGCCACAAAATCGGGTGCGGCCCGACATTGACCATGGGCTTTGGCTTGAGGGTGGTTTCTTCCGAAAGGCGGGTGCCTAGGCCCCCGCAGAGGATGACGGTTTTCATGCCTTGGAAGCTAGTTCAGCAGAGCGCGGGTGGCAAGAGGGGAATTGGGGTTTGGAAGGTGGGATGTGACCGCTGGGGACCGGGATTGTGAATGATGCGAAGCCTTGTGGAATAGGCCGGCGGAGGTGGTGGCAGCGTTCGGCGATGAGCGCGATTTCAGAAAGTTTTTGAAAGTATTTTTGGAATTTTTATTGACGGGTTTTTGGGCGGTTTATCTTCGATTTGTTGAATCTGTTTTAAAGTCTTTTACGACGTTCAGCGTGGTTTTGTGCGGCGCGATTGCGGGGCGCGGGCCGTTTTTTGGAAATTTTTATTTTTGATTCGCTAGCAAGCCACCGTGCGCGTGTACGGGCATGCAAAAATCCCGTGTTACTTGGGTCGCATGAATATTTCTTTGCTTGATGGTGAAGCGCTTCATGAACAGACTCTCCAAGCCGCGAAGGACGAAAAGCGCGCGACACTGCATCTTTTAGAATGCTTGCACTTTATCGAAGCCAAACAAGTGTACTTGGACCGAGGCTTTGCATCGATGTTTCAATATATTCAGTCTGGCTTGGGCTACTCCGAATCACAGGCCTATGAACGACTAGGCGCGATGCG
>JBGAWT010000118.1:0-10252 GCA_044227445.1 Bdellovibrionia bacterium | reverse complement strand
TTTCCCGGTTTTTATTTCTGTTCCAGAATTTTGATGCATTCGGGGCTGCTTAAGGTTTTTCCGCGAGAAAGCATCTGAGTGGCTTTTCCTACCCAATTCACGAGGCTATTGAGCTCCAGAAGCTCTCGCTTGGAGTCCGTGGGGAATCCCTGTTTTGCCCACCGGATTTGAATCTCAGCGGCTTGCGCGAAGCCCCTGAGGATCTTGTCGTACACGAGGGCCATGTCCTCAGACCATCTGTGCGTCACGTGCTCGCTCGTGCTACGAGCCGCGGCGCTGGTGAGCGTGTTTTGCCACTGGTCGATTGCCTTGCGCAACTTGCCCCAGGCGCCTTTGGTTTTGAAGAGGGTTGCCCAGTCTCTGAATCCCTTTCCTGAGGCCTTCTCTCTTGCGTGGTAGAGCGCTCCCCATTGCGAGCCCAAAAGCTCATGCATCTCAAGGATTCCACGACCGATGGCTTCGGCTCGCTCCAATCGGTGCTCCCGAGCGAAGTCGGATTTTAAGATGAGCGCGAAATCTTCCTCGGGGCTTCGGGATTGAAAGTCTAGGCCTTGCACTACTGGGCTTTCGCGAGCCGCAAGCTCCGCCCAATAACGGCTCCCTGCCACTTGTTCCGAAAGCGCGGTGCCGGGCTCGCGATCTTCAAGCCACCGCTTGCGCACGAGGTCTCGGCTCACATGAACCGGCCCATCTTGAATGGCCGCACGAGTAAAGACCTGCTGCACTCGGCGCTGCGCTCGCAGGGCATATGCTCCACGGATCACGCGCTCAGCCAAGCGATCCATCCGAGTGGCTCCCGAGGGCTCGCGCTCCGGATCGGCAAGACAGCCTTGAACGAAAGCGCGCATCGGGTTGGCAATCCAGGCGTAAGCGCCTTGGATGAGCTTGCAGATGGGCACGCCAAAAAGAATGGGCGCTAGTAAAACATGCTCCAAAGACTCGGTCGTCGCAAAATACAGGGCAAACGAGAGTCCGTAGTTTTGGTACAGCTCCCACGTGTTGGGACCCAGTTCGATTCCAAATCTCTTGATGCTTTTGAGGCCCTCTTGAGCGCGCTGTGCGAGCGTTTTTCGCGAAGGCAGCTCCACGCCCTCGCAGCCAAGTTCGTTTTCGAGGACTTCGAGCATGCTATCGAGGGCTAAAAAGTAGGCGCGGCTGAAATGGTCCGCGTTCATCGCGATGCGCTTGCCTGCCGAATAGACAATGAGCTTAGGTCCTCGCTCCGATTCCGCTTGCGGGGTGCGAATTTCCGCGACGATTTTTTTAACGAGCTGGGATGCCGCCGCGTTGGAGCGGTTTGAGCCATGCGAGCATCCCGCGTGTGCAAGAGCTTCGTGCGCCGGCGCGAAAGCACCGAGCAACAGAGCGCTAGAAATGAGAAAAGTTTGAAAAAAGTTCTGCAATCGGCGTTCGAACTAACGCGCTGTCGGCCCGAAATCAAAAGAAATCGGATGAAAAACATCGGAGTTCAATCGCTACTTATTCCATAAAATCGATTGCAACGGGTTCTTTGCCATGTTTGGTTTGGCCCCGCTTGAAGAAACGCCGTGTGGGGATAGGATCTGTGATCCAATTGGGCGCTTTTGTGTTCGCGGGTGCGCTTGCGCTCGCTCAGAGCACTGTTGCGCGCGCATCTCAGGCCCAAGAAGCCCCTACAACCATCCTTCACACCACCGGCCAGGGCGATCAGCATGCTGAGGCGCTCGAGGCGGAGCTGGATCAAACGGGCAGCCGCAGGCTCGTGATCCTGCATTCGGGCGAGGGAATACCTCAATCGCTTCAGGCACTTTTGGACAGACTTTCGGCCCCTCGCTCTTTTTTGGAGAAGGTCCCGGAGCACGAGCGCTTACCCAATCCCGAGCACGGATGGATTCAGCGTTGGCTGTATCAACCGCCCAAATATCGGCGAGTGACCGAACAAGTGGACATCTATTTTATTCATGTTCCCCAAGACGACCTTGAGGGGGCGTGGGCGAGGCTCACAGACTCCTCATTGGATTGGATGGAGCAATCGGTTCACGCTCTGAAGTACGCGTCCGTGGCTGAAACCCAAGGCGAAGCCGCAGCTGAGGCTCAAGCCATTGAAGAGAGCACCAAGCCAGAGATCCACGAGGCTGAGCGCCTAGGGCTCATGCGCGAAATGGGGGCTCGGTTCAGGCACGGGCTGGGCATTCCGCGCGGCGCAAACTGGTCATTATATAGGGTGCCTCGTACGAGGATGGAGAAGCTCGCCGAGGGCGGCATTGCGGCGGTCAAATCCGTGATCAATGGCGCGATCGTCTATGGAACGCTGCTTGCGCACCCCGCGGGAGGCAATCCTGTGGCGCCGGTCCTGCCTGCGTTCGTCGCAGCTGGGTGGAACTATTTCTTCGATTACTACCAGCGCGGTAATTTCGATTTCAGAACCCACGGTACGGAGTTTGATCCGGTGACCTCTCGCGCAGTAGCGGCGCGGCGATTCTATTTGTTCACTTCATTTGTCCATTCGGTCGCTGTGAGGCAATCGATCATGGGTACTTCGCATATCACCAATGACGGCTTCAATATGGGGTGGCACGAAGCGCAGACGGCGCTCATCACGAGCGCTAAAGGCACGGTCGGCAAGGCGCCTATCGAACTGTTGATTAAGCGCTACTTAACGAACAAGAAAGTCTGGAAACGCATCGGCGTGATGACGCTGTGGGGACTGTTCTATTCGAGTCTCCAGGTTTGGGACATGTACGGAGTGGGGTACATCGCGCGGCCCATGCTCTGGGCGCTGGCGAGCGGTGGCCTCATCTATGAAGTCGCTCGCGATTACAAGACGCTTTGGGCGGGCATCAAGCGCTTTGGTCAAAGCTTGGCGCGTCTTTTCGTTTCGACTGAGAAGTCCCGAAGCGAAGTCCATTGCAAGACATTGCTCATTCCCCTGGCGAACAATCCCAAGGGCGAGAGCTTTGATGAGCGCTTAGAAACAGTTAGGCAAGCGGTCATCAGACCGAAGCAGGAGTAGCCGATGTCCACTACGCTTACGCAATCCATCTGGGGCGCCCTCAAAGCCCAGCCCATGGCGCCTAGGATCTCGGGCGCGGCGAAAATCGATCACGAGTATCGCCGCTGGCGAATGCGCACGATGGTGGGTCTGTTCCTGGGCTACGCAGTTTTTTACTTCTGCCGCAAAAATCTTTCTTCTGCCCAGCCCGCGATGATGAAGGAGTTGGGATTTTCTAAGACCGAGATGGGCATGATCTGGTCGGCACTCTATCTCTCTTACGGCGTGAGCAAGATGGTCAACGGCGTGATCGGTGATCGAGCCAATCCGCGCTACTTCATGGCCATCGGCTTGTTTTTGTCTGCCGTGTGTAATCTGTTTTTTGGTTGGGCTGCGAGCCTCACGACGCTTGCGATTGCTTGGGCTTTAAACGGATGGTTTCAGGGCATGGGCTGGCCAGCATGCGCGCGTGGGATGAGCCAGTGGTTTTCGGCCTCCGAGCGTGGCCGCACTTTTGGCGTATGGAACATCTCACACCAAGTGGGCGGTGGCTTGATCCTGATACTGGCGGGTTACCTCACGCAGAACTACGGTTGGCGCTACAGCATGTGGGTCCCGGCGGTGATCGGCGTGTTCGGGGCTGCGGGAATCGTTTGGATCTTGCGTGACACTCCTGAGTCCATGGGGTTGCCTTCGATTGAGCAATGGAAAAACGATCACGAAGGAGCGGTGAAGGCTGAGAAGTCGGGAGCCGAGAGCGTTCGCGACATTCTGTTCAAGCATGTTTTGAACAATCGCCAGATCTGGTTTCTGTCGCTGGCTAACTTCTTTGTCTACCTCGTGCGCTACGGGGCGATGGATTGGGCCCCGACTTACCTCGTCGAAGTGAAGCACAGCAGCCTGGCTGTAGCGGCAGCTAAGACCTCTTTGTTTGAGTTCTTGGGGATCGCAGGCACGCTCGTGGCTGGCTATCTCATCGACACGCGCTTTAGGCGCCACAGGCACATGGTCAATGTCATCTACATGCTGTTGCTTGTGTTTGCTGTGATCGCGCTTTGGAAGCTTCCGCCAGGCACTCCGATTCTGGATGGCGTGATGTTGGGCGTGATCGGATTTTTGGTCTATGGCCCGCAGATGCTCGTCGGCGCTCTTGCGGTGGACGCAGGCGGAAAATACGCGGCTGCAACGGCCTCCGGGTTCACCGGTTTTTGGGGTTATCTGGGGAGCATCGCCTCGGGCGTGGGCACGGGCTTGATCGTGGATCGCTTCGGCTGGAACGGCGGATTTATCTTTTTCGTGGTGGCTGCGATCCTGGGCACGCTGCTGTTCTTGGCGACGGGACCGACGGCCGTGAAGGCAAAAAAACCAGTCTGAGAGACGGTTTGAGTCAGTGCCTGCTCTTCACCAGAACGATACGAAGTCGGTAATGAAATGCGCGACGATCGCCGGCACGAGCGATCGACTTGCTACTGTCGCCACTGAGGGCACGATGCACCAAAGTATGGCATCGACGACCTGCTCCGGGCCGCCTCCCCAGTGGATTAGCCCAAAGAGCAGGGCTTGAAGGCTTATGGCTCGCACTCGCGGCATTCCCGTTTTTTCGAACCAATTGAGAAGAGCGCCGCGAAAAGCCAGTTCCTCCGAAAACGCGACGAGCGCAAGTCCCACGGATTGATCAAAAAACTTGAGCCCAAACGAATCGGGCTTAGGAAAATGAAAAAGCTTCAGGTGAGGCAGGTAGGCCCCGATGGCTGGCGCCACCTTTTGGTCGATGAGCAATCCCCAAAGAGTTGCAGCCACGGCCCACACGACCCAGCGGCGAGAGAGCTGCAGCCTCAGGTCAGCGTGCGTAAAGTGCCCTTGTTTGTAGGTGCGCCACGCAAGAATTCCCAATGCCCAAAGCCTGCACGCGTAATCAAAAAGGAAGAACGGCGTCGGATAGGATTGAAGCAGCGCGAATCCGAAGTCGTTCAAATAGAACGGCGCCAAAGCCCAAGTTAAGGGGTGGTTCAAGATGACCATGTCCTTCGATTGTGGCCGACGTGGATTACCGCTGCAAGCTCGGGTATGAACAAATCATGACCTGGACATTGGATGGAAGTACTTCGCTGGCGATGGCAGGAATCGCCCTGCTCGCGGGCGAATGGCTGCTCGGCCGCGTGAAGTTGCTGGGTCGATACAATATCCCGGCTGCCGTGGTGGGCGGCCTCTCTGCGGCGCTGCTGCTCTTGGCGCTACGCCGTTGGGGCGGAATCGAGGTCCAGCTCTCTAAGCAGTTTCAAGTTCCGCTGATGACCCTGTTTTTCGCTTCAGTGGGCTGGAGCGCGGGCTTGGGATTGATTCGCGCAGGCGGAAAGCACCTGGTCACTTTTCTTGGCTGGAGCTCCCTGCTGCTCGTGGTTCAAAACTTGGTGGGATCCGGTTTAGCTCGCGCTTTTGGTCTTCCTCCTTTGTTTGGTGTTTTGTCCGGTAGTGTCGCGTTGGCTGGAGGGCCGGGCACGGCGTTGGCGTTTGCTCCTTCGTTTGAGCAGGCCGGTGTGGTTGGGGCTCCGACCATTGGATTAGCCGCCGCGCTTGCCGGAATCCTACTAGGTGGCCTAACGGGCGCACCTGTTGCCACCTGGCTCAGCGAGCGCGGAAGCAAGGTGAAGGCTGCGGCGCGTGGCGACGTTCTGCGTGCGAAGGATGAGTCCAAGCCCCCGGCTCTCACCGTTGAGCAAGGCATTGGCGCCATCACCGCGCTGCTTGTGAGCGTGGCTTTAGGCGAGGTCGTGAGCACGTGGCTGAAGGTCAGGGGAGCTCTGCTGCCTGGTTATTTTGGCGCCCTGCTCATAGGATTTTTCTGGCGCGGCCTGCAAGACGCTTGGAGCGCGTGGCGTGGGACGGCCTGCGGGTTTTCGGTGGATGGCATCGAATGGGTGGGAAATCTGGCGCTTTCATTTTTCTTGGGCCTTTCGCTCCTGACTTTGGATCTGAGCCAGCTGCTCTCGGTGGCAGGCCCTCTGGCTGCCTCTTTGGTAGTGCAAACCGCGCTACTGCTCGCGTTCTCAAGCTTGGTGATTTTTAGGTGGTACGACCGCAGGCTGGGTCGCCAGGAGTCCGCGGCGCTGACCGCAGGATTCATTGGGTTTATGCTCGGCACCACTGCCAACGCGATGTCTAACCTGGACGCCGTTCGTAAGCGTCTGGGACACGCGCCGCGCGCGGCATTCATCGTTCCTGTCGTGGGCTCTTGTTTTTTGGACGTGGTAAACGCGGCCGTGATCACGGCTTGGCTGGGCTGGGGTAGGGGATGAAGTCAAAGCGCATTCAGCAAATTCGTGGCTTTCTTCCAACCGTAGCGAGGCAGATGCGCCGAGAGTTTGATACGCGCTTTGCCGATCCGCTTAAAGCCACGGGGGATCGCTTTGTTTGGGATTATTGGAATGTTCCGGGGCAGTACACGCTGCTTCGCACGCCTGCGCACGATTTTTTCTCAGCGAAGCTTTACGATTCGTTTCATCAAAAGCTTGCGCAGTGGGGCCGCCAAAACCTGGGCTGCCATGACATCAGCCCCGTTTGGCTAAGCTGCTATGTCGAGGGGTGCGAGCAGCGGCTCCACGCCGATGTGCCGCACGGGCCTTGGGCCTTTGTCTATTCGCTCACGCCTTGGGAGAGTCGTGTGTTCCTGGGGGGTCGTACGCTTTTGCTCAGGGAGCCGATCTTGAGGTTCACCGATACGCTAAGCGCGCACGCGGGCTTAGAGGAAGGCGAAGTTTTTGAGCGGTTGGAGCCTAAGTTCTCGCAGCTCTCGGTATTTGACCCTAGGATTCCTAGGCCGTGGGTCCAGGGGGCGCTTTCGCGCGCGGACCTCGCCCAAGCCATCGATGAGGTCATGAGTGCTCCGCCGCGAAAGCTGACGAGCGGGGTGCTGGGTGGGTCTTTGGTAGTGAGAGCCTGGGTCTCGGCCTCGGGGCGTGTGACGCGCGCTCAGACGGTGAGCCAGAGCTTGTGGTCACGCGACCCGGAGTTTGCGTTGAGCTGGGAGCGTTGGGTTTTGGAGCGCTGGCGAGCAGCACGGCTGCCTGCTAAGAAACGGCCGTCTGTCCTGACGGTGCCTGTGATGTTTGATCCGGCTTAGCTTGCGCTAGCATGTGAGCGAAAGATCCTCGAAGCACGAGCGTCTGGCCTGGCTCGATTTTCAGATCTGATCCAATGGATCTCAGAAACGCTTGAAGATGCATGAGCTCGGCTTGGTCGGTGGCCTCGGGCCTAAAACCCGGGAGGCTCACGCACAGATCGGTGCCCGAATGAAAAATGCTGCCCTCTTGCAGTCGCTGTTTTTGGATCGAGCGATCCAGGGTCTTGAGTACGCGCCAAAGGAACCGAGCTAGCGGTCTCACTGCGTCCCCTTCGACAAAGATATCCGAGGGGACATCGACCTTGGGGCGAAATCCGGGGTTTTCCGTCGTGAGTTCAAAGGACTTCATCGCCAGCGTCACTGCAGCGGTGAGGGGCTGAGGCAGGTTGAGATCCTCAGTGGAAGCCACATCCGTCATGAGAAGCAGCGCCTGGTTGATGTCGCGAATGCGCTGGATCGCTCCGGCGAGCGTGGCCGAATTCTTTGAGTCTAACGGAGAGTTTTGCGCAGACTCAGCTAGAAGTTGAATGGTGGCTAATGGCGAATTGGTTTGGTGAGCGAGAGCCGAGGCCATGTCTCGGAGCGCTCGCGCCGTTCCGATCTCGCGTCGAATATCGGCAAATTCCTTTTCCAAGTCTTTTTCGGAGTGCTTCTGGATGAGCACGAAGTACGCCGAGACGGCGATGTTGGAAAACGTCGTGAGCGTGACAATCACCTCATGCCAAAGCGGGACCTCCGTGTAGCGCGCTGTCACGCCCCAAAGATCAATGCCCTCGGCGTAAGTCATCAGGCCCATGGCCGCAAGCGTGAGCGTACCGCACACCACTGTCACTCGCTTAGTCGTGAACAGCTCGGCGTAAACCGGAAGCACGCAGTACCACATGACCATGGGCGATCGGATTCCGGCGTGGGCAAAGATCGCGGCCGCAACCAAGGGAATGCCGCCCAGGACGAGGACGGGCGCGAGCCGCTGCAGCGAGATAAAGCGCGGCGTGAGCTGCGGCAACACCGTCATGAAGAAGATTCCCGATAGGAAGCTGATCCACGGAATAGGCCCCGGAGAGCTGCGGAAGAGAAGCTCAAGCCCGTTATTGATGAAAGCTGCCAGCCCGATGGAAAGAATGCAGATCCTAAAAAACCAGATCCGAGTTTCCTCAGGGGTACGAAATTTGGAGCTCATCGCGTAATGCTCCGTCGCTCATTCGCCCCAGATTTGGTCTTCGCCCTTGAGCCAGCCCTTGACCGAAGCGGTCGTGACGGACTTGGGCCGCTCGAGCGGAAAACCCAGAGCGCGTGACCAGATCAGAGCCGAGAGCACGCCGAGCGCGCGGCTTACACCGAAGAGCACGGTGTAATAATCGTATTCTTTCATGCCGTAGTGCAGAAGCAGGGCACCTGAGTGGGCGTCCACGTTGGGCCACGGGTTTTTGATCTTGCCCAAGGATTGGAGAATCGGAGGCACGGTCTCAAAGATGCGCCACACGGTATTGACGAGCGGATCATTGGCCATGTGTTTTTTGGCGAAGTCCGCTTGCGCCGAAAAGCGGGGGTCCGTCTTACGAAGCACGGCGTGTCCGTATCCTGGGACGACTTTGCCCTCGGACAGAGTCTTTTTGACGTAATCCTGGATCTGGTCAGCCGAAGGAGTTTCGGTGCCCAAGTTTTTCTGCATCTCGAAGATCCATTTGATGACTTCTTGGTTGGCGAGCCCGTGCAGGGGACCCGCGAGGCCGTTCATGCCGGCGGCAAAAGAAAGGTACGGATCGCTCAATGCCGAGCCCACGAGATGAGTCGTGTGCGCCGAAACGTTGCCGCCTTCGTGGTCAGCGTGAATCGTGAGGTAGAGGCGCATGAGCTCTTGGAAGCCCTTGTCGGAATATCCCAAGAGGTGCGCGAAATTTCCGGCCCAATCGAGCTTGGAGTCGGGTTGGATGTCTTTTCCGCCACGGTACTTGCGTCGGTACACGTAGGCCGCCACCTGAGGAAGACGGGCGATGAGGTCCATGGAGTCTTCGTAGGCGTAAGACCAATAATCTTTTTTGTTCATGCCGGCCGCATATTGCTTGGAGAACTGCGACTCGGTTTGAAGCGCCATCACGCCGATCACAAACTGGGTCATGGGATGCGCCGATTCGGGCAGGCCGTCGATAGTCTTGGTTACGTGCGAAGGAAGCTTGCTGCGCTTTTGCCAGTCAGCGCTGAGGTCTCTCACGTCCTGCTCGGAGGGCAGCTCACCGGTGAGCATCAGATAGAAAAGCCCTTCGGGAAGCGGTTCAGTGCCGCCGGTAGCCTTCGGAAGTTTTTTTTGGAGATCGGGAATTGAAAAGCCCCTGAATCGGATGCCTTCGTTGGAGTCCAAAAGCGAGGTTTCGTACACCATTCCGGTGATTCCGCGCATGCCCTGGTAGATTTGCGAGAGCTGAACTTCGCCGATCTTCTTGGTGCCTTGGTCCTTGAGGAGATCCTTGACCTCGGCGCCCAATTGGTCGGCCTTGGCCTTGAAGAGGTTTTTCAATTTTTCCATAGGTTTAGATTAATGGAGCAGCCGTTGTTCCACAAGCGAGGATGCGGATCGCGAAACGAAAAGCGCTTAGGTTTTTAGCTTGGCCAGAATTTCGCGATCGTAGTCGTCCGATTGGCCGTCTTTGACGCTCAAAATAAACGAGGAGAGATTGTCCCAACGCGGAGCTTGAGAATAGACCTCGGTGTACGCAGCGTCGGCTAGCGTCAAGATCTTGGCAATCGTGATGATCTGGGGGCGTTTGAGTTTTTGCGGGTAGCCTGTTCCATTGCAGCGCTCATGGAATTGAGCAACGGCTTGCACGACTTCGGTCGGGATTCCTTTGACGCGATTGAGCATCTGGCTGCCCAGGTTCGGGTGCTGAAAATACTGTTCCTGCTTTTCTTTCGGAAGAGTGAGGGGGTCCGTCGTTTGAGCGAGCGCTTCGGGCAGCAGGCCTAAGCCGATTTCGCGTAAGAACCCTGAGACGGCCAAGCGCCCTAAAAAGCGCGTGGACTCAAATCCCATTTTTTTTCCCAGGAGCACGGCAAGCACCGATCCAATGATGATTCGAGTCATGATTTCCTCGGACGTCTTGAGGATGTTCCCCAGGGCCTGGCGAATTTAGCGGTGTGTGATCAACACATCGCAAACCGCGCCC
>JBGAWT010000117.1:0-10920 GCA_044227445.1 Bdellovibrionia bacterium | reverse complement strand
ATAAAGGCCCACGGGAACCATCGCACCCACGACGACGCCTAAGACGGTAAGTGGAGCTTCGTCCACAACCCGGAAAAACCAGCCGTGCACCGGCCAGATGGGAAGCCTTGCTACGAGCCCCAGGCCCAAAAGCCCCAGGATCAAATCTGCCACTGAGATCGAAACACCGAACGCCTCGACAAATTTTCCAGAAAAGCTTCCGGCCGGGATTTCTCTCAACGAAAAGCTATGCGGCTCGGAGAAATAAAACGCCACCATGATGCCGGCTAAAAGCAGCGCATTTCCTAAAAAGGAAGACGCCGCACATTGCACCGCTGCGCGCTCTCGCTCGGGCCCACCCCAAATCCCAACGAGCAAAAAAACCGGAACAGCGCTGAGCGACCAAAAGGCAAAGATCAAAAACAAATCGCGCGCCACGACGCTTCCCATGAGCGCACCTTGGAGAAGCAACAGCAGCGCGAACACGCCGCGCCGGCCTTTTCCGCGCATCCACTCCAGAGTGATCACGACAGGAAAAAGCACCGCAAGCAGCAGCAAGACAAGGGCATTGAGCCCGTCCACGCCCAGCTCCACGCGAATTCCAAAGCTTGAGAGCCAATCTAGAGCAAAAGGTGCCTGCACGTCAGCAACGTGACCGAGGCGGCTGAGCAAAAGCAGCGTCAGCGCGCTGGAGCCCAAGCTAAAGAGCAGGGCTGCGGCCGCGCCGTAAAAGAACGAAACCCGCCCTTTTTGCCCGGAGGAGGGGAGGACACCATGAACAATGGCCCCGAAAAATGGCAATGCGACAGCGGCAACCAATAGTTCGCTCATCCAGATCCTCGCAGCAGCAGATTTAACAACACCAAGACAAACACACCAACGCCAAAAAACATCGACCACCGGGCGTCGCCCGTCTGAAACACCTGAAGCGCCTGGCCTGGCGCCGAAACGCCGCCGCGAAAGAATCGATCGAAAAGCTCGCGATACTGGCGATCCAAGCGAGAAAGTCCATCGCTACAAAAATCCAGCCCCTTGCGCGTGAGAGCCGCGACTCCGAAGCGCGCATTGAGACGCTCTGCTGTTTCCAGCACGCGCGTGCTCCAAGGGATCAGTGCCCGCTCCAGCCATTCGCCTACGACCTGAGACCCAAAGCCCTTGCGCGCCATCATCAACGCACGGGGAGAACGCGAGGAAAAATCACGCCACATTTGGCCTCGATTTCGCCCCATCCAAAAACCCAGCGTCAGAGTCAGCCCCACGCAAGCTGCGGCACCGGTGAGCGCCGCCGACTTTTGATCCTCGGTTTGAAAAAAGCTGTGTGCGGCAAATCCCGAAGCCGCCCGCAGCGCTCCGCTCCAGGACTCATCCCAAGACATTCCGAGCGAGGCTAAGCCAAAAAGATCGCCGGTCAAAAGCGCGGAGCTTGCGACAAGCGTCAGCAAAAGCGGCGCAACGACTGAAGGCCAACCGACCTGCACACAGTCGCTGGCTCGTTTCGTGGACTGAACGCTCACGAGCCACATCGCGCCCACCCAGGCCGCTCCCAAAACCTTAAGCGCATGCGGCCACGGCTCTTGCACGAGCGCCGCACTCCAGGCACCGAAGTATCCCAAGCCTGGAAAGCCCGGCGAAAAAACCAGACCGGCTGCAGCCATTACAGCCCCCATGCGCCACCAACCCGCACGCTTGCGAAGGCTTTCGGCCGTGCTTGTGACTGCCTTTAGCGCATTGGCAAGCGTCCAGCTGCCTGCCGTAACAAGGAGTCCGCCCGAGATGAGCTGGGCAGAGAGCATCTCACGAGCCGATCCCACGGCATCTGTACAGCCGACTAAAATCGCGGCGTTCAAAAGCCAGCCAGCGAGCGTCATGCGAACTACGCCGGGCGCAGTTCCAAGCTCAAGTGCCGCAGCCCAAGCATTGATTGCTGCGGCCGCGAGCAAGACGATCGAAAAAAGCTCCGAAAGCCCCGCCTCGTGAATCACTCCGGCGGATCTGCAAAGCATCAGGTTTGCTACCCAAGCGGGAAACCAAACGAGCACGGCAAGCTTAGGCAGCAAGGGCTCAAACCCACCCATGCGCGACACCCAGCTCGAGAGAAAAAGCGGACGAAGCAGCAATACCGCGCCCGATCCCACGAAAAACGCCCCAACCCACGAAACAGGCGCGCCCGTGCCCAAGCGCGTTGCGCCGCCTTGGGTTGCCATCGCCACAGCGCCCACGAGCGTAAAAGCAAGCGCCCCCCAGGAATCCCTGAGCAGCCGGCCCAATGCATCGGCCTCAGAGGATTGGTCCCAACGCGAACCAAAACTCAAAAGCTGAGAGAACCAAAGCAAGCAAAGAGCGAGAACAAACGCTGTCGCTGAGTTCGAGAGTGCCGCTAAAGCCACGGCTCCCGCGCCAAGCACCATGGCCGAAGCCAAGCGCTCGGGCTTGGCCTCTGTTTCATTGTCCTTGAGGGAGAGAACCAAAAGCGCAAGCGTCGCGCCGATGGCTAAAAGCACGCCTGACGAAAGCCCATCAATCACCCAACTAATCGAAAGCGCATCTGCGGCTCGCTTGTCGGCGATCCAAGAAACCCATTTTTCGAAAACCGTTGTGCTCTCATGAAGCACCGTGAGCTCTGCGATCGCTAGGACAAACCAGCACAATGACAGTGCCACGAGCACGGCTGTGATCCGAGCCCTTCCGCGAACGCTTGAAAAAAGCAGGGGAAGAACCGCGCAAAGCAACCCCGCAAGAAGCAATCCCTGCCGAATCTGAAAAAGAGAATGAAGATCGATCATTGCTTCATCGTCCCCAGATCTCTAAGCCGCGTACGACGCCTGAGATAAAACTGCCGAACGGCCAGCGCAAATCCACCCACTAACGCTCCTGTCTGAACCAGAAGCACCATGAACACGAGCGTAGGCCCATCGGTAAGCCTTGCTGTTTGGCTTGCTTGGGGGACTGCCCCGAAAAGCGCTAGCGCAAGGCCCAAAAAGACAAACTGCGCACCCAAGAGCGCGCCCAACATCGATTCGCGCATCCAAAGCCCAGCAAGCCCGACTGCAGCGACCATGCAACCAAATATCAAGATCATCGCCCCGAGCCCTCGCTTCCAGGTTCGGTCGCCCCATCCGTGCGCGAAATCACCCCGGCTCCAATCCCGATGCCCGCAAAAAATACGCCGACAAAAAGCAGAGCCAACCAATGATCCCTCAAAAGCGCAGCCCCGAATCCTCCGCTTACCGCTTGCGGGACGCTCAATAGATCCGCGCCCGAGCGAATAAACGGAAGACAAAAGATCGCAGCCAGCGCCATCGCCAGCGCCAGACCCAAAAAGGCAGGCACACCAGTTGCCGCGTCTTCGCCTTCTTTTCGAAGCATCCAGCTCATGCCCTCTTCGCTCTCGAATTCGCCAAAAAGCAGGGAGAAGAAAAGCAGTACGAGACTTTGAAGCGTCGCCATCATCCAAAAGACTAGGCCCAAAAACTCTTGGCCTTCGGCCAGGACGATCGCGCCGAAAACGACGCTGGATAGCCAGAATAGAATGATCCCCGTACGACGCGTCTTGGAGACGGCTGCAAGAAAGGACATCACCAAAATCGCTGCGGCTTGCGCACAAACCCAAAGCTCATGAGGAATCATTCTTCTTCCTCCGAATCGGCGAGTCTGCGCATCGCTGCCCACTTGGAGCGCTGCTCCTGCGTCACCTGACCACGCCCAAAACTAGCAACCAAGTCCGACAGCGCGTAGGCGGCGCCTTCGTACTGCCGCGTATGAACTAAGCTCTGCGGCTCGCAGACTTCCTGGCAGATCCCGCAGAACATGCAGCGCGCGAAATCGATGTCAAAAACGGATACCCATTTCTTGGCCGCATCCGCCCCGGGCTCCGTTTCAATCCGAATGCACCGCACGGGGCATTGCTTTTCGCATTCGCGGCATCCCGTGCAGCGATCGATGTCATTATAAAGAAGCCCTCGCGAGCGCGGCGGCAGATCCTCCGGCGTGCGCGACGAGATGGGGTCAGGATACTGCTCGGTGACCTCCCTGCGAAACTCACCCCACCGAAAGAGATACGGAATTGTCGTTAAGCAGGAGCGAAAAACAGAGAGCAGCGCAACCAGCGTGCGACGCCAAAATCCGCTCACCGCGCTCATGACTGATGCGGGTTGCTCGCGCCTCATCCGATCACCACCACGTAAAGGACTGCGCCCAAGAGGCATGCAATCGATGCAGGTCCCAAGACCTTCCAGCAAAAATCCGTCACTTGGTTAGCCCTGAGCTTGGGATTCGAAATGGACACCCACGTCTCAATGAGCATGAGAAGCTGGGTCTTAAAAACCAGCACGGCTGCCTGTGCGCAGCTCACTGCAAAGCTCTGCGGGCCTCCGATGAGGTTCTCAAAAAAGTCCGGCAGTTTCCAAGCACCCAAGTAAACGGTCACGGCGATGAGGTTCCAAAAAAACGCCGCGTAGTACCTTCCGAAGCGCATCCACAAGCTTTGCACCGCCGAAAGCCTGCCCAAGACTCCGCCCGGCAGCTCAGGCGCCGAAAACGCCGTGTCAAACGGCGGGTATCCCAGCAAAATGAGCCCAGAGAGTACAAAGGCCACAAACCCAATGAGCTGAAAGGGGAGCTGCGAGAAGATCGCCCATTGGTGGGGAAACGCCCCTTGCGAGCCTGCAAGCGAAGCCCAGCCAAAGCCTCCTGCGCGCGTACCTGCGGCAAGAAGACAAAGCACGGCCGGAAAAACCCCCGAGATCACTTGCGAAACGAATCGCACCCCGCCAATCCACCCAATGACGCTTCTGGAGGAAAGACCCTGCAAAAGCGTCCCGAGCGCCAAGAGCAAGACGGACCAAAGCGGAAGAAGCGCGCCAAACTCCGTCTGAACCAAAAGCGCGTTAGCTCCCATGGGGATTACGGCCAACGTGCTAAAAACGCCAAACTGAACGAGGATAAACCAGATTTCTTTCTTAAAAGAGCCGGGGCCCATGTCGGCCCTGACAAGAAGCTTAAAAAAATCGGCAATCGGTTGGCCCAGTCCAAGCGGTCCCGCACGATTTGGGCCGACTCGCGCTTCAAGATCCGCAGCGAGTTTTCGCGACAAAAGCACGTTGAGGTAATTCATCGGAACAAGCACACAGCCCAGCAAAGCAAGAAGGGCGAGCACACGAAGCAGCCACAAAAAAGGCTCATTGGGCTCTACGCCCACGTCCAAAAGCAGATTCTGAAGCCAGAACGATCCGTTCATCGATCCGCCTCCGACATGCTGATGTCCAGGCTCGCCAAGAGCATCGCGACATCCGAAAGCGGCTCTCCGACGAGCAGGGAGGGGACGAGCGAGAGGTGCGCTTGACTTGCCGTTTTAAAGTCCACGCGCGAGGGCCTTCGCTCGCCATCCGAAATCAAATGACAGGCAAGCAAGCCCCGGGGGCTCTCAAGCCTGACAAAAGCTTCTCCTCGCGGTGGGATCCACTCTCCGCGCGATAACTGAGCGCGAAAAGGTCCCGGCTCGAACGCATCCGTGGCTTGTTTGAGAATCTTTATGGACTCCTGGATCTCGCGCATTCGAATGAGGTGTCGCTCAAAAACATCGGCGCCGCCCCGCTGCACCTTATCTGGCCTTCCGTGGGGAACGTCAAAATCGATCTTTTCGTACCCCATCGGGGTGCCCTGCCGCCTAAAATCCAAAGCGACACCCGAAGCGCGTGCCACTGGCCCGCTTGCGCCGTATTGGATCGCCTGCTCGCGCGAAAGCCAACCCGAGCCCTCGGCGCGCTCGCGAAACGAGCTGTTCATCGTCATGACTTCGTTGTGCTCGCGCGTACGAGAGCGCAACAAATCGCACGACTCGCTCACGCGCTCGATAAACCCTTCGGTGATGTCCGCCCTAACTCCGCCAAAACAAACAAACCCGTGGCTAAAGCGTGAGCCCGTCAAAAGCTCAAACAGATCTAAGATCCTCTCGCGATCGCGCATGAAATAGTGAAACGCCGCCTCAGCACCGCTGGCTTGCGCCATGCGCGAGAGATAAAGCAGGTGAGAAGAGAGCCTCGAGAGCTCACACAAAACCACTCTCACTCGAACCGCTCTGGGCGGAACTTCGATAGAGGCCAGCTGCTCAACAGCCATCGCCGCCGCAACCTCAGGAAAAATCGCCGTGTCTGGATCCAGGTGATCGGCGTAAGCGATGAGCGCCGCCCAAGACTGAAGCTCCATAGCCTTTTCCAGGCCCCGATGAAAAAAGCCGCGCACTGGCCGCGCGCTCACCACGCGATCTCCATCCAACTCCAGATCCAGCTTCAAGCCCCGCGGAAGAGTCGCGTGATAGGGCCCTAAGCTGTAACGAACCGGGTCGGTCGAAAGGAAGTCCAAGCTCACTTGCGCGCCTCCTTCCTAACGTGGCTCACGCCCAAGACTTCGCGCGGAAACGCATAGTCTTTTCGAAGAGGGAAGCCTTCCCAGCTTGGAGGCAAAAGCCTTGCTGCCGCATCCAAGCTCTCAGATCCGTCCTTGCGGGTGAACTGAACCCCAAAGAGCTCGCTGATCTCGCCTTCTTGAATGAGCGCCGAGGGAAACACGCCTGCAATCGATGGAAGCGCCGGGCGTTGATCGCTTTTCTTGATCTCAACGGAGCAACGAACGATGAGGGTTTCGCTCGTCGTGGTGGAGCGCAAAAACACAGTGAGGGCGATGGATTGGTCCACATGCATCGCTGTCAGTCCCTCGAGCCAGTCAAAGGGGCACTCCGAATATCCCTGAAGCTCGGCTAGCGCATCGGCAAGCTCCCCTGACTTAACCCAGATCATTTGGTCGTTGCCGCGACCAAATTTGGACGAATCCAGCACCTGGCCTTCGAGAAGTTTTTTGATGCTATTCCAACGCGCGCCCGACTCCATGGATCCTTTCCTGAAGGGCGATCAAGCCGTTCATGATGGCCTCGGGCCTGGGCGGACAACCAGGAACGTACACGTCCACCGGAAGTACGTGAGCCACTCCGGGCATCACGCAGTAACTCACGTCTGGGGAAAACGCCCCTCCGCCCGCAGCGCAAGAACCCACTGCAATCACGTGCTTGGGGTGGGGCATTTGATCGTAGATCGCTCGGATCTCTGCCATTGCCTTGTAAGAAACAGCGCCCGTGACGATCAGCAGATCCGCTTGCCTTGGGTCTGCCTGGGGGATCGTTCCGAATCGCTCCAGATCGTAGCGGCAGCTTTGGGCCTGCATTATTTCCGTCCGCGCAACACCCGCCGCTAACTGATGCATACCAAAAACGAGTGGTTGCGCGACCATTTCAAGAAGCTCTCTAAAACTGCGGTGATCACGCCAGCTCTTTGCCACGGATTAGCCCTTCGCCTTGAGCCGCGGCTTTGCGCCGTCCACTTGCGGTCGCCCTTCTTCGTGGCGTAAAACAGCGCAAAGGCCACCGTAAGAGTAAGGGCGGTAACGACGATTGCGGCGCGCGTCTGACGGTTTCTGCGCTGAATGGCCAAATACGGGTGTCATGAATCATCCCGCCAATCAGAGTGAGCGCGACGCCGGCGGCCAAGAAAAACCGCACGTTCATGCGCTGGCCGATGGCTACAAGCTCGCCTGAGCGTTTGCGTGAAGGCTTCGCCTCGTCTGCTCGCTCCAATAAGTGCCGGTTTGACCAACTGACCCAGCGCGCGCGCCAAAAGAGCTAAGAACAAGGGGATGCCCAGGCCATCCCGCGAGAAAGACAAGCCAATAAGCTTCCCAACTCCGCGTGGTCATTTGGGTTTCTCCGCGATCCCAAGAGGCTACTTCTTGGAGCGACGTCCCCCTGTCAACGGAATCACAAAAATGCTACGTCATTGGCCGTGAGCGTCAAATCCAGTACGGCTACCGACATCCTTCGCTCGGTCATGCGCTTTAGAGCGCAGGACCCCGTGCGCGTTCACGGCGCGACGGGCTCCCTTCCGGCGTGGATCGCCGCCCGCCTCGCTCAACAGGAACAGCGAAGCCTCGTGGTGCTTTGTCCTTCTGAGGACGTGGCGGAACGGCTGAGCGCGGATCTCTCCTTGCTTGCGCGCTGGGCGCTCCCGGGACCCGTTGAGTCGATTCACTTGCCCGCATGGGAGAGCTCGCCCTGGGGCGGTATCGCGCCCTCGATGCGAGTGGGCTTTGATCGCGCAGCCGCTCTTCAGAAAATTCACTTTAGTGAAAACCCCTGCGTCGTGTTTTGCACACCCCAGGCGCTGAGCCAGCAAACGATTCCCGTGCAGCGCTTTTTGGAGCTTTGCGTGGGCTGTGCGAGCGGAGAACCCGCTCAATGGCGTGGCCAAGCACTTGAGCGCGCCCAGTGGGCCTTGCGCCTCACTGAGATGGGCTATCTCAAAACGGATACGGTCGAAGACCCCGGCACCTTTGCTCTACGAGGCGAGATCTTGGATGTTTTTGCGCCCCACCTTCCTAAGCCCGTTAGGATCGAATTTTTTGATGACCAAATCGAGCGCATGCGCCTTTTCGACCCGCGCTCTCAGCGCGCAACCGAAGGCGAGGGGATCAAGCGTCTGGTCATAGCGCCCACTCGCGAAACCCTTTTAGACGCGGGCTCCGTACAAGCCGCGCGCAATCGCATCAAGGCCCGCGCCGACGAAGCCGGTGTTCCGCGCACCGAGCGTGATCCGATCCTTCAAACAATCGCAGCGGGCTACTACTCGGAGCGCTCGGCTTTTTGGGCGCCGTTTGTTTACGAGGAGATCGCCACCGCACTGGACCACCTGCAGCTCAAGCAATGGGGTGGGGCGTGCTGGGTGGACGAGATGGGGTGCTTGCAGTCATGGGATGATCTTCTGATCGAGTATCAAGAAGACTACTCGCCCAACACGCTGTTGCCACGCCCAGAGGAGCTCTTCCGGTGGAAAGACCGCGTCGAGCCTGCTCTTCGCTCCGATTCGCTGCTTTATTTCGATCGCGTCGCGCTTGCGGATTTGCGCGAGATCGAAGAGCCCACAGAAGCCCCAACGCCAGGCGCCCAGAAATCCGAGACCACTCGCCACACCGTGCAAGCCACGCTCAACACGGAGCTTGCCAACACGTCCAAGAAAGATCTCAGCGCACTTGAGGAGCGCTTCTTGCTGTGGCGCAAGCAGGGGTTCAAGACGCTGATCTTTGCACCCACGCCATCGCAGCTTGAGCGCGCGCGCTTTTTGTTAGAAAAACGCGGCTTCGCTCCTCTTCAGGAAAAAGACCTGGGCACCGCGCAGCCCGAACCTGGAACGATCACGCTAGTTGAAGGCGCACTCACAGAAGGTGTGCGCTGGCCTGCCGAAGGTTGGATCGTGCTCACTGACGCCGAGCTTTTAGGCACGAAGCGTGGCGCCACCTCCAAGCCCCGAGCCAAAGAAACAGCGTCCGAAGCTTGGGCGGGGCTGCAAAACCTGGCTGACCTCTCGCCGGGGGATGCGGTGGTGCACGTCGATCATGGCATTGGGCGCTACGTCGGGATCGTGCGTCTGGAGCTCCAAGGCGCTCCCGCCGACTTTCTGCATCTGGAGTACGCAAATAAAGACCGGCTTTACCTGCCGGTGTACCGGCTCAACGTTGTTCAAAAGTACGTGGGCTCAGGTACCGAGGCCATGCTCGATAAGCTCGGCAGCGGTCGCTTTGACAAGGCCAAAGAAAAAGTCAAAGAAGCGGTCCAGAAGCTGGCCATCGATCTCATTCAGCTTTACGCCGAACGCCAAATCCGCCCCGGCGTGCGCTTTGCTACTCGCGACGCAGTGATGAGCGAATTCGAAGCGCGCTTTCCGTACCAAGAAACGCCTGACCAAGCCAAAGCGATCGACGCCGTAATCGATGACCTGGCCTCAGGCCGCGTGATGGACCGCCTGATCTGCGGTGACGTGGGCTACGGCAAAACCGAAGTCGCCATCCGAGCCGCCTTCCGCGCGGCCACCGAAGGGAAGCAAGTCGTCGTACTCGTACCGACGACGGTGTTAGCCCATCAACATGAGCTCAGCTTCCGCACCAGGCTTAAAGACACTGCGCTGAACATCGAAAGCGTTTCGCGCTTCAAACCGGCAAAGAAGCAAAAGGAAATTTTGGACGCCGCAGCCCAAGGCAAGATCGATATATTAATCGGCACGCACCGGCTTTTGTCCCGAGATGTGAAATTCAAAGACTTGGCCCTTGTCATCATCGACGAAGAGCATCGCTTTGGCGTTGAGCACAAAGAAAAGCTCAAAACTCTGCGCGTGAACACGCACGTGCTCACGCTCTCAGCCACGCCCATCCCAAGAACCCTGCACATGGCTCTTTCGGGACTGAGGGACATCTCGCTCATCAACACGCCGCCCGTCGATCGGCTTCCGATTCGTACCTACGTGTCCAAGTACGACGAGGACCTCATCCGCCGCGCCATCGAACAAGAGCTGAGGCGCGGAGGCCAGATCTTTTTTGTGCATAACCGCGTGCAGTCCATCGAAGAAACGGCGGGTCGAATTCAGGCGCTTGCGCCCCAAGCCAAGATCACCATCGCTCACGGGCAGATGGCCGAGGGCAAGCTTGAGGAAGCGATGCTTGAGTTTTACGAAAAGCGCTCGCAGATCTTAGTTTGCACTTCGATTATCGAATCGGGCCTTGATCTTCCTTCGGCCAACACGCTGATCGTGGACCGGGCCGACGCCTTTGGGTTAGCGCAGCTGTATCAAATTCGCGGACGCGTGGGCCGAGGACAGGCGCGCGCCTACGCCTACTTACTCATCCCTGCGGAGCTTGGAATCACGGAAGACGCTAAAAAACGCCTCGAGGTCATCCAGCGGTTTGTCGAGCTGGGCAGCGGCTTTAACATCGCCTCGCACGACTTAGAGATTCGCGGCGGCGGCGATCTGCTCGGAGCCCAGCAATCTGGCCATATCGCTGCGGTGGGCTTTGACCTTTATACGGAGCTCTTAGAAGACGCGATCCGCGAGATCCAAGGCAAGCCCC
>JBGAWT010000116.1:0-10851 GCA_044227445.1 Bdellovibrionia bacterium | reverse complement strand
GGATGTGGTTGAACTTGAAAAGACGGGCTGGATTGAGTCTCGAGCCGTAGATTGGGGCTCAGGAGGTGGTGTTCCGGGGCTTTTGTCTGCGGCGCTCTACCCCAGGCCCTGGCTACTCATCGAAGCAGAGCGCAGCAAGGCCAAATTTTTAGAGGACGCTCAAAAAGCGCTGGGGCTTTCTGACTGCCAGGTGGCCGCGGAGCGGGGAGAAAGGGTCATTTCGACAACGCAAGCAGGCAGCCTTGTTTTTCGCGCCGTTGGGAAGATCGAAAAGATCTACCCTTGGTTTAGAAAGCGTTCTACGTGGAACAATATCTTGCTGCTCAAGGGTCCGGGATGGGACGAAGAGTGGGACGAGTTCAAAAAGTCTCCTTACAAAAAGGAGCTTCAGGTCTCAGGTGAGCACGCCTACGAGCCCCCAACAGGCAGAAAGCTTCGAATTGTCCGACTAGTCAGAGCCTAGACATGTTCTACGTGGAACAGATACTCATGATGCGATGCGCCATTTCGATTAGTCGTCCGAAAAAATTCTCTGAGTGGTCATGAAAAAAGCGTTGAACTCTTGGATCACCACGGGTAGCCTATTTTTAGAGCGACTAGTCGTTCGCAGGTTATCCAACCACAACCACAAACCGCAGCTCTGGGGGCGTCGCAAGTTAAAGGACGCCCCCCAAAGCCGCAGTTGGAGCCTGAAGTCAGAAGCAAGGCCGCTCAAGTAGGGGATGCATGGGCAAGATTATCGCCATCACGAATCAAAAGGGCGGCGTCGGAAAAACCACCACCACCATCAATCTCGCGGCGTCCCTCGCTGCAGCGGAAAAAAAGGTTCTCGTTGTTGATTTTGATCCACAAGGAAATGCGACCTCTGCTTTAGGCATCGATCGAAATGCCTTGGATCCTTCTCGTACGATCTATCAGGCTCTCGTTGGTCAGTGCACCATCAAGGACATTATCGTTCCTACGGAACTTGAGACGCTTTTTGTCGCACCAGCAAATGCCAACCTCGCAGGCGCAGAAATCGAGCTCGTCGGGGCGTTTGCCCGAGAGAGCAAGTTGCGAGCAGCGCTCACCGAGATTCGTGATCAGTTTGATTATATTTTAGTCGATAGCCCACCCTCGCTTGGGCTTCTCACCGTAAATTCTCTGAACGCAGCGGATAGCTTCTTGGTTCCTCTTCAGTGCGAATACTTTGCTCTTGAGGGCCTTACTCAGCTGCTTCACACCGTTTCGCTCATTAAACAAAGTTTGAATCCCGCGCTTGAGCAAGAAGGTATTGTGCTCACGATGTTTGATGGTCGGAATAACTTAGCCAACGAGGTGGTCAAGGTAGTGCGCACGCATTTCGGCGCGAAAGTTTTTGATTCGGTGATCCCGCGCAACGTGAGACTTTCGGAGTGCTCGAGCTTCGGAAAGCCGATCTTGCTTTATGACATCGACTCTAAAGGCTGCTTGGCCTACTTGAATTTGGCCAAAGAAGTTCTGTCGCGAAATCAGCCCGCGCAGCAAGCATCGAGTCTCGCCCGCGCCAAGCCCACGGCCGACGCTGCGACGATTCAATCGGTACTCTAAGGAAAGACCCCATGGCACAAAAATCGGTATTAGGAAAAGGCCTCGCTTCTTTGCTTCCTGGCGCGATGGCACCGCTGCCCACGACAAGCGCAGAGACCTCGCAGGCGCAACAATCGGCGGCCTCAGCCGCATCGGCAGCTGGTGCGGCAACCCCTGTCATGGAGAGCGGTAACAAGGACCGCCACCCCGGCATTAGCTTGGCGATGATCGACGAAATTCAAGTCGGTGCGTTTCAGCCGAGACGTGAATTTGACGAAGCGGCCATCGAAGACCTGGCGCAATCCATTCGCTCCAACGGAATCATTCAACCCCTCGTGGTTCGCAAGACGGCTGAGGGCTACGAACTGATTGCGGGCGAGCGCAGGCTTCGGGCGGCTAAGAAAGCCGGATTGAAGCAAATTCCTATCGTGATTCGTCGCTCGACGGACCGAGAGGTATTGGAGCTGGCCCTAATCGAGAACATCCAGCGCCAAGACTTGAACTGTGTTGAAGAAGCGATGGCTTACTTTCAGCTTTCTCAAGATTTCTCGCTCACCCAAGAAGAAGTCGCTACCCGCGTGGGCAAGGATCGCACGACGATTGCCAACCATCTGCGGCTTTTGCGCCTTCCCGAAGTAATCTTGGACGATCTTAAAACCAACCGGATGTCCTTTGGACACGGAAAGGTTCTGCTTGGCCTTGAGGATAACGCGCTGAGACTTTCGAGCTCGCGAGCAAATCGTCGAAAAAGGGATGAGCGTCAGGGATGCCGAAGCCCTGGTCGAGCATCTGCAGACCCATGCGGCAGCAGGTGACCAAGAGCTTGCTCAGGAAAAGGCCTCAGACGACCAATTGATGTGCGCTTAAGAACCGAATGAATCAAATTTCCCAGGACCTGACCCGCCATTGGTCTACCAAGGTAGAGCTCAAAGGATCTGATCGACGCGGAAAGATCGTTTTGCACTACCACACGCGCGAAGAGCTCGATCGCCTCATCTCCACGCTGCAACGCTAAGCGTCTTGCTGCGCTACCCCATCTCGGGGCATGATTGAAAGACCATGGCAGAAGCCCACCCAGACCGACTTGTTGCGCCCGTCTCAAATCCTCTCGTTACGGGGGTGATTGAACGGGGTTGCGAGTTTGAAGGGAAACTCGCCTTTCAGGGAACGCTTCGCATTGGCGGTACGTTTCGCGGCGAGATCTACACCCCCGATACGCTCATCATCGGTGAGGGGGCGCGTGTTCAGGCCCAAATCGAAGCGGGTACCGTGATTATCAGCGGCGAAGTCGCAGGTTCCGTTCATGCGCGCAACCGAGTGGAGATCCATCGTCCCGCCATTTTTAAGGGCGATATCGTGACCCCAAGTCTGTCGGTAGATGAGGGAGTGATCTTTGAAGGTAGCTCCCGCATGTCGCATTCGCCCAACGCGCCCGCGCGATCATTTATTGCTCCACCAAAATAGTATTTTTTGCTTTACCCACGCAATTGGAGCGTGTTAGCCACAGCGCAACCCGGGAGTTTTCGCAGTGGCAGACATCGCTCATCAGCTCGGTTTGGACGCGACTTTTTTCTATCAATTCGCGCTCATTGCCGCACTTTTCTTGGTTCTTGGACCGCTTTACTTCAAGCCATTCCAAAAGCTTTTTGAACGCCGTCACGAGCGTACTGTGGCGGATCGCGAGGCTGCAGAGAAGATGCTCGAGCAGGCCGAAGCTAAATTGGCCGAATACCAACGCGTGATTCAAGAAGAGCGCGCCGCAGCACGCAAAGAAGTCGAAACGCTCATTCAAGAAGCGAAAAAAGAAGAAGCTTTAACGCTTGCGCAAGCGCGCGAAGAAGCAAAAAAAATCCAGCAGAAAACAATCGATGAGATCGACGCGCAACGCGGAGAGCTTCGCAAGCGCCTAGAGGCGGATTGCGACCAGATTGCCAAGCTTGTTTCTGATCAACTCCTTTCCAAGGGGAGCTCGTAGTGTCGACACTCGTACTTCCTTTTTTGAATCTGGCTTTGCTCCTAGGTTTCTTGGGTTGGAAGCTCAAGGGCCCGGCCAAAGAATTTATTTCGGGTCGGCACGTCACCCTTCGTGACGAGCTGCAGAATGTTCGAAAGAAGCTAGCTGACGCTAAGTTTAAGCTCGAAGAAGCCGGCGCGAGGTTGAAAGCCGTTGAGGCCGAAAAGTCCCAGCTTCGCGAGGAGCTTCGCGCCCAAGCCAAGCAAAGCCGCACGCGGATCGTGACCGAGGCGCAGCGGCTTGCGCAGCAGATTGTTTCTGATGCACATGCTTCCGCCCAATCACTGGCGGCAGACTTCAAGGGCAGCTTAGTTGAGGAAATGGGCCAAAAGATTTTGGATCGCGCTGAAGTGTTTTTGCGTGAGCGCGTAACTCGCGACGATCGCATGAGGATTCGGCAGGAGTTTTCCAGGCAAGTGGAGAGCAGCCAATGAGTGTCGCCACGACTTACGCTAAGGCGCTTTTTGAGAGTCTCAGTGACGTCAAGAAAAACGGCAATGGCTCGCACCATGCTCCTGTGGAGTTGGCGACGCAAGTCGAGCAGGATCTCCGTGCCTTTTTTGGAATGATCGGCACATCTCGCGACGCGCGCGTTTCGCTTTTTAGTCCCGTTACGACGCGTAAGGAAAAGCAGCTGCTTGTTTCTGCGTTGGCAAAAAAAGCGGGGATGTCTGATTTGACGGAGCGATTCTTGCGGCTTTTGGCTGCACACAATCGGCTGAGCCATTGGGAACCGATCACCGAGGCATTTGCAGATCTGGCCTGGCAGGCGCAGGGCGGAATTCGCGGCGACCTCGTGGTTGCCGAGGAAATGGCTACCGAAGATTTGCGCGCGCTTTCGGATGCGTTTTCTAAGAAGCTTGGCAAGAAGATTGCCTTCCGCGTGCGGATAGACGCTGAGGTTTTGGCAGGCGTCCGCGTCACCGTTCAGGGCGTGACGTATGACGGAACGCTGCAGTCGCAGCTTTTGCGAATGAGAGAAAAGATCCATGAGGCGGCCCGACAGTCCGCCGGAGCAGTTGGAAAAGCTGAAAAGACCGAAGGGCCGCAGGGCCCGAAATGAGAGAGGCCAGAAGTATGCAGATCAGACCAGAAGAAATCACACAGATCCTCAAGAGCCAGCTAGCGAGCTTGGACAAAAAGCTCGACACCGCTGAAACCGGTACCGTCGTGACTGTGGGTGACGGCGTGGCAAAGGTTTATGGGCTTGAAAAAGCCATGGCCGGCGAGCTCGTGGATTTTGGCAATAACGTCAAGGGCATGGTTCTGAACCTCGAAGAAGAGAGCGTCGGTATCGCCATTCTTGGGGATGACACGATCATCCGCGAAGGATCGACCGTCAAGCGCACGGGCCAGATCGTTCAGGTGCCTGTGGGCGAAGAGCTTTTGGGTCGTGTGGTCAACGCCCTAGGTCTTCCAATCGATGGAAAAGGCGAGATCACGGCTAAGCACCATCGTCGCATTGAAGTGAAGGCACCCGGCATCGTCACGCGCCAATCTGTTAAAGAGCCGCTTCAAACCGGGATCAAGGCAATCGATGCGATGATTCCCATTGGCCGCGGTCAACGCGAGCTGATCATCGGCGACCGCCAAACCGGAAAGACCGCCATCGCTCTTGATACGATTATCAATCAAAAGGGCAAAGGCGTTTACTGCATCTACGTGGCCATTGGCCAAAAACAATCTACCGTCGCGCAAGTTGTCGATAAGCTTCGTCAGTACGGTGCGCTTGATCACACGATCGTCGTTTCGGCGACCGCCTCCGAGCAAGCTCCGCTTCAGTTCTTGGCCGCCTACACGGGTGTCACGATGGGCGAATGGTTCCGCGATAACGGCAAGCATGCGCTGATCGTTTACGACGATTTGACTAAGCAAGCTCAAGCTTACCGCCAGCTTTCGTTGCTGCTTCGTCGTCCTCCGGGTCGCGAAGCTTATCCTGGCGACGTGTTTTACCTACACTCGCGTCTTTTGGAGCGCGCGGCAAAGCTTTCGGACAAGATGGGTTCGGGATCGCTCACGGCGCTTCCGATCATCGAAACGCAAGCGGGCGACGTTTCTGCCTACATTCCTACCAACGTGATTTCGATCACCGACGGTCAGATCTTTTTGGAAACCGACCTTTTCCACTCGGGCGTCAGGCCCGCGGTGAACGTCGGTATTTCGGTGTCGCGCGTCGGTGGCTCGGCTCAGATTAAAGCGATGCGCGGCGTTTCGGGTACGCTGCGTTTGGACTTGGCGCAATACCGCGAAAAGGCGGCGTTCGCTCAGTTCGGAAGCGACCTGGACGCAGCAACCCAGCGTCAGCTGGCGCGTGGCGTCCGCCTCACTGAAATTCTCAAGCAAGGTCAATATGCTCCAATCGCTGTCGAGCGACAGGTCGTGATGATCTTTGCGGGTACGCAAGGATATCTCGATAAAATTCCGGTCGATAAGATCAAGGAGTTTGAGACGCAGTTCATCCAATTCTTGGAAACCAAGTACGCCGAAGTTTTTACGGAGATCGTCCAAAGCGGAAAGATCGAAGACGGCACGAAACAAAAGCTCGTGTCGGCACTTAAGGCGTTTGAAACGGTATTTTCGGCCTAACGCTCGATTGAGCAGAGGAGTTGAGAGCCCATGCCTAGCATGAAGGACCTCAAAAAGCGGATCGGCACGGTGAAGAACACCCAGCAGACCACCAAGGCCATGAAAATGGTCTCGGCGGCCAAGCTGCGTCGTGCCCAAGAGGCGATCACCGCTCAAAGACCCTACGCGCGCAAGATCGGAACGCTGATTCATAAGGTGGCGGCCCTTCAGGGCAGCGATTTGAAATCTCCTTGGGTGCGCCAAGCAGTAAGCGGGGAAGAAGTCGCGGGCAATCTCCCAAAGGTCCTCTTAGTTGTAGTGACCTCGGATCGCGGTCTTTGCGGCGCGTTCAATAGCAACGCGATCAAAACCTCGCAGCGATGGATTAAAGCCAACGCTTCCAGCTATTCGCAGGTTCGCGTTTCGACAGTGGGTCGAAAAGGGTTTGATCTGCTGAAGCTTCGAACGAACGAGTTCGCCGAGAACTATCCGGAAGCAGCGGGTAAAGTGACGTTTTTGAAGGCTAAGGGCCTTTCCTCCAAGCTCGAGCAGCTGTTCTTGAACGGCGATTTTGACGAAGTGAAGTTCGTCTATAATGAATTCAAAAACGCCGTGACCCAAAAGGTCGTAGTCGAAGACTTTCTACCGCTCAATACGGGCGCGGTTGATCCGACGGCTGCTGAAGAGCAAGACGCCGCTTGGACGTTAGTTAAGCCCAACGTACAAGCCGTGTTTGACGCGCTTTTGGCCAAGCACTTTTCGGCGCAAGTTTTTCGGGTGCTTTTGGAGTCTCAGGCGGGCGAGCACGGCGCGCGAATGTCCTCCATGGACAACGCCACGCGGACCGCCGGCGAGATGATCCGCAAGCTGACGCTGCAGTACAACAAGCAACGCCAAGCGGGCATCACGAAAGAATTGTTGGAAATCATTTCAGGCAGCGAGTCTCAAAAAGAGAGCGCGTAGGCTGAGTTAGTAACGCCGCTACGAGCGGCAGGAGTTGAGGAGATAGGGTATGTCAGCAAGTGCAAATCCCCAGAACTTGGGCCGGATCAAGCAAGTCATTGGTCCGATCGTGGACGTGGAATTCGAGAGCGGAAGGCTTCCCTCGATTTATCACGCCGTAAAGGTCGCCAATGCATCCATTAACGATGGGGCCTGGAACCTGACGCTCGAAGTAGCGCAGCACCTTGGCGAAAACACCGTTCGTTGCGTGGCCATGGATTCGACGGATGGCTTGGTTCGCGGACAACAGGCGCTCGACATGGGCGATCAAATCTCTGTTCCCGTGGGTCGTGAGACGCTGGGACGAATCATGAACGTTGTCGGTGAGCCCGTGGACGAAATGGGCCCCGTGACGACGAAAAAGAAGTATCCGATTCACCGTCCGGCACCCGCTTTTAAAGACCAATCGACAACTGTTCAGCCGTTTTTCACGGGCATTAAGGTGGTCGATCTACTGGCCCCTTATGCTCGCGGCGGTAAGATCGGTCTGTTCGGCGGCGCAGGCGTCGGCAAGACGGTTTTGATTCAAGAGCTGATCAACAATATCGCCACCCAGCACGGGGGCTTTTCGGTATTCGCCGGCGTGGGTGAGCGTACCCGCGAAGGAAACGATCTTTGGCATGAAATGAAAGAAGCCGGAGTTATCGATAAGACCGCACTTGTGTACGGCCAGATGAATGAACCACCAGGCGCCCGCGCTCGCGTGGCACTGACGGCTCTCTCGCTCGCTGAATATTTCCGCGACGAAGAGAACCAAGACGTGCTGTTTTTCGTGGATAACATCTTTCGTTTCACGCAAGCAGGTTCCGAAGTGTCCGCACTTCTGGGCCGCATTCCCTCGGCCGTGGGTTATCAACCGACGCTGTCCACGGAAATGGGCGAGTTGCAGGAGCGTATTACTTCCACGAACAAGGGATCCGTCACCTCCATTCAAGCGATTTACGTTCCGGCCGACGATTACACCGATCCGGCGCCCGCAACGACGTTCGCTCACTTGGATGCGACGACGAACCTGTCACGTCAGATCGCTGAGCTGGGAATTTATCCGGCCGTGGATCCGCTGGCATCGACCTCTCGCGTTTTGGACCCTCGCATCGTAGGCGAGGAGCATTATCGTGTGGCGCGCTTGGTGCAATCGGTTCTGCAGCGTTACAAGGATCTGCAAGACATCATCGCGATCTTGGGTATGGACGAGCTGTCTGAAGAAGACAAACTCACCGTGGCCCGTGCACGTAAGGTCCAGCGCTTCTTGTCTCAACCGTTCTTTGTTGCCGAGCAATTCACCGGTCTTAAGGGACGTTTCGTGAAGATCGAGGACACCATTCGTGGTTTCCGCGAGATTTGCGAAGGCAAGCACGACGATCTTCCTGAGCAGGCGTTTTATCTGCAGGGAACGATCGAAGACGTCATGGCTAAGGCCAAAGAGCTCGCATAATGAGTACAGAGGGCACCGTTCTCGTCACAATCCTGACACCCGAGCGCAAGCTTGCAGATCGCATCGCGGTCTCCGAGCTTTCGCTCACAACGAGCGAAGGCGTGGCGCAAATTCTGCCAGGTCATACCGCTTTTGTCGGGACGTTGGGAACGGGGCCTTTTTCTTATCTCTCCGGCCATGGCGGGGAGCTTCAAGAGGGCGTGATCTCAAGTGGATTTTACGAAGTCATTCCACATGCGGATCGTACCGAAGTGCATGTCGTGGCAGAAACTCTCGAGCTTAAAAGCGAAATCGATGCGGACCGCGCTCGCCAAGCCCAGCAAAAGGCCGAGCAGGTCTTGCGCGAGTCTGAGCTCGACGATCACACGTTCAATAAATATCAGCTGAAGCTTCAGCGCGCGATGATTCGTCAGCAAGTTGTCGGTAACGCGTAAGAACGCCCGACAGAGCCGTAAGTTTTTTATCGCGCAAGCTTGCGCGCGATCTTCCTTGCCCCTATCCTGGTGATAGAGGGTCAGCTCAACGTGAATTCGCACTTGAACTTCCAGGAAGGAAGCTCGAGGCCGACAGGGAACGGTCAGCCCACAATTTCGCCCATCGGTAAACAAGGCTCTGTGACCGGGGGCGTGCTCGCGCTCTTAGCTGCCTCTGGTTTTTTTGTTTCTGCAGGCGAGCTTGCTCGCCACCTCGTTCAAACTTTTCGCGCTCTAGAACCCGCGGCACAGGCCTCTAGTGTCACTTTCCAGTCAGAGGGCTCAGATTGGGCATGGTTAGGTAAGGTCGAGTTCTCGGTCGAAAAACCTGAGATCAAAGAAGCGCCGCCAGCGGTTGCGGTGATTGCACCGCCTGCTGCGAAAAAGAAAATCGCAAAACGTATTTTTCCTCGCGCCCAAAAGAAAGCGGTCGTGCGCGCGCTTCCAGTAAAAATTCAGCAGCAAGTCGTCATACAACAAACGGCACCGGCACCCGTATTGGAAACCGCCGCTCCTCCTCAAGAGGCGGAAACGCGGGCGCAACATTTGAGCGTGGCGTGGATGATGGTTCGTGACGCCTATTTGCATGGCTACGAACAAGAGATTCTTGCCAGTGCTCCAAAACTTCATGAGCATCGAGCTGAGCTAACACCAGTTTGGATTACCCATGAGATCGTCTATCGCTGGGAGCCGGCGCCTCGCCCTGCTCAAATGATAGCAAAGGCGCCTAAGCCAAAGCTCGTGAAGAGGGTTGTTGCACCGCTGGAAGTCGTAGCGGCGCCTCAGCCCCAAGAACAAGTTCAGAGGGTGAGTACTCAACTCGCTGAGTACTCAAATGCCTTGGCCCAAGTACAGGCACATATAAAGGACGCAGGCTGGGAAGCTCCCGTAAAGGAAGAGCTCAGGCCGGAGCTGCCCGAAAAGGTAGTGATTACTCAAAGCGTTCCAGTGGAAGCGCCGAGGGAAATAGCGACGGTGAATATCCAACCGCCGGCTCAGGCACCCCCACCCATACGCGAAGAGCAGCCGCAGAAAAAAGAATCTGAGGGCAAGCTTGATCTTGTTTTGGGAGCATTGACTGCAAACCCTGCCAAAGCTCAGGGCTCTCTAGAAGACATCATTAAAGGTATCGCGCAAAACACGCCGACTACTCAGCCCCGAAAAGAGTCTGAGAAAAAAAGAGTATCCAGTCAAATGGCGGCGGCTAGCCAAGACACGCGACGCCTGCCACCTTTTGTAGAGGCTCTGGAATGGGAAACGCCCGTTACCCAGACCGCGGAGAAAGCATTTACTCGCGAGGAGTCCGCCCAAGAAGGAGCATCTGCCTGGGGTTGGGTTGAGGTGAGAGCCCCGGGGCATTGGCCAAGCTTGAGTTACACGCAAACGCCCGCCCCCGCAGGAGCGTCTCGTTCACTTCCTTTACTGTCTGAAAATGCAGCCCTCCTTGTTGCCACAGGGATGAGGCAGACGATTCAGAATCGAATGGGAATTGTTTTTGGCCGTGTTCCACACGGTTGGAAGATCGAGCTGGTGAGCCAAGACTGGGAAACCAATAAAGGCGGACACGTGCTTTCAACGCCTTATCGCGAAGGCGAATCCTTTGCGTGGTTCAACGTCGGGCCCGGCACAGCCATCCTTTATTACACCGAAGAATCCACAGGTCGCGGTGGCGCGGTCGTCCTTCCGATTCAAGGCGGCGTAGCGACACATGCGGATCTGAGGGATCTGAAAGATGCGACAGTTTCTGGCCGCGTTCTCAGCGCGCAAGGCGATGGGCAAGGACTAAAGAACGTTGTCGTCTCTGTCGTGGGCAC
>JBGAWT010000115.1:0-11287 GCA_044227445.1 Bdellovibrionia bacterium | reverse complement strand
CCCGAATTAAGCGGAGACTCTAGCTTCTTGGAGTCCGCTTCGAGCCGAGCAGCGGGCGTGAGCCGAGCGCTGCCCCAAGCCGCAGCGCCCCTCGTAAGCCGCGTAAAACCACGCGAGATTTTTTTAACCCGCTTAGTCTTGGGTTACACCGCGAAGCGCGATAGGAAACGCTCACTCGAGGTCGCTAATTTCGACCTCATTTCTAAAGAAGAAAAAGAGGGCATTGATAAGTTCAGCATCGAAGTCGCCTCCGAATGGACTGTAAGCGTTCCAGATTCCGTTAAACTGGATGCATCAGGTTTCGCAGGAGACTTCTGCAAAGAGCTCCAAGAATCCAATAGCAACATCGCAAAATGCTTGCTCGACAAAACTCTTGTCAGAGTGATCACCAAAACCACTCAAAGAGCTGTTGGACACGGGACGAATTGCGCGACTGATCTTCCGACGGCCCTTGAATTGGATGAAGAAGTTTCCAAAGATCCAAGCCGCGTCTGCTCGGTTGAAGACCTTAAGATCTGCGACGGTAGCATTGAGAACAGCTTCAAAACCTTTGAAGCCATGCTGAAAGACACGCAAAGCAAGGCAGAGATCTCGACTCGCGGACGCGAAGCCGAAGCCAAAGCTCAACGCGAAGCCGAAGAAAAGAAGCAAAAAGAAATTCAGCAAAAGGTGGAAAAGCGCAAGAAATCCAAAGAAGACACGAAAAAACTCCTTGAGGAAATCAACGGAACGTCTTCGAGCGCTGAATAACCCGGCCTTCAGACTGATGTCTTAAAGAAGGTCACCTGAGCCAAGCTCAGGTGACCTTCTGCTTTTAGAGGATATGGACACCGCGCCCAGCTTCTGCGAGTCTGGGCCGGATGAAAATTCCCCGTCCTGACCCTAAGATCTTTGCGGCATCGTGGATCGCAACCGCCGGCGGCCTGGGTTACATGCGCTGGGCTCCTGGAACTTGGGGAAGCCTCCCTGGCCTGGCTCTGGCCTACTACCTGATCGATGCACCTCATGAGTGGTTGGTGCGAGGCGGGGTATTGCTAGCGCTGACTGCCTTGGGGACCTGGGCAGCAAATGAGTTTGATCACGCCTCGAAGTCCCATGACAACCAACGCATCGTGATTGATGAGGTCGCAGGCCAGTTTTTAGCGGCGGCCACAGCTCGCTCCTCCAAAGAATTCGCGGCCGCTTTCATTTTGTTTCGATTGTTTGACATCCTCAAGCCCCCACCCGTCCGACAACTGGACCGATGGTCCAAAAAGGAGACGTCGGGTTTTGGCGTGATCGCGGATGATTTGGCAGCCGGAGCGCTCGCGCTTGGTTTTGTTTTCGCGCTACAGACCTGGGTTTTCTAGCGATAACGCATTGCGTTGATTCTTTTTCATCTCCTCACGTTCGATCTCATTGCGACGCCACACGCTTGTTGGTACGGTCGTTGCTTCAGGGCACCACTCTAAGGAGCTACGTAATTCATGGAAACCACCAAACACGGATTTGAATCGACTGCGAACTCGCAAAAAAACAAAGCGATCGAGCTAGCGGTTCAAGCCATCGAAAAACAATTCGGCAAGGGCTCAATCATGCGCCTAGGCACCGCCGAAAACCTCGTCGGAGCTGACGTCGCCGTCATTCCGACAGGATCCCTGAGCCTGGACTTGGCATTGGGCATCGGCGGACTTCCCCGCGGCCGCATCGTTGAGATCTATGGCCCGGAAGCTTCGGGTAAAACGACGCTCACGCTGCACGCGATCGCAGAAGTGCAAAAGCAAGGCGGCATCGCTGCCTTCGTTGACGCTGAACACGCATTGGATGTGAACTACGCTCGCAAGCTGGGCGTTCGCACCGATGACCTTTTGATCTCGCAGCCTGATACGGGCGAGCAGGCGCTTGAAATCGCCGACATGCTCGTGCGCTCCGGCGGCATCGACCTTCTGGTCGTCGACTCGGTGGCAGCCCTCGTGCCACGCGCCGAAATCGAGGGCGAGATGGGCGATTCGCACATGGGCCTTCAAGCTCGCTTGATGTCCCAAGCTCTGCGCAAGCTCACCGGCTCGATCAATCGCAGCAAGACGATGGTCGTATTCATCAACCAGATCCGCATGAAGATCGGCGTGATGTTCGGCAACCCAGAGACAACGACGGGCGGCAACGCGCTGAAGTTCTACTCCTCGGTTCGCTTGGACATTCGCCGTATCGCTGCGCTTAAGGATGGCGACAACGTCATCGGCAATCGCACGCGCGTGAAGGTCGTCAAAAACAAGATGGCTCCTCCGTTCAAGGAAGTCGAATTCGACATCCTGTACGGCGAAGGCATCTCCAAAGAAGGCGATCTGCTCGATCTCGCGTCCAACATGAACATCATCGAGAAGAGCGGCACTTGGTACACGTACAAAGACGAACGCGTGGGCCAGGGTCGCGAGAATGCTCGCACGTTCTTGAAGGAACGCCCTGAGATCATGAAGCAGGTTCGCGCTGAGGTTCTGGCTAAGGCTGGAATCGCAGGAGCGGGCGCAACAGCGGCGGCAGCAGCTTCGACTTCGGCAAAAGCTGCCGAGCCAGCAGCTGGAGCTACGATGGCAGGGCCTGCGCAGATCGCAAAGCCCGCAGCAGCCGAAGCACCCAAGAGCTCAGCTCAGGGCGCTCAGGCAGCGGCCAAGCTCGCAGCAAACGCTCAGAGCAAGAAGTAAGGCAATTTTAGCCTAGCATCTCCGAAGCCCGGTTCCCGCAAGGGGACTGGGCTTTCGGTTTTTTGGGGGTAAAATTCTGAGAGGATGGGACTCTCTCGCATTCATCTCCTGCTCTTGCTTTTGGTTCTATTGGCGTCCAGCCCAGGCAAACCTCCAACCCGTTATTCAGAGAAATGCCTTTCTTACGAAGTCGACGCCGAAACCGCCAAACGAAGAAGGGATATTGGAATCGCGCTTCTTAAAAGCAGCGTCAAAAAAAATCCGTATATGGATGTGATTCAGAAGGCATTGGGAAAATCCCAGACCAGCCCTCACAACATTCGAAGTCCCAGAAGGTGGAACTATTCAGGTGCCTGAAGCCCTTCTCGGCAACTTGAAGAGGAAGTCTCGATCAAAACTTCGAGAAGGCTGTAGCGTACGAGAGATTTTTCGACAGCATGAATGGGACATGACCAAGCGCTACTCGGCGAACCTCGATAACGGTGAAAAACTCGTCTTTCTACCGGGAATCAAGAAAGGAAAGGACATCATAAACACACCCGGGTTCGACGGAGTCATTTACAAAGACGGCGAAGCCATCGCGACTTACTCAGCCAAAAAATGCCCCACACCCGCCAAACTTCTTAAAATGGTGGAAGAGGCCATTCACAATGCGGATAACTTCGTGGACCTCAACGCCTGGTCTACACTCCCGGATCGAATTGCGTCTAAAAACGGACAAGCAGGTAGGGAGATCCTCGATTACAAAAAAGATAGTTGGAATAAGCTTTTTCAGATTGCGACTCCTATCATGGGCTTCAAGAAAGGCGTCGCCCAGCTGCAACTTCCCCACCCGCGTGGTCGTAGAGCAATAGCAGCAATATTTCTGAAGGACTTTCGCTTCATGGCGGACATACAAAAAGAGCTACGCAGGACCGAGGAAGATCCATCACAGTCATCTTCACAATTCCGGGAGAAAAACCCTGGGCCCTGAATAGCTCGACCAATCTCATGGCTTGGGAACCTATCCCAGGCTCCAAAATCACCCCGACGCTAGCCCCCAATCCTTGAGTACAAGCCCGGATTCGAGTACAAACGATGGGTTATGAAGGCCGCCCAAATCCGCTCTGAGTTCCTCAAATTCTTCGAAAAAAACGGGCACACGCGTGTCGAGAGCTCGTCTCTCATCCCCGCTAACGACCCAACCCTGCTGTTCACCAACGCGGGAATGGTCCAATTCAAAGATGTGTTCCTGGGCAAAGACCCCAGGCCTTACAAGCGCGCCACGACTTCGCAAAAATGCGTTCGAGCCGGCGGCAAGCACAACGACTTAGAGAACGTAGGCTTCACCGCGCGCCACCACACTTTCTTTGAGATGCTGGGGAATTTTTCTTTCGGCGATTATTTCAAAAAAGAGGCCATTCGTTTTGCATGGGAGTTCGTCACTCAAGTCCTGAAGCTTCCTAAGGACCGCCTCTACGTCACCGTGTTTGAGAAAGACGACGAAGCCGCTGAGATCTGGGAGAAGCAAGAAGGCGTCCCGCGCGATCGTATCTATCGATTCGGCGAGAAGGACAACTTCTGGGCGATGGGCGACACCGGCCCCTGCGGCCCGTGCACGGAGATCTTCATCGACCGCGGCGCCAAGTACAGCTGCGGCAAACCCACCTGCAAAATGGGCTGCGATTGCGATCGCTACATGGAATTTTGGAACCTCGTGTTCATGCAGTACGAACGCGATGCAAGCGGCAAGCTCACGCCTCTACCCAAGCCCTCTGTGGACACGGGCGCGGGCTTAGAGCGCATCGCTAGCATCCTGCAAGACGTTGAGACCAACTACGACACGGATCTGTTTCAAGACATCATCGGAAAGATCAGTAAGCTCGTGGGAGTCTCACCCGGACCGACGGGCCCGCACACGGTACCTTTTCGGATCATCGCTGACCACGCGCGCGCCACGACCTTCTTGATTGGCGATGGCGTCATGCCTTCGAACGAAGGGCGCGGTTACGTCCTTCGTCGCATCATGAGGCGAGCGATTCGATACACTCGCCGCTTCGAAGGAAACAAACCCACATTTTACAAGACCATCGGCTTTGTCATCGACCAGATGAAGGACGCCTACCCGGATCTCGTCGAGAAACAGGCGTTCATCGAAAAAGCAGCCCTGGCCGAAGAAGAGCAGTTTCTCAGAACGCTTGAGCGCGGGCTGGAGCTTTTGGACGACGAGATTAAAAAACTCGGCAACCAAAAGACGCTTCCTGGCGATGTCGCATTTAAGCTGTATGACACCTACGGATTTCCGATCGACCTGACTCGCATCTTGTGTGCCGAGAAGGGCGTTTCGGTGGACGAGGCTGGCTTCGAGAAGGGCATGGAGCGCCAGCGCACAGAGAGCCGCAAGCACTGGAAGGGCTCAGGCGAAGAGGCATTAAGCGCCGTCTATCAACAGACAGCTGCCAAGCTGCGCGACGCCAAACAGCTGCCTCAATTCGTGGGTTACGAAAAAGGCGAAGCTCAGGGCAAATGCCTTTGGATTCTTCAGGATGGTAAGGAGATCTCCTCAGTTACTGCTCCTGCCGAAGTCGAGGCTTTGTTTCAAACCACTCCGTTTTACGGCGAAAGCGGCGGCCAAGTGGGTGACCGCGGGCGCGTGACGGGATCAGGGCTTGAGGCTCTCGTTACCGACGTTCAGCGCCCCGTGCCCGAGCTCATCGTAGCCAAGCTCAAATTGACGAGCGGATCTCTGAAGATCGGCACGGCTTACAATCAAGAAGTCGACGCCTCGATTCGAGCTCTCACTGCCGCCAATCACACCGCAACTCACCTTTTGCATTGGGCGCTTCGCGAAGTCCTGGGCAAGCACGTCAAACAAGCAGGCTCCTTAGTCACTCCTGAACTGCTGCGCTTTGACTTCGCTCACTTCCAAGCTCTGACCGAAGCCGAGCTCAAGCAGATCGAGGATCTGATCAACGCCAAGATCTGGGCTGCCGAGCGCGTCTCCAAAGAGGAGATGACCAAAGACCAAGCCACCTCAAAGGGTGCCATCGCGTTTTTTGGCGAGAAGTACGGAGATCGCGTCCGAGTCGTTTCGGTCGGCGGCTATTCGGTTGAGCTTTGCGGCGGAACGCACGTCGATAACTCGGGTGATATTCATTTATTCAAAATCGGCTCTGAGAGCGGCATCGCAGCGGGCGTTAGGCGCATCATCGCCTATACGGCAAGAGGGGCCTTCGAGCATCTGCGCAAACGCGACGAAGAGATCAAGCGGCTTAGAGACATGGTCAAGGCGTCGTCAAGCGACGAGATCCCCACCAAGATCGAGCGCATGCAGGCAGCTGAAAAGGATCTGCGCAAACAGATCGAGCAGATGAACGCGGAGAAGGCGCGCGACGCAGCAAAGAACCTCACGCAAAACAAAATGGCCGTGGGTTCGACTTTTGCTCTCGTTGAGATGACCGCGATGCCCATCGCTCAGCTGCGTGAGCTCACCGACACGATGAAGGCCTCTCATCCGGATTGGGCGTTCTTTTTTGGAGCGCGCGAAGACGGCAAAGCGGGCCTGGTCGCGTCTCTTGGACCTAAGTTCCCAAAGGACCTGGGTCTCAACGCATCGGAAATCATCAAAACCGTAGCTCCCATTTTTGACGGCAAAGGCGGCGGCAAACCCGATCATGCGCAAGCATCCGGAACAAACCCCGCAAAACTAGAAGAAGCATTGGAACAAATCAGAAAAATGATCCGCAAATGAAAATAAGACTCATTGGATTTGTCGCTCTTACAACGCTGGCTTTCACAGCTTGCAACCGCTCCCACGAATTTGCTTCTCCTAAACATTTCAGGCTTGCTCTCAGAGATGACGCCAAGTCTTTGGACCCGGCGGTCGCCTACGACACGGTGAGCTTCGAGGTCTTGGGCAACCTCGTTGAGGCCCTTTCCAATATCATCGAGCGCTACGAGATCGAGCCTTTGCTGGCCGAGTCCTTCCGCAGCTGAGCAAAGACCAAAAAAACGATCACGATCCGATTTCGAAAGGACGTGAAAGTTTGCGGACGATCATTGCTCGAAGGTGGCAAAGACCGCGCTGTCACCGCAGACGACTATGTCTTTACCTGAAGCGCATTGGCTATCCGCACGCAATCCATGGGCGGATTCTTGTTTGAGGGCAAGGTCATCGGTTATGACGCCTTCCGAGAAAAATTCGTAAAGAACCCTCTCGTATCGCCGACTGGAAAAGCTGTAGCAGAAGCGCGATGACAACGCCGCTCGAGGGCTTTGAAGAAAGTCGACGCGTGGACGCTCAAGATCCATGTCAATCAGCCCTATCCGCAACTCCATTGATGATGACGCTGCCCACCGCCTCCCCGGCAGCGCACGAAGCTGTGAAAGTACGGCAACTCAGATGGTTTGATCGCCGACAAGGTCGTCACAACGGGGCCTTATCTCCTCGCCGAGTGGAGTCGGAATCATTATTTTCATCTCAAAAGAAATCCTAACTTCCGCACAGTGACCTATCCCACCGAATCCGATGCATCATTTTAGGTCCAAGGGCTACCTTATCGATCAGGGCAAGAAGCTTCCGCTCATCGACGAAGTTCGATTTGAAGTCATGAAAGAAGAGCAACCCCGCTGGCTCAACTTCATGGCAGGCAAGCTCGATCGCACTTCGGTGCCCAAAGAGCATTTCAATCAGGCCGTCACCGAGCGCTCGAACCTCACGCCCGAATTCGTCACCAAGGGCTACCAGCTTCATAGCGATCTGGGCATCAAGCACTACTACGTGACTTTCAATATGCAGGACCCTGCTGATGATAAATTTCTCAGGCAAGCGATCTCAAGCGCGCTGGATCGCGACAAATGGGTTGAGCTCTTTACCAGCGGCACGGGCCGCAAAATGACCCATGCGATGCCGCCGGGACTGGCGGGCCGACCCGAGAAGAGCAAGATTCTGTATGACTACAATCTCGCGCGAGCCAAGGAACTGATGGTCAAAGCAGTTATCAGAGCGAAACCTCCCTGCGCTGAATTTCGATCTGCGAGGGATGGATACGACAAGTCGACAGCTGGGTGAGTTCTTTCGCCAGCAGTTTGATCAGATCGGCGTGAAGATCACCGTTATTCCGAATTCGTTTCCCAACTGGCTTGAGAAGCAAAAAGTCGGCAACCTGCAATTTGGCCATGGCGGCTGGGAGCTCGATTACCCGGACGCACAGAGCGCTTACACCGCGCTGTACGGGAAAAACCAAGCCCCGGGTCCCAACGAGAGCAATTTCAACAATCCTGAGTTTGATGCGCTTTACGAGAAGGTCGACGGGATGAGCCCAAGCCCTGAGCGCGACGCCTTGATCGCCAAGATGGAAGCCATCGTTCAGGAGAGTGCTTGGGCCATGGCTGTGACATGACCACGTCTTTCACGCAGCCCTGGGTGTTCAACTACCGCGCCAACGAGAGCCTGCTTACCGCTTTCAAATACGTTCGCGTAGGGCCAAAAGTGCGCAAACGCTATTCCGGAATCAAGCATAATCTCCTCCTGCCTTTCAGGCGCGGAGATTTGTGGTTAATAGTGAGTATTCATCGCGCCGGGAGGAAGTTTCCAAGCGATGTAGCGCACGGACGCGGTACTCTGCTACACCACAAATATGCGCGGTTTTTGCTTAGGCTTCGAACACCGTCGCCGAGCATCTTGAGAAGCTCGCGGTCAAACTTCCTGAAGGCTTTTTACAATCTCGATCGCTTCTTCGACGGAGTAAGCCGCGCGAAACGGCCTCACGCTGATGAGCGCGCTGGTCATCAGCCACGGCACGATCTTAGCCGGATAGTAGATCACCGGTCCGCGAAGACCGTTGGGATAGCCCTGTCCGCCCAACTCCTCATGGTGCTGACGGCGATGTAGCGAAAACCTCATCTGGAATGGCTGGGTTTCCTTCGAGCATTTTAAGGCCCAGCTTGACGTGGCTTCGCATGTCGACCCATTGCTCGGTGGTAAGCTCTGGCAGGCTGCGACTTCCAGCAGGAAGATGAATCGAATCCGGATGTCGTGCAGGAAGCCGCCCATTCCGACGATCTCAAGCATCCTTTGATTGATTGCCCCGATGCGCGCGCGATGAACATGCTGAAGATCGCCACCGCGATAGAATGGTAATAAAGATAATCGCCATGCGACACGAGCCTCAGAATCATGGCCAGAGTGTCAGGCTTGCTCACCATCAATTCGACGTAGCCGCGAATCACCTGCTGGGCTTTTTCGGCGGCGGCTTCCTCTACCGTCATCTGGGTAAAGATCTCGGCCATGTTCTGCTCGGTCATGTTGAGCAAAGCGGCGATCTTGCGCTCCTGCGGGGCAGTAGGGTCCTTTAATACTTCAGTTGCCGGCTTGGAAATGAAGCGCTTAAAAGCGACTTCGTCTTCTGCCTTGATGTGCAATTCCTTAACGCCCTTTTGGATGTACTGAGCCAGGCGCTTGTAATCCAAGCCCGTGGTCCTTGAAAAGACGTGAGCGAAGTTATCCGGGGACAATTGAATAAAGACGTCGAAGTCGATGTCTCGCGTCGCGTTCCGGAGGGACTTGATATCTATGGAAATCCAACCACTTGCTGCTGCCATCCAATCCTTCCTATCGGCCAAGGGCGGCTTTTCCTTTGCTGCTAAAAAAGCCTCAAGTCGTTTGAGATGCAGCCGATGAGAAAGAGGACTGAGAGCAGGCCAGTAAGGCCTGACGCGGTGCATGGAAGCCCGGCTCGAAAAAAGGTTTTTCGGAGAGCAAAATGGGAAGCCATGTACGGCAAACAATCCAAAGAGCTTTCAAGCGCCTACCGGCTCTTGTCATCGCTATCACGGGACTGATCAGCTTCTTCCCTACCGCTCTGGCATCCGACTTCGTCGTCTACAGCATTTACCAATCCGTTGACCTGGGCGATCCCAAGATCCCCGCTCAAAAAGACTTTTTCGTGAACATGGGTACGAGGCAAGGCCTGCGCGAAGGCGCGACCCTCGAGGTTAGCCGCCGTGTTTCGACCTACGACGTCATGGCCGAGAAACTCTACCAAGACGTGACCTTTCCGATCGCGCGCCTCAGAGTGATTCATGTGGAAGCCTCAGCCGCAATCGCGCGCTTAGAGAAGATGCTCCCCTTGGATCGCACCCCAGCGCTCAACCCACGAGCTGTGATCGTGGGCGACCTCGTTAAGATCGCTCCTTAAAGAAAGCGCCCTCCTTGGCGCATCTCTGGATTCAAGCCACTGAAGCAGCAGCAGGCACTTCTACTGGAGCCGGCACGGGCAATTGCTCAGGCTTTCGGCCCATGAAATGAACCGCCTCAGCATGAATCTCATGCGACCAACGTTCCTCCCCAGAGGCAAGCGTATAGGAATGGCTTCGAATCTCGCCTTCGATCAGGACCGTGGAGCCTTTACGGCAAAATCGCCCACAGATCTCGGCTTGCTTGCCCCAGGCAACCACTCGATGCCACTGAGTCTCGCTTTGCTTGCTTTCTTGCGCTAGTGCCGCTTCCGACGGCTCACCTGAGCTCTTTCGCCAAGACGAGGTAGCCACTGGGAAGTTAGCTACTTTGACCCCGTTCTTCGTTTCTCTGAGCACGGGATCTGCGCCCAAGCGACCTACTAGAATTGCACGATTGAAATCTTTCATTCGATTTCTCCTTTTGCGGCCCTAATTGCGGATTTCGTGCCAACTCTTTGCCCATTTTATGGCCCTCTCGGCCACACCTTCGTCCGAAACCCGGACCAACCATCCGAAAGTCCGCCCTCCGTTTCGCTTTTCTTTTTCCGATACCTCGGTTACTTTTCAGGAAGCCCAGCCAGATAAGATTCAATTCACAAGGAGAGATGTTGGATGAAATCCCATACCGTTTTGGAGTCCAAGAGCCGCCCCGCAAGAATGATCGCTTGCATTGGCATCATGGCAATGATCGCGCTGTCTGCTTCCTGCCAAAAGAACAAGGCAGACGAATCAGCCGCGCCGACCGCTCCCTCGGTTGAAGACAACACCTTGGGTGATTCGGACCACGGAAACGCGCTGGGCCTTCAGACAGTGAACTTTCCTTACGACTCGTTCGTTCTGTCCGAAGACGGCAAGAACACCCTCAAAGCCAACGCGGACATCCTTAAGGACAAGTCCAGCGTGAAGATCCAAGTTGAAGGTCACTGCGACCAACGCGGCGGCATTCAATACAACATCGCACTGGGCGAAAAACGCGCTGGCGCCGTTCGTAAATACCTCTCGGACCTAGGTATCAGCGGCGATCGCGTCACGACGATCAGCTACGGCAAAGAGCGCCTGCTTGACCCAGGCACGAGCGAAGAAGCTCACGCTAAGAACCGTCGAGCTAATTTCGTCATCACCTCGCGCTAACTCTTTTGATGTTTAACGTGCGGTTTCAAGCTTTAACGAAGAGCCATTGCCATTTGGGGATGGCTCTTTTCGTTTTTGCCCTGCCTTTGGGATGCGCCATTTTCTCCACGCGTCCTACGCAGGACATGTCGGATACCTCCGCCGCTCTAAAAGCCGCGCGCGAGGCCCAAGCCGAAACGCTATCGCCCGAACTGTACCGAAACGCCAACGAATGGTGGCTACGTGCCCGCCAGGAATATCGCTACAAGAACTTCCAC
>JBGAWT010000114.1:0-11270 GCA_044227445.1 Bdellovibrionia bacterium | reverse complement strand
CCCTACCGTCCGGTCTTGCCCAAGGTGTTTGCGAGCACCGTCTTGAGCTTACATTTCACGCCTTCGAGCACCATGGCACCGGGCTGCGAAAGCAACGTGCGTTTGACCGTCTGTGCGATGAGAGCCGGAGCAGCGAACGGACTGATTTCCTTCGAAAGATAGAGCAAGTTTTTGAGGGCGCCGAAAGAAATTTGAGGATCGAGCTCCATTCCGTTTTTAGCTAGGACCTCCAGCACTGCAGACACGGAGCCCGCCATGTCCTGCGAGCCAGCTCGCATCGCGGACTGCAGCTCTGAGGCGACACGCGCTTCATCTTTGATCGAAATACTTGCAGCGCCCTGGGGCCTGAGTTTCTTGGCCGCCGAAACAACAGCGGCAGCATTCTTTTCAGCGACACCCTTCACCAAAGACGCGAGTGCCAGTCGCTCACCAGGATTTTTGATCTCAATAACCTGGCCCCAATCAATCCACGTGATGGATTTACTCACAGGGTCGACAAAGAAGTTCCCGTTGTGCGGGTCAGCCTGAGCGAAGCCCATATCGAAAAGTCCGATAAGATTAGCCTCAGCGATCCAGGCTCCGATTTCTTCTTTTTGAGTAGCCGAAAGAGCAGTTCCCTCTAGCGAGACACCCAACGAGTTTCCGGGTGCAGCAGAGAGCTTCAAAACGTGCTTCGATTCCTTGGTGCGTGGATCGATCTGTGGGACCGAGAATTTCCAGCCCTTCATCTTGCCTGACATCCTACGGTTGAGCTCTTCCATGAGTGAGCGACCCTTGTCGGTGTTCCTGGCTTCGTTCCTAAAATCGAGCTCTGACTGAATCTGCGCCTGCATGCCCTCGAGCATGGTCTTAAAAAGCGGCGTCGGTAGCTTCTCGCCGCCCTTCTCAACCTCGACGAGGAAGCGTTTTCCTCTCTCATAGTGGGCCTGAACCTGGGCTTCGGCGTTGGGTCTACGGATAGCGAAAACTTGGCGACTGCCGTCTTTCATGCGCGCACGAACAACCGTTTTAATGCTGGCGCTTCCCAAGACCTCTTCGATGTCCACGATCTCCGATCGAACGCTCGCGGGAAGCTCTTTATCCAAGACTTCCAACATCTCAGCCAAAGACATGGGGGTCGCCTTCTCTTTGGACTTCCCGAGCTTAGCGCTCACTTCAGGCCCGAAGGTGCCCAGAACAGAGAAAAGTTGTTCGTTTTTCTTCCCAAGCGTCTGAAAGGCCTCAAACAACCGAGGCAGGTCCGTATCTCCCGAAGCAGGGTCTCGCGATACGAGCGCGAAGGAGACAGAAGCGCTACGCTGCGACGGCTTGCCCGAATTGAGGTAATCTACAATGCGCTTTTCAACTCCAGGACTGAGAGGCTTGCCAGTGACCTCCGCCCAAAAACGCCCCGGGTAGCCAGGGTCTTTGGACAAAGGCTGCATCCCTGAGTTGCTCACTGCATCCACGAAAACGATTTTCTCGGCTGGATTGGCGTGCTGAGCCCAGCTCATGAGCTCCGTCTTCATCTCGACTTTTAAACGATCCAAACCCTTACCCTCGCCGCCAGAACGCTTCGTCTCCTTGGCGACTTGCTGGGCACAGTAAGCATCCAGCGCTTTGTCCAATTCGGGCGAAAGGCCCGGCGACGGATCCAAGAGGTACTGGATCAAGGCGATGCGCTCCGGATGCTTCAGGTCCCTGGAAAAATCGATGGTAGCGGAGGCCTTATTGATGACCCAAGGACTATAGAGCGTCCAATTGGAGGCCTTAGCTTTCTCAAGGACTTGAAGTCCTTTCAATCGATCTGAGATCGAAACCCCGGGTCGCTTGAGCTTCCAAGCCAGCTTTTCTAAAAGTGCATCGCGAGCTAACGAAGGCACCGGCATGTAGGTGGTAATCGCTTCCAGCGCTTGCGTCGGAGCGGCGCGCTCCGAAACTTCCCCTAATACGAACTTATCGATGAGCTCAGATCGGATCGTGTTTCCCAGGAAACGGTCGTAGTAGACGCGCGGCTTCGCTGTTTTGGCAGTGGATTTCTCCGCCACTCGCAGCACACTTCTTACGCGTTCCGAAAGCGCCCGGGTCGGATCGGCCTTCCTCAGCTCCGGCAGTACTTCGCTTTTAAAGTAATCCTCCGACTCGATCGAGCTACCAAGAAAAGTCATGGTTTCGAACGCCTTAAGCTTTTGCTCGAGCGAAAGCGGAACGGTTTTAAGACGGGCGATCCACGCCTCACGCACTTCGGCCACCTGAGGCGTTCGAGTCAGATTGTTGGGGTGCGCCTCTGTTCGCGTCGGAGATACGTTTGTCGCAAAAACCGACTCCCCGAACCGAATAACCGAAGCGCCGTCGCTCAGCCTCGATGCCTCCTCTACAAGAGGTTGCGAAAACTCGGCGATCGACTCCATAGGCCGAGTTTCCCAGCGAGGAGAGCTCCCCTCTCTGAGCTGCCTCATGAGCTCTGAGGGCTTTTGGTAGACGCCATTTTTCCGCAAAACACTGAGTACTACCTCACGCGACTCAGCAGACAGCCCCTCGATCCAATCGTGTTTCTGGCCAAAGCTCTCATATAAGACCTTCTTCGAGCCCTGACGCGACCATCCTTCCTTCGCATCGAAGTATCGCTTGATGAACATTTCACTGAGCAGCGCGCGCTTCTCGGCAAGCGGTCGATTCGACGCATCGATCCCAAGCGCCAGATCAGCGGAGAAATCAAAACGATGAAGGTCGATCTTCCTGAGGCTTCCACTGTCCGCGTCACGCTCCCTAAAAACGGTGGGGATCCAGTGCTTCTGGATCGCGGCGATAAAAGCGTCTTCGAGTGACGCTGGTCCCGCCTTTCCGTTTGCTCCGGGTGCCTCCAGCGCATGCCGAATGGCTTGGCGCACGTCCGCCTTCATTTGCGCCGGATTTTCGTAGAGCTCAGCCATCTGGAAGAAGTGCTCAACCCAAGGCGATGACTCCCTCACAGCCGCTCTAAACTCCGGATCTTGGCTGATAAACTGAAACCGGGTCTCAGCTAGCGAGTATTCATAGATCGTCTTGAGTTTCGCGTCGAATTCGCGCACGACTACGCGCCCACGATCGGAACGGACAAACTCAAGCACCGCTTGTTTGAGCTCAGCCTGAACAGTTGCTGAGTTTTTACCCAGAAAGAGTCCCACTCCGTCCCAATCCAAAGCTGTTTTGTTTTCGAAGAGAGAAAAAAAACCCAGCTCGCCGCGACGATTCCAGATCTCTTGGGCCAGGTGTTTTAGAGTTGCGTACTCCTCGGGAGGAGCGCGTTCGGAAGCTACTCGCTTGGCGTAATCCGAAAAGACATTTTCTTCGGGTTTGCTAGATCGGACCCAATCCGATTTTGTCCCCGCCGCGTGATAGTTGATGTATTCCTTACTAAAGTTGCTCTCTTTTTTGGAGGGTGCATAGTTCCCGAATGCGAGGGGATCGAGTTTGGGGCCTTGGCTAATGGCAAACTCAAGCATCGCCGCACGAGCTGCGGGATCGTCAAACGCATCTCGCATGCTATCGTAGATGTTAGACCAAACCGCCCTGCCATTGATTACGTAGTCCTCGCCCGCAGGGGCATTTTTTATATACTGCTCGCGCAGAGGCTCCTGAATGAGCTTGATCGTTTCCCGAGGAGTCGTACCCCAAAGCAGCTGAAGCAGGTCGATAGACTTTTCCCTCAGAACACTTCGATAGGCGATGTCACCATAAAGCTCCCGTGAAAAAGGGATCAGCAGATCGGGCTTTTTGTATTGCTTTTTTCTCACTTCGAAATCGATCAATGACTTTCGAAACTCGGACGTTCGTAGTGCGGGAATTTCTTCAACAATCTTCTTTAGCCCCTTGGATTGAATCCAAATCTTGCCTTGCTCTCCCCCAAGCATCGACCGAAACATCTCTCGCAAGATCTCGAGCTCTTCAGGCGTCGGAGGCCTTTTCTTCAGCTCCTCGACAAGGGGCTGCGAAATCTGATCGAGATCCCAAAAGGCCTCGTTGACGTTAGAGGAAAAGTAAAATCCAGCGCTACGCTCGTCGAAATGCCTTCCTCCACCCGCTGCTGGAGTAACGCCGTTCTTCAAAATCGAAAAATATTCCTCACGGTTACCCTCACCTAAGAACTTCAGCCCCTCATAAGGGGGAGGGCCAGCGGTAAGCGTTTTCATTTCCTTAGCGATGGATGAGTTTTTGAGCGTCAGGGGGCGAATGGGTTCTTTGGGAGCACCCAAAATGAAGGGATCCGCCGTAAGCTGAAAACGCTGCCCCAAGAGCCTGAGATCATCGGCCGGATGGGTGCGTACGAATGAGTGAAGGAGTTTCGTTTCTCCTCCTAACTTCTTAAGTATCTCAAACGTATCGTGGAGTCCCGTAGTCTCAAACCCCGCTCCCTTGAGAAGCTCAATGGCCTCCGCATCGGTTCTTGTTTCCACAGCTTGGGATGCCCAGCGATTTCGGCCGTAGTAATCGTCATCTGGGTAGCGATGCGAAATCGAGTTCACGGGGTCGATCTCGTCAATCATGTGCCCGTACTCATGGGCTAAGGCGGCCGGAACCAGCTCTTGTAGCCCTCGTTTGATCGAGGCCTCCGTGAATGTCCCATCGGACTCACTCAAGAGAATTTTCAAGAGTCCGCTCGTCAACACGACGTAATGCCGTCGTTGCCCCCCGCGCAAATCCCCAAACCGGGCGTACGCGTTGGCCACGCCTTCTTTATGATTCACCAAATCAAACCGAACGAATGCCTTTTCTTTCCAACCGTAGGTTTGAATCCGGTCGTTCAGTGACTTTTCCAATCGACCGTTGATCTGGTTGAGAGCTTCCCAAATATCCGTATAGGAGTTGGGATTGACGGAAGGGCCGAGTTCCTTTGCGATCCATTCTCTAATGGATCGTTCCTCCGTCGCTGCGGTGGTGTGAGTCTTCTCCTTCTTGTCGTTCGGGTCCGCCTGAGCGGCTGCCTGGTGAAAAAGGAGCATGAGTATGAAAAAACCCGCGTAGAACCGCACGGTTACCTTTTCGGAGTTCCACCCGGGGAATATGAGAGACGCCGCAGGTAGTCGGAACAGTTTTTTGCCTGTATTTTCAGGGTTGAGCGCACTGCGGCTTTGGGCTAATACGCGGGGGTCGATTCATCCTGCTGGGGGATCGTCTAATGGTAGGACTCCAGACTCTGACTCTGGCTATCTAGGTTCGAGTCCTAGTCCCCCAGCCATTTGTCAAGCTGTGCGAACTGAATAAGAGAGAACGGTTTGAGAAAGTTAAGGCCGGGTCTGCGAAAGCAGATTCGGCCTTTTTCTTTGGCACTTTCGGCCACAAAAAAAGGGAGCCCGCTTGCGCGAGCTCCCCCTGTATATGGTTCCTGCCAACATGGAAATGCAATTTATACGAACCGGGCCTGATCTCTATTTTACTGATGACCTTCTGAACGATCTTGATGCGAGCCTCAACAGCAATAGGGTCCGTCGCAAAGCTGCTTAGGACCTTTAGGAATGCCTCGAACTCCGGTAGCTGCGCTGGAACGTCGTGAAGACTCGAATCCGCTTCGGCGGCTGCAAGCTTCGCTTGTTCCTGCTTTTTGAGTTCCTGAATCTTCTCCATCTGTTTGTAAAAGGGCTCGGGTGATACCGCAGCCGGTAGCGACCCAACCCGTTCGGCTAGAGCCTCTAACTGACTGTCCATTGCCTGGATTCGTTCTTTGAAGCGCAAGCACTCGTCGTCCTGAGTACGCTTTTGATGAGTGCTGGTGGCTTCGGCAATCAGTTCTTTGGCAAACGCACTTTTGCGTAGCAGTTCTTGAACGGTGTCCCAAACCACGGGCTCAATGCGCTTGGCCAATACGCGGTTGGGTTTGCAGTCAAAGACCTTCTTCACGAGGCAAGCTTGTTTCTTTGTGGACCAAGCGTGCTCGTAGTAGGCGATCTTTCCGCCATTCCCATTGGCTGATTTCCCCGAGAGCCTGTCTCCACAAGTTCCGCAGTGCGCAATTCCAGCAAACAGGAAGGGATAGCGATTTCTCGAATTGAGGGGCTTTTTACGGCAGTAGTTCTTCGACAATAGCTCTTGGACTCGGGCGAATGTCACAGGATCGATGATCGCATCCCAAACGGCTTTGGCTTCTCTCACCTCTCCTTTGACCGTATGGGTTTTGATCCCCGCATAGGCTTTGTTGCGTAGGATAAAATGCAGGTTATCGATGGTGAAGTGTCCCAGCCTGGGCTTTCCACCACCGGAACGCATCTGCCTTGGGATGCGTTCACCATTCTCGTTGAGCCACTTCGCTGCCGCCGAGAGTGATTCTTCGCTTAAGAACGCGGCGAACGCCCGTCGAATCATCGGCGCTACGGTCTCATCGATTTCCAGATACCCCTTCTTATCTGGGATGGGTTTGTAGCCCATCGGTACAATGCCGCCGTTGTAGAGTCCCCGGGCGGAGCGGGCGATGAGGTTGGCCGTGACGCGCTCTGCGGTTTGCTCTCGCTCAAATTGGGCGAAGTTCATCATCGAATTGATGACCATTCGGCCCGCCGCAGTTGAGGTATCCACTTGCTCGCGTAGGCTCTGGAATTGACAGCCAGACGTCTCCATCAGCTCCCACATCTCGATAAAGTCTCGGATGTTTCTGGAAAGTCGTGAAAGCTCGGAAACTAGGACGTGCGTGACTTCACCGCGCGTGATGCTGGAGAGCATCCTTTGTAACTCGGGACGCTTGGTGTCTTTGCCGGACTTAGCGCGGTCAATGTAAACAGCGGCTACTTCGCCAAAAGGCTCTTGAGAGTTCCTGTATTCTACGTGTGCCCTGAGTCGCTGCTCCTGGCTCTTGATGGAGCCTTCTGGGTTATCCGCCTGCTCCTCGGTTGAAACGCGGATATAGAGCGCAATCCTTCCAGTCGCGGGTCTTGGAACGAAGCGGGTTTTTCTTTTAGTCATGGGAGCCGTCTCCTTTAGCCGCATTGCTGCGGGATTTAAGAGAGGTCGAATTCCCAATAGGTTGAGGCTTAGATTTTTCGAGTCGGTGGAGCTGGCAATAAGAGTCGTATAGGATTTCTGCGACTTCAGCAACAAGCTGCTTAAAGTGTCTAGGATCGATTGGAACTGCGACGAGTTCCGGTGTTGTTTGTAATGCCCATTTGCTCATGGGGTACTCCTTTGTCCAATTGTCTTGGACAGATTCATGTCTCGGATATGAGGTGTCGTCTTTTTCTCCGGGTGTCTTGGTTTTGGTTTTGGTGGTGTCTTGTCTTACGATCTTTGGATTTCGTTTTTGTTTTTGTTTTATTTCCCCCTCTCTCTCTATTTATTTTTTCTCTTCTTCTCTTCTCCTACCGCCCACCCCCGCTATTTCTGGTGTGGCTTCCGTGTCCCTGACCACTATCCATCGTAGAGGGGGAGTGGTCAGGGACCGAAGAGGAAGCCGCACCGTCTAGAAATAGCGGGGGTGGGCGGCGGTTTCGCGTAGTTAGGCTTTGTTTTGGTTCAGGTGAACAGGCTTTGACCCCAATACTGACGTTTGCGGGTCGTATTGAGGCTGCTTAGTCGTGGAGTTTCCATCCGACTCTCCGAATGACGACATCCAAAGGAAACGCGACCAGTACCCACGGAGCAACGGATTCGATGCTGAGTTTCCAGAATGCAAAAAGTTCGTACTGCACCGTGTGGCTCTTGGGGAACTTGATGCCTGGGTACATGTCCAAGCCGTAGCGGTAGAACTGATAAGCGCGGAAAGCACAAAGTGCCAACAGGAAGAACGAGAAGCTCATCGGCGCGGTTAAGATTGCCTTAGTGATTTGGCGCAAGTGCCATTGAAGCTTTAGATTCATGTGAATCTCCTTTTGAAAGTGAGCCTGCTTCCCTGGACGGGATTGCAAGCTCGGTTGCTGTTCCGTTGCGAATCGGACTGGTAGTAGGTGTCGTTAGCAGCGAGTTGAGTTCTACAAAGTAGAACCGGCCGGTGGATCTTTCCGGTAGCCCAGGTTGCATTTTCATCCCCGTGATCTGGTACCTGAGTTTCTCCGCGATGGACGATTGCGAGACGATGTAGAGCACTTTTGAGTACAAGTTTTGAAGACGATACTGGTTCACGATTTCGAGGTAACGCCGTTCCGATTTGGCCGTTAGCTCTAGCTCAATCGCCACACGCTCTCCCGAATCCGGTAACTCTAGAACGGCATCTGGCAGGCGCGTTCGGTCGGACTCCATCCCTTGCCAGAGTCTTCCATGGACGAGTCTCGCTTGAGGGAACCGCAAGCGAAGCGCGCTCATACACTCTGTCAAAAGCAGATCGTGCGAAAGCGACATTGTATTCAATCGCACCGGCTCGTCCCTAAATTCCTCTTGTGCGAACCGCATCTTGAGAAATCGAATCCCATTTCTGGTGATCTGAAACACCGATCCGATTTCCTGCGAACGCATCTGATAGACGACAATGCCCACTCGACACCGCCGAATCAGCCCCGCGTTCACAAGCTTCGTGATCCGATTGTTGACGGTTTGCTTTGCTACGCTTTGGAAGTGCCTTTTGTGAATCTGCGAAAAGCTCAGTGTCGTATGGCTATGCAGATCGTGAAGCAGTTTCGCGTCCCGTTCTGTGACAATTAATCCACGAACCATCTGAGCAACCCTCCTTCTCGGCCTTTAAGTTCCCGATCCCCCAAAGAGAGGAACTGAACCTCTTCGGTGATGTTCCCTTTAGGACCTGGCATGTGCAGTACCCCTTGGCCCGCCGTGTAGTTCTTGAGGCGATTCGGATGGACAATGAACTCCTCGACTTCGCGCATAGAGATATCCCCGGTCTTTTGCTTTAGCCCCGCGAGTCCAAAGACGCTGCGCATTTCGGCCCGCTCGGTGAGTTTGTCCGCTTTGTCCGTTCCGATGTGCTTGGCAAAGAACTCGGCTGTCTGTGGATCATTGAGCCCAAGCAGGCATTTGACGTTCGTATTGACGTTGATAACTTCGGCCAGGGAGTCAGAGACTTTGGTGAAATCCCCAATCGCCTGATGCGAGAGGTGAAGCGCCACACGGCTGGAGCGCGCTTTGTTGAGAATGTTCTCAAACCCTTCGTAAACGAAGGCTGAGAACTCATCCAAGTAAACGGGAGTAAAACGTGCCGTCTCGCCCATGCGAGATGCACGTACCCCGACCGCCCAACCAAGCTCCTGCATCAGCAGTTTTCCTAACTGCTGACCGATCTTTTGGAATTTGAGCGTCGGAATCAAGAAAACGAGCACCTTTTGCGTGTGAGGTGCATTCGATTCGGAAAGAATCGCATCCGACACCGTGCAAAAGGGACGGCCCTCTATAGGACCATTGACGAGTGCCGCTACCTCGCGTGTCGCGAATGGTCCCATTTGTGAGATCAATCCTTTGAGGAGATGCGATCTATCTTTGACGCTGACACCCAAGTATTCGCGTGAAAGGAGACGCTTCACGGCTTCATTCTTGGACTTTGCGATGAGTTCGGTGAGCACTGCCTGATCGGTGAGTACCTCGTAGAGCCTACGAAACGTGACTTCCCCCTGACCTCCGTTTGTACCGTCAACCTCCTGAATAAGTTCAACTGCCGCACCCGCGATGTCGTATTGAACGGCTTTGTAGAATTCGTCTCGAAACTCAAAAGCGGTAAATATCCGATCCACAATCTGCTGCGGACTCCCCGACTTGAGGGGGTTAGTCGTGCAAGATGTTTCTGGGTTGCCCAGGTCAAAGACGACGAGCTCAGGTTGGTTTGGGAAGTATTGAGTCGCGTCTTTGATCTTTGCGACAATCTCGGGATCGCCTTTGCCATCAATCAAAACGATACTGTGACCGTTCAGAATATCCCTGGCCGTCCAAGGAAGGATCACGCTTTCGGTCTTTCCGCGTCCCGTAGCCGCGATCACTTCGACCTGTCCACAACGCGTTTTCTCGGGAACGTAGAGGTCTACTCCGCCAGTCAAAGTGCGAGCAGCCAAAATGCCAGTGCCTTTGTTCCAAACGGATTTGAGCTTTGAAACACGTTTCTCAAGGCCCTTAGTATGGCGGCTCCAGTAATACGCGACGAGCGCAAGCAATCCCGCGCCCAGACCGTAAAGTGCCATGTGGATCGCTTCAAAGTACCTGAAGTTGAATCTCACAATTTCTCGTTCGATTTGATGCTCGCACGCAAGAGCAATCAGACCAATCACCAAGACTGCAGCCGCTGCGTCACTCGACTTGCTCTTTTTCGTCGGTTGGCTCTTTAGGTTTTGGATCAGAATAGAAAATAGACATATTTGTCCTCAGTTTCTGGACGCACACGCCTTCGCAAAAGAGAGTCCTCTTTTGCGAAGGCGGTTCGTCCGAGTGTGGGTTTGGTTAGAAGAAGAAGCGAAGAAGTCCCGTGCGCGGTTTCCGCCACGGGGAGCGCTGTTCTTGTTTTTGCTTCCAGATTAGCTCTAAGCGCTGCCGTTCAGCATTTCGCCTATCGAACTCCGCTTGCCGCTCCTGGCCCCTAATTCGATCCAGCTCGCTGCTTTTGGGCATGTACTCCTCGTGGGTCTTGGGTCTCCGAGTTCTTGCTTCGTCAATCCAATGGGTGATGAGATCGGCTTTGATGGTTCCGCCTTTGTCGGGAAGAGGTTGCACAAAATCAACAGCGAATTCGGGGGCATATTTTTTTGCAAACTCACGATCTCCATCAGTCCAGTGCTTGAGGATGCAAAAAGCCGTTCGCAGTGGCCCGTCGCCGAAGTACCCCCACGTAAAGTCGTACAGAGGGCTCCAGTCGGTAAATTCCGTAATCGGGATGTTGATTTCTTTTCTACGCGCCTCGGAGTCGAGCTTCGTAATCACGTCACGTCTTTCGCCAGGTTTCATCACTTCCAAACGTGAAGACGGGTCTTGTTCAGGTTTTGTAAGAGTCAGGTGCATAAATCTCCTTTCAGAGATTTGAGTGTTTCGCCCTAAAAGCCAGGGACGACGGCAAGTGAGACAGACGCCTTCGGTATTTGCTGGTTGGATCGCAGGCATGGGAGACGACACAACGGGGACACGAACGGTCACCGAGCCGCAGGGTCAGATCGAATTTTTAGACTTGATTGAACTACGGAAGGGACGAGGGATGCGTTTGCAGCCTGTCACATGAGAAATGCAGCGAGCTTGATCCCGATGGGGTCAAAGGCTCCTCTGATTGGGGCTTAGGTCCGGCGATCCAACGAGGGATGCCGGTTAAATAGGACTATTTGATTGTATTTGGATACCGAAGGAGTGATCTCCTTCATATATAGTCCGCAAGGAGGGGGTATCAGCGCCAAAAATCCATACTATCTCCA
>JBGAWT010000113.1:0-11012 GCA_044227445.1 Bdellovibrionia bacterium | reverse complement strand
AGGCGCCTGCCACCAAAGACCAAACGCCAGCAGGCACGAAAACCCCAGGGCTAAGGCGCCAGCTGAGATCAGCAAACCCAGTGCGCCTGCAGGCGAGGCTTTTTGGAACCGAGGAACGAACGCCGCTTCGACCGCCGCTCCCATGAACAGGCCCAGCAAAAGATCCGGGATCGTGAGCACGAGAACGAGGACGGCGGCCTCAGGCGTCGTCCCGAATCGCCCGGCGATGAGGATCTCGCGAGCCAGTCCCGTGAGACGCCCTAAGAGGATGCCTCCAGAAACCGAAAGCCCCGCTTTAAGCCATCCTCGCGAGGAGCTCAATTAAGGAGCCTTAATGAACACGAATTCGTTATTGCTTGGACTGCCTTCGGGCGCAGGAAACGAAGCTTCGAGTTTGAAGCCGTTTTTTTGAAAGAACTCCGTGACCTGGGCGACGCTGGCCACTTCAAAAGGCCATCCCCCTACCCAATCCACAAGGTCGTGCCACCGGGACATGCCGCGCTGCTCGTGGTAGTCGGTCCACATGCTTTTGTAGCGCTGCACATGCTCGCGGATGATCTCCCAGCTGCGAACGGCGAACCATTTCCAGCGCAGCTTCAGAAACGACTTGTGCGCTTCTTTAAAGAACCACCCAAACCAGAAGTACTTCACCCGGGGCATGATGTCCTCGCGCCAGATGAAGAAGTACGTCACGTATAGGCCGCCAAATTTAGGCATTCGCAGATAACCCTGCTTGATGCGCTTCCAGTAATCGCTCTGCTCACCCTGATCATTATAAGAGGCGATAGCGAACCGGCCCCCGGGCTTTACCAAGTGCAGCGCCCGTTCGATGGCCCGCCACATATCTCCCGTATGATGAAGCACTCCCCACGAATGAACGATATCGAAGGTTCCGTCGCGTGCGGGATCAGATCAAAAACCGACTCCCTCGAGCCGTCCACTGCGAGCTAGGAACATACTTGGCCAGAAGCTGCGAGGTCGCCGCCACGGAGTTCTCATCGATATCAATCACAGTAACGCTCTTAACCCAAGCCCAGAGCAGCTAGCGACGAAAGGCCTGAGCCGCTTCCGATATCCAGAAACGTCTTGTCCTTGATGCCTGGCAGCAAGCGACCTAAGCACTTCTTGCTCGCAGCAAGCCTACGGTCATCGAACCTCTCCAGGAAGCTCTGCCAGTTTTGGCCGAACTCGAAATGGGTCTCGCGTTGCGTGAGGTTTGCCGGTTGAGTCATCGTTTCGGGGTTACACCAGTTTAGAGCGGTAGAAAAGGCTCATCCCGTCACCATACCACGGTAAAGATCCGCATAATCCTGCACGCAGCGATCCAGGGAGAACTCCGCCTTGAAGCGTTCATAGGAGGCCCGCCCCATCTCAGCGCGACTGGAAGCGGGAGCGCTGGCCAGCTCGAGGATCGCCTTTGCCAAGGCCTGGGGATCGCGCGTGGGCACGACAAGACCGGTGCGCCCATGGGCGACCGCCTCAGCGTTTCCGCCTACGTCCGTGACGATCATCGGCACCCCGCAGGCCATAGCCTCTAGGATGCTGTTTGAAAAACCCTCTTCGTGCGAAACGAGCAAAGCGATGTCGGTTTGCTCGTACAGGCTCGCGACATCCGCGCAAGAGCCAGGCATCAGCACATGCTTTGCCAGTCCATACTCCTGCACCAAGCCTTCTAACTTTTGACGATAGCCCGCCGGCCCTCCGGTTCCCGCAAACGTGATGCTCCACCCCGATGGCAGCTGGTCTTTGACCAAGCGCAACGCATCCAGCAGATCGACGTGCCCTTTGTAAGGAATCAGATTGGCGACAATGGACATCCGAAGCGGGGCATCCGCAGCCTTTTGCCAACGCCTTCGCACGCGCTCCTCGGGGAGCATCTCCGGAATGCCATTGTAGATGAGCCGAACTCGCTGCTTGGGCTGTCCTTCGTCAATGAGGTTTTGAACCACGGCGCGCGAGTTACCCAGGATGTAGCGCCCAGTGCCCGTAATCTTTCGATCCAGCCAACCCCAGAACCGCCTGCTGCTTTGGTAGAAGTTCATGGAGCGTCGGCTAAAAACTTTTCTTGGATGAAAGGTCATCGCCGCGATCGTTCCGCCAAAGATCACCGCGCCTGGCAAAAAACAGTGCAAGACGGCGCTCCGGTTTTGCAGCAAAAGCGCGGGCAATCGCCTGATGTCCCATGCAAACTGGATCAGCCTGAGAACAAAGACAGTCGGCGTTTTAGTCTTGGGCGGAAAATGCGCGATGATCCATGCGATGGTTCGCTCGATCCATGCGATGGGCTGACGACCGAAGATGATCGGCACCCCGCCTTTCTCAAAAGTGGCTCGCAACGGGCCATCCCCGTTCATGACAAACAGCGCGGGATGGACGCCCTTGCGTTTGAGCTCAGGCAGCACATAGCTTAAGTGCCTCTCTGCGCCGCCCACATCCAGAGTGCCGATGACAAACACGACGTCGGGCCTTGAAGTCTCTGATGAAGGCGCTTCCTTCGAAACCATGCTCTCTTTTTACCGCAAGAAAAGCGCAAAGCCCTACTTTTCTGGAGCAAAAGGCGTCCTTTTTCCTTTACGCCACGGCTACGAGATCGTTAAGTTGCTCGGATCATGGCCAAAAGCCCGGCTTCCCTCAGTTCAGCGTTGCGAGAGGGGCTTTCCAGCAGTTGGAAGCTTTTTGCCGTACCCTACAAAGAACTCGTAAAATTCTACGGCTGGCGACTCGCGGTTCTCATCGCGGCAATGACCTTAGTCACTTTGCTCGAGGGCTTGGGTCTGGCCCTCCTATTGCCGCTTTTGTTCGCTCTCGGATTGGTGCAGGCAGGCGACGCGGGACCGCTGTTTCAGATGATTTCGGATTTTGTGCGGGTCGTGGGATTGCCCTCCAGCCCCATTGCGCTCGGAATGATCACGGTTGGCGTTTTGCTCACTCAGACCGCCTTTTCGTTGCTGCAAGGAATCGAGATCGTCCGCATCCAGACTCGCTACAACCACTCGGTAAGGGAGCGCGTCTTTGGCAACCTGCTTCAAAGCCACTGGCGAAGCCTCAACCAAACCGACGTTTCGGAAATGCTCAATTCGATGATGGGCGAGCCTCAAAAAGTGGCTACCGCTTTGGGTTACTGGCTTCAGATGCTCACGCAGCTGCTCACCATCGGCGTGTATCTGGGTTTAGCCTTCCTTTCGTCCTGGAAGCTCTCTTTGTTCTTAGCGAGTCTCGGCCTGCTTCAGGGGCTGCTTGCCCAGGGCACGGTGCTTAGAGCTCGCGAGCTGGGCGTCAGGCTAGCTCAGGCGACTGAGCCCTACAGCGCTTGGGTAGGTCAGCTCATGTACGGGCTCAAGCTGGTCAAAGCCACAGGCTCCGAGGAGTTTTGCGAGCGTGAGTTCCGGGTAGCTGGGCAAAAGCTGATTCAAGAAGAACGACACACGGCTCAGGCGCCGCTTTACCTCAGATTCTTTCTGGAAATCGGCGGGGCGCTTTCGCTGATCGCCTGCCTGCTTTTGGCAAAACTTGCCCTAAACCTCGACTCCATCTCGACCCTTTTTATCTTCGGGATTTTTTACCGCATCTTTCCGCGACTCACGACGATCCAGCAAATGCTTCAGGGAATCAGCATGTACCTACCGGCTCTGGATTACATCTCCCGAGTAGAGACACGCGCCATCCGCGCAAAAGAACCGCTCCAAAAGCCAAACGCCTCGCAAGCGCTCACTTCCTTTGGAAAGATTCGCGTGGAAAACGCAATTGTCCGTTACGGCGAAGCTCACGCGCTTCGCGGCGCTTCGCTTGAGATCCCAAAAAACGCGCTCGTCGGCATCGTCGGGCGCTCGGGCTCGGGCAAGACCACGCTGTTGGATTGCCTCATGGGGTTGCTCACGCCTGACGAAGGTCGAGTGTTTGTCGACCAGCGTGCCTTAGGAGATCTCTCGCTTTCGGCTTGGAGAAGCTCGATCGGATACGTGGGCCAGGACACGATCGTGTTCAACGCTTCGATCCGCGAGAACATCGTTTGGAACCTTCCTGAGCCTCCACTGGATGAAGTCAGGCAAGCCGCGCGCTTAGCGGATGCGGATGAGTTTATCTCCTCCTTTCCATCGGCCTACGAGACGCAGGTCGGAGATCGCGGAAGCCGGGTATCGGGCGGACAAAGGCAGCGCATCGGAATCGCGCGCGCGCTCATGCGCAAGCCCTCCATACTACTCATGGATGAGGCGACCAGCTCGCTGGATCCCGTTTCCGAAGCGGAGATCATGCGAACGCTGCACAAGCTCAAATCCGCGGTGACTGTCGCGTTTGTGACCCATCGGATCGCAAGCCTCAAGAACGCGGACCTCATCTATGTCATGGAAGAGGGCAAGGTCGTAGATCAAGGGACCTACGAGGAGCTGAGCCGAAAATCGGCCGCTTTCAAAAGATTGATCGACGACAAGAATCACCTCACGACCGAACCTCACGCAGTGCTGTCGCCCTAATTCGTGATGCTAAAAAAATGGAGCATCAAAGCCAGAGACTTCTCGAGTGTCGCCGAAAAAAGCACAGCAGCGGCGATCTTTCTCTTAAGTCTGTTTCGGCTCATCAAAGAGTTTACGCAGGTGAGCCATCTCACTCCGAGCTCGGACGTCCAGACCTACGTGAGCATCGCTCGGGGAATGTCCCACCCCTTTCAAGTGGATCATCGCGAACCCATCTGGATCTGGCTCATCAAGGGTGTGACCGCCCTAAGCCCGCAAGGTGACGAGTTCAACGCGGTACGCATCCTTGGAATGGCGGTATTCATTCTCTCAGGGGTGCTGTGGTTGCGCTTCATCCGAAAGCTCACGGCAAATCCAGTGATCGCTCTGGTTTCGTACGGGGTGTATTCGCTCAATCACAGCCTCATCCAAATCGCCGTAGGTGGGCTCAGGGACGTGGGCTTCCTGTTAGCCTCGGTGCTTTGGCTACACGCGATGTACCGACCGAGCCTTAAGGAAAAGCCCGTTGAATGGGACGCTGTACTCCTTCAGGGCTTGGGCTTTTTCGGACTCATTGGCATTCGTCTTAACTCGATTTTTCCGGTCGCTTGTTTCTACGCTTACTTCCTGCTCACGAAGCGACTGAGGTGGAGGACCGCCTTAGGCTCTCTTGCACTGGGTCTAACGCTGATCTCACCGTTCTTGTATTTCCAAAAGCTGGAGCATGGCGACCCCCTTTACTCCATCAATGTCCACGCGAGCTGGTACCGCAACAACGAGTTCGTTACCAAAAAAGGAGTCGGCTGCGAGGGGTGCCCTTCGCCCGAAGAAATGAAACGAGACTCCTACGCCGGGGAACCGATCAAAACAGGAGACTGGCTCTTTGGAATGCACTCTCTAGATGAGCTGACCCGGGGGACCTTCCATGGCTACGGCGAGCTTTTTTTTGAACGCACGCAAGAGCAACCCCAGCTTTCGTATTTCAAGTTCCTCAGCGGGTCGTCGAGCCTTTTTCTGTTCGCACTTTACTTAGCCGGCATCGCCTTCTTAGTGTTTTTGAAACAATACGATGCCTTTGCAATCGCGCTCTTGTTCGCCAATGTCATGCCGTTTTTGATAACCGCGATCCAAGGCGAACAACGGATTTTTTCCCAGTTTGCGCTCTTCGTCTCACTTGCGATCGGAACGGGTGCTTATGCCGCTTGGCGAGGCGCCCACATCACCGCTGATCGACTGAAGTGAATGGAGCAAGCTGTCGCCGCAATACGATTCCGCGCTCCCAACGATCTACGACGTCTTGCCGAGCAAAACTGCCCATCTCTTTGCGCTTCTCTGCCCGGGCAACGAGCGGCCTCAGCTTTTTGGCCCAATCCTGCGGACTAGTCGCATCCACCCAGTCACCCGACTTCTCCGGAATAACGAATCGCCTGAAGTAAGGTTCGTTGGGTACCAGCAGCGGCAGTCCCCGCGCGCCTGCACGAACCAAAGAGGTAGGAGCGGCCCAATCCAAACCCTCGTGGCCCCCCTGCACAGCCACGTCGGCTTTTGCAATCAAGCTCTCTGAGGACTCGGACTTTTGATGCCAAAAAACATGAGACGGCCAGCGCTCCATCCAGCGGGACAAAAGCCAATCCGGGATATGCGCGGCGTCAGGTGCGCTGGAAACTCCCGCAAAATGAAGCGTAAAAGAAAGCCCTTCGTCCCATAGGATCCCGCACCCTTGCAGCACTTCGCCTAGGCGCTGCTTCCAGCTCAAATCTCCCAAAAAGACCACCAGAGGAGCTTGGTTTGAGGGCTGTAAAGCGGAGCTTTGGCCTAGCTCTACGCCCTGACTCGATACGACCTGAAGCTCAATGGACCGAGGAATCAGCCTCCGACTCTCGGGCTGGGCCGCGTCCTGCCAAAGCTCGGTCCACAATTGCAGGCGCCCGGCCCGCGCACCTAAGCTTGAAAGACGAAGCATCAATAAAACGATGCTTCTTGAGAGTCGCGCGCCCCATCCCGCTGGGTGAGCCAGCGCACCGAGCTCGCGCACCCACCCGATCACGGCCTGCGCTCCAAAAAGACGGGCTACGAACAGAGAGCTCAACCACGCCTTCCATCCCAAGCACAGCACCTTGCTCGATCGATGCCTCATCAGAAGACCAACCAAGGGCAAAAAATGAAGAGGAATGCCCACGAAGCTCGAGTAACCCACGAATGCCGCGGAGGGCTCACGCGCCTGTAGCAAGGTCACGGAGCTTTTAGGAACCAAAACGGCCTTTAAAAGCTTGGATCGGGTCAACTCACGCCCGAGCACCATGCGTGCAGACAGCAGGTCCTCCATGTCCGTTGCGATCCAAATTACAGACGTCATTCAGATAAAACCAAACCCCAAGAGAGCTAAAATATCTATTAAATTGAGCAGCCCACGTCGCACATCTCGCACTTCGATTTCTTCAGTGGTAGCACTGAAGAAGTGGAGCCGACACGCCTACCTCGCTTAGCGGACAAGCGATTCTTGTTTCTCGGAAACAGCGACAATATGAACATCCGCGTCGCTTCGTGGTTCCGAAAGTCTGGAATCCACGCCGAGCTTTGGCGAACCGACCCGGACGGCCCGGACGAGGGTCTGCGCGGTAACCTCCGAGAGTATCTCGGGACCGACCCCGACGGACTGGATTGGATCAAGCGCTGCCCCATAGATGATGTTTTGCTAGAGGCTTGCGCCTCGCCTCAGCATCCCTTGCGAACGGAGATCGAGCGAAGCTTTGACTTCGTCGTGGTCAACGGCGCCAAAGCGCTGCTGCTGAGCGCGCATCTTTCTCGGCCCACGGTCATCATTCCATCGGGGTATGAAATCGGAAGCTTTTGGAGATTCATCGATCAGTATCGGACCCCTAAAGAGGAGGCCTCCTACTGGATCAACTTGCTCAAGCAGAAGAAACTCAAGAGTGCCTTTTCGTACCGCCGCCGCATCATCCAGCTGGGGCGAGGCGCGATTAAAAAAGCGCTGATGAATGTAGACACGTACCGAGGGCATGATTCGATCTATCGCAGGATAGGTGCGACCCGCTCGCTTGCTCGCATCAATCTCGGCGAGGACTGCCAAAAAGCACGCGATCTCGTCAATCGCCCGTTGCTCGCCGAGTTGAACAAAAAATACGGGCACTCCAAACTGACGATTCTTTCGCTTTCGCGCATTTTCTTCAGCGACCCGAAGAGCATCCTTTACAAGGGAACCCATCTTTTTTTCCAATCTCTCGAAGCCCTCGCTCCGTTGATCGAGTCCGGTCAAATTTCCGTCGTCATGGGAAAGCATGGCCAAGAGCTCGATCTGTTCGAGAAAAAGTTCGGGCACTCCCCCGTTTTTAAGAAGATCAATTGGGTTTCGCACCTGGATTTTCCGACGCTCGTCACCTACCTCTCGATGGACAACGCCTTTTTGGTCGCTGAGTTCGGCAAGAAAAACTCCGTCATCAGCGGAATCGGCCGGGACGCCATCGCCATCGGAACGCCCTTTTTGTCCCAAGTCGCGCCCTCGGCCACCGTCGAGCAATTCGGAGCGCCCGTGCCTTCGTTTTACGCGGCCCGGGTTCCGGAGATCGTCCAGCAGCTCAAGCAGGTGTTCGATATGGAGCCCCAAGCATTCCAGCAGCTGCGCCGGCAGATGAAAGAATTTGCTGACCTCCATCACGACTATCGCGCGTATGTCCCTAGATTTCTGTCGGCGTTAGAAGATAAGCTCGAGCACCAGGGAGGCTAAGTCATGGCGAGAATTTTTCTGAGTGTCGACGTCGATTGGGCACCCGAAGCTGCGATCCAAGACTGCCTGGAGCTTCTTTCCGGCTACGGCTTTCCGTTTACGGTGTTTAGCACGCACGACTCCGCGGCTGTCAGGCAGTGGCATGACAAGGGCGGAGATGTCGGATTGCATCCCAATTTCAACCCGCTTTTGGACGGAACACAGTCGGGGAAAACGTTTCGCGACGTGGTCGGCCAACTCAAAGACCTTTACCCGCACTCTCAGGGCATTCGCCCCCACTCCTTAGTCGGCGGCTCCCGATTCACAGCCCTCTATAAAGAAATGGGATTCGCCTACTCAAGCTCCATTCTCTCGGGACCCAAAGCGGCGATCCAACCGTTTCGCGAATGGAACGGCGTTCCTCACCTCCCGATTCACTGGGAAGACGATATTCATGGTTTGGGAGACCAAAAGACGCCGCTTCCCACGCTGGATCTCAGCTCGTTTGCGGTCTTCGTGATGAACGTCCACCCCATCCATGTCTTTTTGAATACGATGGATGAGGCTCACTATGAGCGAGCCAAGCCCCATTACCAAGACGCCGAAAAACTCGGTCCGTTTAGGAATCGAGACAAAGCAGGCGTGAGGACTCAGTTGGTGAGTTTCTTAGATCTGCTCAAAAAACCAGGCTGCGCGCATCGCGTGGTTCCCGCGGCGCAAATCGCAAGCGCGCTTTGATCTTTTAGAAGAGACTTTCGAGTTTTTCGCGCTCCGGAAAATTCACGAGCACGCCCTCGCGCTCTCGCTGAAACAAGAACAAAGATCCTGCGGCTACCGCCGAAGCACCTGCTTGGACAACGGGCCTAGGCAGATCATCGCGCGTGGCGGCGCCCCCACAAGCCACTACCGGCAAGGAGGTGGCATGGGCGATCTCTCGGATCACATCCAGATCATACCCCAATCGGCCTCCGTCATGATCAATCGAGTGCGCGAGCACTTCGCCCGCGCCCATGGACTGGGCGCGCTTGACCGCATCAACGGGCGAGAGCTTGGTTCGCTGGGTTCCGCTTCGGATAAAAACCTCGTGCTGGCTCTTCAGCAGCCCGACTTTCTTGAAGTCGAGCGAGACGACCACGGCTTGGCTCCCAAAGTGTTTAGCGGATTCCTCGATGAGCTTGGGGTTTTCGATAAACGCGGTGTTAAAGATCACCTTTTCGACCCCGGCGCGAAACAGCTTCTCCACGTCCTGCAGATCGCGAATCCCCCCGCCGTAAGCCAGAGGCACCCAGCACTCTGCGGCCAAGTCCGCGATGAGATCAAATTGCGGAGGCGCGCCGGAGAGCGTCGCACGGATGTCAGCTAGGATGATTTCATCCACCTCAAACTTATTAAACAGGTTGATCACGTTGACCGGATCGCCCACGTAAACCAAGTCCGAGAACCGCTTGGTCTTCACAAACGCGCCATCCGTGAAGCTTAAAAAAGGAATCACTCGTGGAATGTTCTTCATGTGGCCTTCACGAAGTTCTCCAGGAGCTTCAGGCCGTAGCGATGGCTCTTCTCCGGATGAAATTGTACGCCCCAAACCTTGCCGCGCTGGATGGAGGAGACAAACTCCATACCGTAATCCGTGACCCCCGCAACATCGCTCGGATTGGAGGGCGAGAAATAATACGAATGAACGAAATAAAAACGAGGCTCCGGCATTCCTTCGAGCAACACGGAATTCTTGGCCCGCACCGTGTTCCAACCCATGTGAGGAACCTTAGGGGCTTTCGGGCCCGTTTCGGCGAACTGAAACTTCTTGATCAGCCCCGGGATCACCGACAACCCGACTTCGGTTCCTTCTTCGGATCGATCGCCCAGCAAGTGCATTCCCAGGCAGATGCCCAGGACCGGTAGGCCGCGAGCAATCCCATCGCGCAAAGAGGGCTCGAATTCTTTTTGTCGAAAAGATCGGATCGCCGAGTCAAATGCACCAACCCCAGGAAGCACGATGCGATCGCAGGAGCTCAAGTCTTGCGGGCGCTCAGCAGAAATGGCGCTGGCTCCCAGGCGCTTGAACATGTTCAGCACCGAACCGACGTTAGAAACTCCGCAGTTGATCACCCCGATTTTCAAAACCGCTGACCTCTCTTACTTGGAGAACATCCCCACGGGCAGGCGCCGAATCCCAGGATACCCGCCCATCGCTCCGTCCTGAGTGTAAGGACGCGAACCGTTGAGGTTCGATAGCGTGAGATCCTGTGTGAACTCGTAGGCCCTAAAGATGAACGAAAACGAGATCTGATTGCTCGTATTCACCACCGAAGTATGGGGCAGCTGGCTGTGAAACAGCAGAGCGTCGCCTCTCTTCAGATCCGCAACCACCGTGTCATGCTCGGCGAGATCCTCTTCGGGGATGTCATATTGGTGGAAGTAGGCGGTTTCGGAGAGCGTGGGCGCCTCACGAGTCGAAAATCCGCTGTAAGCGTTGAATCGATAGCGGCGCTTATGCGCAAAAGGCCGCATGAGCATCGCCCCGTTCGCAGCGGTCTTGTCGTTAAAGACTGGGGCCCAGAAATTGATGAAGTTCTCGCGCATCGGAAAAACGTCGCTCTCGGCGTGGTAGGTATACAGGCGCGTCTGATTCTTGGGCACGTTGATCAGAAGTCCTTCGCAGTGGATCTTCAAAAGGTACGGAGGCACGCCCAAGATCTCCGAAAAAAGCGCCAGGTCGCGATCCTGAAAAATCCCCGCACCCCATGCCATCTCGCGCATCATCTGCACGACTTGGTCCAAGGCGTACTTATGCTTGCTGTTGAGCGTCTCGATCAGCGCAAACGCCGCGGCGCGCT
>JBGAWT010000112.1:0-11703 GCA_044227445.1 Bdellovibrionia bacterium | reverse complement strand
GGCGGAAGCGGCACCCCGCCTCCTTCGCGCGCACCTGCGTGGAAATCCGAAGTTGGTCCTCAAGACTGCCAACCCGGCGAAGTGTTTATGCGCGGCATGAGTTCATCGGGCACGCGTCAAGGGGTCTGCATTCCGCGTAACTGCCTGAAAGCCGAATCCGGCGGCGCTAAGAATCTGAGCACCGGCCAGTACAATTGCCCGCCGATGAAATAATTTGAGTTACAATAGTGCGACGAGATGAAGATTCGCTTTCGGTTGCAGGGTCGCATCAATAGGCTGAAGCATCAGATCCGCTACTTCGTGCGCGCGATCGACCGCGGCACGCGCATCGCGTGGCGCGAGATCCGGGCCATTGCACGCGCAACCCTGGATGTCTCGCGCGAAGCCCAGTTGGTCATGATCGCCGAGTCGCTCACCTACAAGACCCTGCTCTCGATCGTTCCCGTGCTTGCCGTGAGCTTCGCTATTTTCAAAGCCTTCGGCGGATTAGATCGCCTCTACGACACGATCGAGCCGTTCATTCTAAACACGCTCTCCCAAGGCACCAGCGACCAGGTGATGAAAACGCTCCAAGGCTTCATCGAACAGGTTCATGCGGGGGCCGTGGGCGCGGGCGGTTTGCTCACCCTGGTATGGATCACGATGAGCATGCTCTCGGGGGCCGAAAAAGCCATCAACCAAGTCTGGCAGGCTGAATCCAATCGCGGCTTTTTTCAGCGCGTCTCGAGCTATTGGCTCTTCGTCACGCTGGGACCTTTGACTGCCTCGGTGATCTTGGGCTTTGCGACATCAAACAACATGCCTTTGTCCCAGTTCATCCCCGGCAGTATCGGGACTTTTGTGCTCACCGTAGGGGTCTTGTTCATCACTTACAAATGGGTGCCCACTGCGAGGGTGTCCGGAAGATGGGCCTTTGTCGGTGCGTCCTTTACTGCAATGGCTTTTACGGCCGGAAAATCGCTCTACGGTCTGTACACCACGCATGCGATCATGGCGGATCGGTTCTATGGAAGCCTGGCTGCCTTCCCCATTCTCATGGTCTGGATTCAGATCCTGTGGACCATCATTTTAATGGGAGCCGCCTTAACCCTGGCCCTGCAGCGCAGATATGACTAACTCATTAAAACTAAAGGATAATTTCCAAAACAAGCTTTATCGCAAATTGTTGACTGTTTTTGTTTATTAAGAGAAAATAAGAGTGTTATATGGGGTTTAACTCTTTTTTCTCACACCTTACCGCCTTCAGCGCACTCAGCCTCATGAGCTCGAGCTGCCTAGGCGTTAGCGCGATCGACACGACCCTTGGCATCGCGGCCTGCTCACTGATCCCCGGAATCGTGGATACCCGAAGCCCGGTCTATTCGCCCGACGGCACGAAGATCGTCTTTGTTTCCAAAGCCGCACTCGATGGCGTGAAAAATGGAATCGCCACCGCGTCGTACAATATCTGGATCGCCAACGCGGACGGATCATCGGCCACTGCGCTCACGCGCAACTCAGTCTCTCAACTCGATAGCCTGAACCCTCAGTTTTCTCCCGACGGCGCGACGATCGTATTTCAATCCAAGATGCCGCTGAGCGGTGCTGCCAATGGCACGCCCAATCCGAGCTACAATATCTGGACGATCCCAGCCGCCGGAGGGACTCTCACCGCGCTCACGCAAAACACGCTGGCCAATCTCGACAGCCGCACTCCAGTCTATTCGCCCGACCAGCTTTTGATCGTGTTTGCTTCGAAGACTGACGTGGGCGGAGCCTGGGATACGCCGGGAACAAGTTCCTACAATATTTGGCAGATGGACACGACCGGCGCCGCTCGTGTGGCGCTGACGACCAACACCGCAACCTATCTGGACAGCTCCTCACCGCAAGTCTCGCCTGATAACCTCACGGTCGTATTCTCATCTTACACGAGCACGGGCGGCGCGATGAACACGGTCGACACGTTTAGCGCTAACATCGTCAGCGTTCCAGTAGGTGGCGGCGCGCTCACCTTCTGGACACAAAACACCAACCCTTACCAAGACAGCATCGAACCACAGTTCTTCCCAGATGCCACGGGAAGCCAGATCGCCTACAGCTCCAAGCGCAGCACAGGTGGCGCATGGAACACGCTCGATACCTACTCGTACAACATCTGGCTCACCAACACGGTAGGCCCCGCACACGGCTTTAACAACCAACACGCTCGTGAACCTCGACAGTTACGGCCCCAGGTTTTCGCCTGATCAAATCACCATCGCGTTTCATTCTTACAGCGACATCACCGGAGTTGCCGACGGCACAGCCTCACCTCATCCAACATCATGACGGTGCCGGTAGCCACGGGCGCACTCACCGTGCTGACGACCAATACGTCGTCCTCGAACATGGATAGCTTCTACCCGTGTTCGATCCCACGAGCGCAAACCTCGTGTTCTTCTCCCGTATGGATCTGAGCGGAACGGCCAACGCGGGATCTTCGGGCAGCTTCAATCTCTGGAGCACGCCGGCCGCTGCAGCAACCCTCACCTCGCTCACCGACGATACGCAGAGCTGCGTAAATCTATAAAACACAGTTTCAGAGTGCAGTTTGAGTCAGCTGCCAGTCCCGGTCAGTCTCTGAAGACTGTTCCGGAACAGAAACTGTTTCTGACTGGGTCTGAAACTGGTTTTAGAGACTCAGCCCAACCGTAAGCGCGAAGCTTCTTTGCTGCAGGTTCTTGCTGCTCAAGTACAAATCGATCATCGAGTACTCGAATTGAATGGGAAGCGTCAGCCTGGGCGTCAACTGATGCGACCACATCACGCCCGCGACGATCTCGCGATTATTGAGCGGATTGAAGCCCGTGTCGCTCATCGCGGGCGAGAGCTTTCCGAAGATGCCCAGCGAATGCCCCGACCTAAACCGATAATCCACCATCGCGTAAACCGTAGGGCCCATGAGGTTTTGAAAACCCAAGGTCGCGGGGCTTACGATCATGGTCTTGTAGTACCAGCCCGCAAGAGTATGAAGCCTCATTCCACTGCGTCCCAGCGGAACCGAAAACCCGACATTGCCGTCAAAACCCAAAAACCGGGCGCTGACATCCGAGCGCGTGCTGCCAAACGAAACCGCCGTGACGAATCCCGAGACCTGAAGCGTCAGCCACGGCGGAAGCACGACGTATTGCATGGCGAGCTGCGGAGTCACGAAAATCGCGCTCAATGGGTTTTCGTAACTCTCCGTGTACGAGATGTAAGACGAGCCCAGCGCAGGCGTGAAGTAAAAGCGCTTCATCTCATCCAGCTGCTTGGCACGTGCAGCGGAACGCTCGGCTTCGATCTCGGCGCGCTTTGCCGCCGTTTTTTTCTCGAGCTCGGCTTTGAGTCGCTCCTCTTCCTCTTGCTGGCGTTTTTCTTCCTCGCGCTTTTTTCGCTCTTCGATCTGATGCTGAAAGCTTTGCCAACCGTCGAATTCGACTTCTACTTTCTGCTCCAGGTAGTTGCCGTTGGAATCGAATGCCTTAAGCAAAAGCGAGGAGTTTTGGTCTTCGACCGGAAACTCGATCTCAAAGCGCCCGCCCTCGCCTTCCTTCAAGACCCAGTTCTTCTCGTAGAGCAGATTCCATCCCTCGCGCTCAAAACGGCCAGAGAGAGTGCCGAAGAGATAGGTCTCGCCGCCCTTTCGATCCACGCGAATAGGCGCCACGTCATCGGTAAGCTCAAGCCCCGGAACGCGTTCCTTGTCGGCATACGAAAGCCTCACTCGCGCACGCCACGAGTCTTTGTCATCCGTGTCGAGCTCGGCTGCCCACGCTTGCAAACTCATGAACGTGAGTACGAGAGCGAGAGTCGAGCGCATCAATGAAACCCCGTGTTCGGTGGCCCTGGAGGCATGGGCGGACCAGGCGGCTTAGGCGGCATACCGGGAGGTGGGCCAGCGGGCTGCGGAGGAGCGCCGGGATTACGAAGCTCGTTGGGCATTCCAGGCGGAGGAGCCACAGGTTGATTGCCGGCCCCCTGCGCTCCGGGCGGACCCTGGCCAGGCATGGGTGGCGGCGGCAAAGTTCCGGGAGGAATCACACTCTGCGTAGGAGGCTTGGGAACTGGGACAGTCGATGGCGGAGCGAGACGCTGAGCCTCAGGAAACTTAGGAGCTTTTTGCAGAACTGCCGAGGCATCAGGTTGCCTGGCCTGCAGGTCAGCTAAGAACTTTTGACGATCGAAAGCCTGGGGCACTCCCAATTTTCCGCCCGGAAGCGCGCTGAGCACTTGATCGGCGGCAACCGGCACCCCTTTTCCAGAAGTCAGCGTCGAAACATCCTTAGCCGCCTCAAGCTTTCCTTCGAGGGTACGGACTTCGGATTTTCCTTGGGCATCGCTCGAGGCGACAAACTCAGTGCCACGCACCCCGAGGACCATGGAGCGCGTCTTGAGCGCAAAGCGCAGCTTGCCCGGTGCAGACTGCGTGAGCTTCTCGACCTTGGCTCGAACCTCGCCGAAATGCAGCTCGCCTGAAGGCGCACCCTGAAGCGGTCCACGAACCGTGTATGAGGACGAACGACCGATCACTACCTGTGTTCCGTCCTCTTGAAGCACACGCGCTGAAGACGCGTTACCAGTGGAGAGCTTGTCGCCCTCATTGAGCTTCTGTCCGACGAGGGCTTTGATGCGCTTCTGTGGCTTCGCTTGGTCTAGAGCGATCTGTGAGGCATTCCCCTCGATGGACTCAATCCACGTTTTTTGACCGCCCCAAGCAGACTGGCCTAGCAGCCCACAAGCGGCAAGTGCCGCAAGGCTAGCCTTCGTTTTCATCGTCTTCTCCAGAGATGCGCGCGCTCAGATCGCACGCCTCGTGGCTCAGCCTTCCGCGAGTTTGGCCGCACAGCTGTTTGAGTGCCCCTACAAAGGCCTTAGGCATCGCCACCTGAGGCAAGCGCTTCTCGGCGAGCTGAGCTTTGAGCTGAGCGAGCACCACCCACTGCGGGTAATTGCGCGTGGTCACGGCTTCGGCGGAGTGCTCCATCTCCTCTTGGCCATTAGCCCCGGCTCGAAGCTCGGCGCGCGAGCAGTCGCTAAGACTTAAGCACTCCTTCTCATTTAAGACCTGAGCCAAAAACTCGTAATCCTCGGCGCTCTTCACTCCTCGCGCGATGAGAAAAACATACAACCCGCGCGCGTTTCGGTTTTCGGCTTCGGTGCTCGAGTATTTCTTTACGACTTCGCTCCGAAGCTCCGTGCCCATATTCTGAAATGCGGTATCCAGCCTCGGATCGTTGTCATCGCCCGAAGCGAGGATCTCATCGAGAATCTCGAGCTGCCGGGTGACAACAGCGGACTTGGGCGCGGCGGGACTTACCGCAGCCGCGCTCGTTCCGATCTGATCCGTGCCCCCGTCGATGCGCTCAACCTGCAAAGGCGGAAGTCGCGAAGCCGTCGATGCGTCCAAAGCAGGTTTCTTCCCAACGGAGTGGGCGATGAGCAGGGCGCCCGCTCCCAGCAGCGCCCCCGCTCCGACTCGCTTCAATACCTGGCCTAGCACCATGCGATCTCCTAAATGTTGATAAAGCTTGGCTCCTCGGGCCTGCGGTTTTGCATATCCAACGGACGTCCGCGCCTGCGATCCCGAAGATCCTTGGATTTGTGAGGAGGCCTCTAGAGGGCTTTTCGCCAAAATCCTTCTGCATGTCGGCCTTGACCCGCTCGTCGATGATGCGATCGAGCTGATCATCGGCGTAAATTCCCGCGTCCATCTTCACCTTGCTCGAGCAGCTCAGGCAGGACTTGCTAATATTCTTCATGAGGATCGTCGAAGATCCGTAAGAACCGTAAGCCACCCGATCGCACGCGGGCTCGCCAGCAAGCTTCGCTCCGGTCCAAATACTGGTACGGTCTTTGCCTTTGTCATCTTCGAAAGGATCCGGGCAGGTCGCGTGAGACCAAAACCGCTTCGCCCTCTCGGTATGACGGGCTTCGTGGAAGATCACCATCAGGCGAGCAACCTGAGGGTGCTTGAACTTAATGTAGTTGTTGGTGATCCACATCTTTGTGGAGTCTTGATACGGCGCCACGCACGCTACGGCGTTGGGGCTACCGCAATCGTCCAGGCCAAGGCCTTTGACCCGAGTTTCAAAAAACCTGTCGTAGGCTTTTCCGTCCACTGTCTCGCCGAAAATCTTCTGGTGCATCAGGGTGGCTTCTTTTCCCTTGATGCCGGAGATGAACTTTAAATCCTGTTTGACCTGCGTTTGAATCGCCTCGGGAACATCGTCATCAAACTGCAACGCCCAAGAGACATTCGCTGAGAGAGCTACCAACACGATTAATGGGCGAAGAAAAAAGGATGGAACCAAGATTCACCTCCATGTTTTGCGTCGATCAACTGACCTAAGCCCGCTTCATTGCGAGCTCTTTCCGTAGCCGTCAATCTCCTGACAGAGTAAACGGCAATTGCAATTTGTCTAGGGGTGGTTTTATGAATGTTGGAGGGGAAAAACCATGATCAACACTCAAAAACTTCGCCGCACGGCAGCATCTCTCGCTCTCTTCCTTTCATTTGCACCTTGGGCAGTTGCCGCCGAAACTCCGCCCGCGATCGCAGGTGACGTGCTGACCCAAGGCAAGTGGGAACTCATGGGCGAAGGCGATGGAGTGACATCCTTTAGTAAGGCGATTCCAGGAAGCGACATCGTAGCGTTTCGCGGTGACACGATCGTGGACGCGCCCGCAGGCCAGATCGCGACCGTGTTGATGGAAAGTTCGCAGAAACAAGAATGGGTTTACCGAGTGGCCGAAGCCTACACCATCAAGGAGCTCACCCCTTGGTCGCGCATCGAGTACAACCACACTAAGGGCTATCCCGTGATCTTGAACGATCGCGATTTCGTGTTTCATGCCATCTCCAAGTTCGATCCCGCGCAAAGGCGCGTGATCTACGAAATGAAATCGCAGGAAGTTCCTGAGATGCCCGTGCGCAACAACATCGTGCGCGGCGAGCTCAACTTGAGCCGCTACATTCTCACCGAAGTCGAACCCAACAAGCGCACGCGCTTAGAAGTCGAGATCTTCGCTGACCCTAAGGGCTCCGTGCCCATTTGGGTGGTGAATCTTTTCCAAAAGAGCTGGCCGCAACGCACGCTCAACGGAATTCGCCAGCAAATCGCCAAAGGCCGTGCACCGGAAAATACGATCGTGCGAGATATCCTCAATGGGAAGACGAAGACAGGTTTTCCGAGGTAAAGACCAGTTTCAAAAGACGAGTTTCAGAAGGAGTCTGCAGTTTCATTACAGTTTCAGTCCCAGTCAGTTTCAGACTGCAGACAGAAACTGAAACTGACGGAGCAGACTCCATCTGCTTCTGTTAAGTCTTGACTCTTTTTGTCAGACGATGCTAAAGCCTGCCCCCTCATGAAACGTATTTTTCTTTTTGCTGTCGCGGGTTCTTGTTTGACTGCTTCGCTCTCCGGAGCGGCTCCAAATCTGTACTCACTGGATCTCACGGCTCTGAACCTAGACGCCGTCGAGCTCAAGAGCACGGACTACCGCCTTGTTTCGCTCAAAGTGGGCGCCGAAGCGCGGGCCGTAAAGAACCCTTCATGCGCAGCGGGTATCACCTCGGCCGAATCCAAGATTTCCGTAGTCCGTTTTTCGTGCGCAGGCGCCACGATCTCCGGCCTGCACGAAGCCTTGGAAAAAGCGTCCCACACACTCCAAGCTTCCCAACGCGGCTGCACCGAAGAGCGCAACCTGATCATTCGCATGACATTTGAGGAAGTGGGCGCCGCAACCAAGGCAACCCGGATCGTTGAAGTCCCCTGGAGCTTGCGAAGCGGGGCTACCTTGCGCGGTAAACGCGTCGTTTCGACCATCGACAAAGACTTGCCCGCCTTGATCTTAGGCGACCCTCAACGCTGCGGGTAACCGGCGCAGCTTCCGTCGGGCCCCGGAAATCGCGGGCTCACGATAAAGATATCGCTGTTCGGACCGGGATTGCTGGCGCATGAGATCTCAAAGCAACGCGTCGGCTCGCCGTAACCAACCGAGTTGGCCAAGGAATTCAGCGCCTCGAGCCGATAGCTCATGAGCGCATAAACCACCGGGCAATTCGCATCCCCAAAGCAGGGGTAATCCGCGCTGGGAATATTGTCGGGGATGAGGAAGGAATCCGACGGACTCCGAACCTCCAGCATCCCGCGCCCCGAATCACCGATGAGCCAGGCGCAGATCTGACCCCAGCTTGCTTGGGTCGAAAAATACTCTTTGGGGACTTTGTTGAAAACATCCTGAGAAGCACGATCTTCCAATTCAGGGACAAGAGTTTCGGCGACTGCGCTACTCCAATTCGAAAACCGGTCGTCCAGCTGCTCAGCGAAGGTCGCTAACAACCCAACAGGCGTGTTCGGATCGGCGAGCGACTCCCCGGAGGTGTTCACCATCTTAGTCGCGTTATCGCGATTCGGTCGATAGCCCTTAAAAAAGGCCTCTCCGAAAAACTTCAGGGCTTGCGCGCGGCATCGCTTAAACACTTCCGAAAAGTCATCGTTGTAAGCTTGCTGATCGATGATGCGCTGGCATTCGGAGGTCACTTCCCGAAATCTCTGACCGAGCTCCGCTTTGCGCTGCTCACCCTCGTCTTCTTCCTGATCGAAGGGGGTCTCCAAATCCAGGCCATAAAAAAGGGACTGAGACGAAACGGACACCTTTTGAAATCCGACTCCAAAACTTGGCGCATCCTCCCATCGAGAGTTGGCGGTTCCTACAAGGATGGCCACACCGGAGACTCGAATTCGAAAAGGCTTTTCAAGCTCTGGGTTGCTCTTGAGACTTAAGAACTTGCGCGCACGGTCTTGATCCGAAGCGCCGAGCAGAACGACCTTGCGCACGACCTCCAGTTTGACGACCTGAGAGTCACTTAGGAACGCCAGATAGAGAGTCTTGATCGCATCGCGTACGGCATCGATCCGAGGGGCGTCGTAAAAGCAGGGGATCTCGATTCGAATGCGCGCCATCGGGGGATACTTCACCGCCCAGGCTTTCTGGATATCCGTGGGGTAAACGACACGGACTTCGGCTTTCTGCCGGGTCTCGGCCCTCAGCTTGGCGTCTTTGGAGTAGTACCCTTCCTCGCAAAAGAGCCTCACCTCTCCGACCTTGCTGTCGACACCACCGAATGCGGCGTCCTCTTTTTTCGGAAACCAATCGAGATTGAGGATCCGGGATTGCACGGCTGCGAAATCCACGAAGTTTTTCTGAGCACGACCTAGAAAACTGACTTTGATCGATTTGAAGCGTGAGCCCGTTTTTTGAATGTCGTGCCCGCGCATGTAGCCGTACACGTCGCCCACCCCATCGGAGGTGCGATCGACGTTTTGAAGATATTGAAGCATTCCCGTTCGAACGCCCCACTCGTCCTCACGCACGGGCACCGGCGCCTTTGGCTTTGCGGCCCAAGCCAAGCTAGATGCGGCAAGCAGAGTGATCAAAGAAATTCGGAAGACACGCGTTCCCACAGCGATGCCTTATCAGGAAAACCCTTATTTGTTTAGTATTTTAGTCAACTATATAACATTTTGATTTTACAGGCCATATCCAATCGAAAGACCACTCACAAAGGTGCTGAGCACCTGCCCGTCCAGGCTCAGCTGAAGATAGGAAGCGTCGAGTTTAGTCGTGATGCGATGGCCGTACGGAAGCAACCACACCCACTCCGCTGCGCCTCCAAACTCGCGGTTGTCCAAGTTGGCGAACCCAAATCCTCCTGCTCCGATCATTCCGTAATACCCCGAAAACCGAAGCTGATGATGAAGGTTGATATCCGCGCGAGCGGTAAGCCCCGCGCGAGGGCCCATGACATCGCGGTAACTAAACTCGTAGGGAACCGCCCCGGTCATCGAGGTTCGGTACACCCATCCCAAGTTAAACAAGAAAGTCCAAGACACCGTTCGAAGCGGTAAAAGCACTGAACCCTGCCCGCCGACATCCAAGAACCGCATCGTCCAGGTGTCGTCCGGCTGCGTGATCATCGGAACGATGGAGTAGCGTCCAAACGCGCTGATCTCAAAACGATAGTCGCCCAGCGGAGTCTTCTTGATGCCGAGCCCCGCATTTCCCTGCACGCCAAACAAAGCAGTGAGCACGCGCGGAACCGAGTCCCCGGATTGAACTGCAAGCGGAAACCAAGGACCGACATTGACCCAAAAAGGCCTAGAAGCCCCGGCTTTTTCGAGTTTTTGGAACTCAGTCCATTCCTTCACGACAAGCTTGAGGTGAATGGTGTCCGCCTTACCGGTGGCTTCCACCACGAGCAACTTAAACTCCGTCTCGTCGTTCTGAGGCGTCACCAAGATATCGACGATGCGCTTGCGATGAGGCTCGTCATCCGTTGACTGTACCCGGAGCCACCCTGGATTGGCCGAGTGGGGAACAATCGTGTAGCGGTCTGAAACTTCCCCTACCAGGTGCACCGATCGAACGGGTTGGCCATCGATTATGGCTGCGCCTACGGGCAATCCCGTGATGTTATTCCATTGAACGAATTTCTTAGTATCGCCCTGCAGCTCGCCTTTGAGGACGAGCGCGTACGCCGGACCCGCCCGGGCCAGTGCGACAACGCACACGAGTGCCAATAAGACCCAGCGAATTGCTGGTCTTGCCATTCCTCCATTACACCACCGTCATTTAACGATTCACATGGAGCGAGCAGAACCTGCCTAGGCACTACTTTCCTCTAGCCAAGACTAGAGCGGGTTTAAAAGCCTCAATAACCCCATAAACCGATGAAATTTACAAACCCGGTTCTCTTAACAACTTTGTGAAGCCCAGGTAACCACCCGACGACAAAGAGGAATGCCGAACAGGACACGCCACCCCCCTGGAAAATGCCTCATTTTGCGGGGAAATAGCGAGTATTCTGGAATATGGGCCCCTAACCGAGGAACGTATGCAGATCTTAGGTGCATCACAATTTGTGCGTAGCCTAGCTGCCGGTGTAGCGCTCAGCGCGCTGACCCTGGGCTGCAATCCTAAGCTCATGACCCGCGGCTACCCTGCCTCGGCTTTGGCCAATCCTTCGGTCGCCATCAGCGATCTGAGCGGCCCGCTGGCAGGCGGATCCAATCAAAGCCTTTCGTTTACCGTACATGCGCCTCTGGCTTTTTCGTCCGTCTCCATCGATTTTGCAGCGGACGGCGTAACCTTCGCTAACGTGGCCTCCATCTCGCCTTTTGCGAGCTCCGTTAGCGTCACCCTACCTTTGGTGGACGTGCTCACCGCCAAGTACCGTATCTCGGGCACGACGATCACCGGACTCACGCTCCAGGCCGAGACCGCTGCATTTGAGATCGACTCCATCGCTCCTGCGGACCCAACAGCAACTCTTGCTTCGGCGGCACTCACTAACAGCACCGCCGTTCAGATCACCATTACGCCCGGAGTCGGTGGATGCACCGATCGTCCCTTTGTACTGGTGAACGAAGGCGCAGCGCCTCTGGCTTCGGATCCCACTTGGCAAATCTGCTCCACCGTCGCAGCCGCAACCACCTACACGGTTTCAGGTGATGGCGTTCACAACATGAATGTTTGGGCTAAAGACGCAGCGGGAAATGTCTCCCTGGGCGCGCAAGCTCTCACGATGACTCTCGATACAAGCGCTCCGGTGCTGGCACTGACTTCTCACACCGGAGGCGGCGCTTACGCAGGCGGCGTGGCTTCGAATATCACTTTCACTGCGACGGACAGCAACTT
>JBGAWT010000111.1:0-10730 GCA_044227445.1 Bdellovibrionia bacterium | reverse complement strand
GCCGTTACTGCCGCTTGTGCCGAAAAAGCAAAGAACAAGCTCACTACAAGAAGAGTCGCGCGCATCCCAAAGTCTCCCTAGTAAGACCGGGGCTAGCACGAGTGTATTTTTCTAGGCAAGCGGGGAGTGTGGCGGCCTGCCGAAAACGCTTTTCGTTAGATGATCGCGCGGTTCGCGTTTTCGACTCTGGCTGGGAGTTCTCCGAGTTGGACCCGAATGGACACACTTTTTCGGCCACGCAGTACCTTGAGGGTTACGGATTCCTTGGGTTTCTTGTGGCTCAAGTAGCGCTCCAGATCGTAAGGTTCCAGAGTAACTTGATCATCTATTGCGATCACGATGTCGCCTTCTTGGATGCCTGCTTCGTCCGCAGGAGCGCTTTCAACCAAATTGTAGATGAGCACGCCCTTTTCGGAGGGAAGGTTGTAGTAGGCCTTGAGCGCCTCGTTCATACGCTCGCCCAAAACGCCCAGCCAAGGTCTGAGCACGCGGCCAAACTTCTTGAGGTCTGGGACCAGACGCTTGGCTTCGTTGGCAGGGATCGCAAACCCCACGCCCGCACTTTGCTGGGAGTTGGAAAAAATCATCGTGTTGATGCCCAGAACTTCGCCTTTGAGGTTAAACAGCGGGCCTCCGGAGTTGCCGGGATTGATCGATGCATCTGTTTGAATGAAGTTGTCAAAAGGCCCTTGTCCGATTGTGCGGTTCTTAGCACTGATGATCCCGCGCGTGACGGTGTGCGAGAGTCCAAAAGGGTTTCCCACGGCAAAAACGCTTTCGGCGATGCGAGTCGCGTCGGAATCCGCCAGTGGAACGGGCGAGAGATTGGGTGGAACGCTCTTATCGGTCGTGCGGATCTGAAGAAGGGCGAGATCGGTTTTGGGATCTTTGCCTACGAGCCGGGCTTTGTATTGGCGCTTATCAAAGAGCGTAACCATCACTTCGGTGGCGCGATCTACGACGTGATTATTGGTGAGCAGATAGCCTTCCTTGTCCATTAAGAAGCCCGAGCCCAGCGACGTCTGTTTACGCTCCTGCGGAATGCCCCAAAAGCGCAGGAACTGATCCATCCCGTAAGCCTGGTATGTGAGCACCGTCGTGGAGCTGATGTTCACGACGCCGGGCAGGACTTTTTCGACGATGTCCGGGAGAGCGTCCGCAATGGATGTCGGAGCAGCGGAGCTAGGGGAGGAGGCGAAAGCACCTATCAACACGAACAATGGAAGAACGCGTTTCATGGTTTTTTCTTACGTCCGGTGGCCGGCAGTGGGTAGAAAAAAAATGCCAATTTCGTCTTGTTGCGGATGGTGTGTTGTCTAGATTGCTGACTAAAATCGTCTTGAATAGTTGATTGATTATGTATATTACTCGCGGCCTGGGAGTTTTTCATGTCCGTGGGCCGCCCGTTTTTTACTCTATGCATTTTGGCGGTGCTGAGTGCGCCTTCTGCCTCCTTAGCTGGCGATTGCAAGGAGCTTACAGCCGGGCAGAACTTATCTTTTGATGAGAGGCGTCAAAGAGCTGTTGCTTTGGCTCTTGAGATCCAGCGGGTGACCGAAAAATCCGCTCCTACTCCAACCCAGGTAGCCGGCCAGCAGTACTTTACGCGCACGACGGCACCGCTTGAGCAGGCTCTGCAAAAGAGCAGCCTCAAAGGAAAGACCGTGCTGGAGTTCGGCGCAGGCACCGGGATCATTACGCTCCTTATCGAGAGTGCTGCGCCTGCAAGGCTTCATGCTTGGGAGCGAGATCCGATGGCTCTGAGCGCTTTGCACGATGTCGTCGATCCCTCGCTCACCCAGGTTCATGCGGGAGATTTTATTTCAGGAGTGACCCGCTTTTGGGATCAGGCGCAGCTGCAATCCCATAACGTGGCGATTGTTTCCAATCCTCCTTACGGTGCTATCCCTTTCATTGTGGAGTTTGCCGAGCGCCACGAGGTGCCTCAGGTCTTGCTTTACGCACCCGTGCGAATGCGAGATCTTTTTTCACCCTCCCGCGGTTGGAAGGTGCTGGCCACGCTCGGGGCGCGGGATTTCTTTCCCTTCGCTCCGAGCTACATGGGGCCAGGTCGTCCGTATGCTCTCGAGGGCAATCACTTTGTCGTGGCCCGCGGCTTTGACGCCCTTTGATTTCGTTCTAGATCATTAGCCAAAAACTCAGTAATCCCTAGGGACTGGAGGAATTCCCATGTCCCAAAACGTTTGGATCGTTGGCGCCGCGCGTACTGCACAAGGAAGTTTTCAAGGAGCCCTGGCCTCATTGCCCGCGCCTAAGCTTGGCGCTGTTGCCATCCAAGGCGCGCTCAAGCGCGCCGGTGTGAAGCCGGACCAGGTTTCGGAAGTCATCATGGGAAACGTGCTGACCGCAGGTGAGGGGCAAGCACCCGCTAGGCAGGCTCTGATTTTTTCAGGAATTCCCAAGACGGTTCCTGCCATGATGATCAACAAGGTCTGCGGCAGCGGAATGAAAAGCTGCTGCTGGGCGCTCAGAGCATCGGACAGGGCGATAGCCAAGTCGTGGTGGCCGGCGGGATGGAGAGCATGTCCAACGCACCGTACTTGCTCATGCAAGCGCGCGGCGGATTTAGGATGGGCCATCAACAATCGATCGATTCGATGATCTACGACGGTCTTTGGGATCCCTACAACAACCAGCACATGGGCATGTGCGCCGAGCTTTGCGCCAGGGAGCGCACGTTTTCGCGCGCTGACCAAGATGCTTACGCGACGGATTCGTTTAAGCGAGCTCAGGAAGCGCAAAAGGCCGGGAAGTTTGCAGCCGAGATCGAGCCCGTAGAGATCGCTGGCAAGAAGGGTGATGTCACTCGCTTTGATACAGACGAAGGCCCATCAAAAGTTCAGTTCGATAAGATTCCGACTTTGAAGCCAGTGTTCGATAAAGCGGGTAGCGTCACGGCGGCCAATGCTTCGACTATTAATGATGGAGCTGCGGCGTTGGTGCTGGCTTCCGACGAAGCGGTCAAGAAGCATGGGCTCAAGCCCCTGGCCCGCGTGGTCTCGAGCGCAACCAATGCACATGAGCCTGAGTGGTTCACCACCGCTCCCGCCGAGGCGATGCGCCGCGCAGCTAAAAAAGCCGGTTGGGAAATGGATTCGATCGACCTGTTTGAGGTGAACGAAGCATTTGCCGTTGTCGCATTGGCTGCTGAGCGGGAGCTTAAGATTCCTCGCGATAGACTCAATGTTTGGGGCGGCGCGATTTCGCTCGGGCATCCCATCGGGGCAAGCGGGGCGCGTATTCTCGTGACGTTGGTGCATGCACTGAAGGATCGCGGCAAGAAGCGCGGCATGGCAGGCATCTGCATCGGTGGCGGTGAGGCCACAGCAGTTTGCGTGGAGCTGGCATGAGCGGATTTAAGGACAAGGGAAAGCTCGGTGCCGGAGCGCGCGAAGCCGTGCGCGATATTCCGGATGGAGCGACGCTCGCCATTGGCGGCTTCGGTCTTTGTGGGATCCCGGAGAACTGCATTTCGGCTCTCGTGGACCGTGGGATTAAAGGGCTTACGTGCATCTCCAACAATGCGGGCGTGGATGACTTTGGTATCGGCCTGATGCTTCAAAAGCGACAGGTCAAGAAGATGATCTCAAGCTACGTGGGCGAGAACAAGCTGTTCGAGCAGCTGCTCTTAAGCGGCGAGCTTGAAGTCGAGCTCACTCCGCAGGGCACGCTAGCAGAGAAGCTGCGAGCAGGCGGTGCGGGAATTCCTGCGTTCTTTACTCCTACCGGAGTTGGGACTTTGGTTGCCGAAGGAAAAGAGACGCGCGATTTTGGCGGCCGCAGGTACGTGCTCGAGCGCTCGCTCACAGCAGACTTTGGGATCGTCAAAGCCTGGAAGGGCGACGCGTTTGGGAATCTCGTGTTTAGGAAAACTGCGCGCAACTTCAACCCTGTTTGCGCGATGGCTGGTCGCGTGACGATCGCCGAGGTCGAAGAGCTCGTGCCAGTGGGCACACTGGAGCCGGATCACGTTCACCTGCCTGGGATTTACGTGCACCGGATCTTTCAAGGTCAGGGTTATCAAAAGCGCATCGAGAAGCGCACGTTGAGGAAGGGATAAGCTATGGCACTCACCCGCGATCAGATCGCTCAGCGTATCGCCCAAGAGCTGCGTGACGGCTACTACGTCAATCTTGGCATCGGGATCCCAACCCTTGTCGCTAACTACATTCCCAAAGACATCACCGTGATCCTGCAAAGCGAGAACGGGTTGCTGGGGATCGGCCCCTATCCCTCCGAGTCCGAAGTTGACGCCGACTTGATCAACGCAGGCAAAGAGACGGTCACCACGACGGACGGATCGGCTTTTTTCAATTCGTCCGATTCGTTCGCCATGATCCGAGGCGGCAAAGTGGATCTCACCGTGTTGGGCGCCATGGAAGTAAGCGAGCGTGGGGACATCGCCAATTGGATGATCCCAGGTAAGCTCGTCAAGGGCATGGGTGGGGCGATGGACCTGGTGGCAGGCGCGCGCAACGTGATCGTGGCTATGCAGCATGTTTCTAAAGATGGCGCTTCTAAGGTGCTTCCCAAGTGCGAGCTTCCGTTGACCGGCGTCGGCTGTGTTAAGAAGATCGTCACTGAGCTTGCCGTCATGGAAGTTACTCCCGACGGGTTGGTGCTGCTGGAGCGCGCTCCAGGTGTTTCGGTGGAGGAGATCAAGAAGGCCACGGCGGCCAAGCTCCATGCCTCAGCAAGCGTTCCGGAGATGAAGCTTTGATTCTTTGCTGGCTCCTCATCAATAGCGCTCTTGCACAAGTTTCGACGGGCGAGCGACGCGCTTTAGATGGTTCGCCCGAAAGCCTGGGCTCCACGCGCGTGGCTCCCGTGATCTCGGCCAAGGGTATGGTCGTGGCCGATGATCGCGTTGCGGCGGACTGGGGGGCTGAGATCTTGCGTCGCGGCGGCAACGCGGTGGATGCGGCGGTCGCTACCGCATTTGCGATGGCCGTGACCCGCCCGCATTTTGCTTCGATTGGCGGCGGCGGATTTCTTTTATATTGCCCAGCTAAGCGCGAGTGCGAGGCGCTGGATTATCGCGAGCGAGCGCCATTGAGCGTGACGCGCGAGACGTACCTACTTGACGGCAAGCCTAATCCTGCCCGCGCGCGGGTGGGGTGGCTTGCTTCGGGAACTCCAGGTGTTGTTGCGGGGCTTTTGGACGCTCTAGGTAGCTGGGGCACGCGCAAGGCGCCCGAGATTTTGTCTCGACCTCGGGAGTTGGCGCGAAAAGGCGTGGAGCTGACGCCTTTTATGGAAACGGCGTTGGTTCGAAAGTGGAAGGATGAGACCAACCCAGCACTCAAAGCCATTTGGGGTTGTGGCGACAAGCCCTGTGTCGTGGGCAAACGCATCGTTCAGAGCGATCTTGAAAAAGTTCTCGCTGAGATCTCCAAAAAAGGTCGCGCAGGGTTTTACTCCGGTTGGGTCGCCAAGCGCATTATGAGCAGCGGCGCTTTGATCTCTGAGAAGGATCTCAAAGAATACAAACCCGCGCTGAGGAAGCCTCTCGTCTCTAAGGTCCTGGGTATGCAGGTCGTGAGCATGCCGCCTCCGTCTTCGGGCGGAATCGCGTTGCTTCAGATGCTTGGGTTTGTGGAGCGCTCCAAGGGAGCCTTCTCCGAAGGTTGGGGCTCGCTCAAATGGATCCAAACTTTTTCCCAAGCCATGCAGAGAGCATTCGCGGATCGCGCGGCGTATCTAGGGGATCCTGATTTCGTAAAAGTTCCTTTAGAGAAATTGCTGAGCTCCTCTTATCTCGATGATCGTTGGAGCGGAGCTGAAGGAGCTTCGCGTTGGCGTGCTGTGAGTGGCGGTGGGATCGAAGACGGGGATCACACGACTCATCTTTCGGTTGTGGATAGGGCGGGAAACGCTGTTGCGCTGACGACGACCGTCAATGACGCCTTTGGTTCGGGTTACGTCGTGCCCGGCACCGGCATCGTCATGAACAACGAGATGGATGACTTCAGTTTGGATGCTTCGACGGCCAATCAATTTGGGCTGGTGGGCAGCGAGGCCAACTTTATCGCGGCAGGCAAAAGGCCGCTGAGCTCTATGACCCCAACGATTGCGCGCGAGGATGGCGAAGTACGCTTGGTCCTGGGAGGGGCGGGGGGCCCTCGGATCATTTCGGCTGTGACCCAAGTTTTGCTCAATCGCTGGGTGGGCGGAATGTCGCTTCCCGATGCGATCCATTCGCCTAGGATCCACCATCAGTGGAATCCCGATGTGTTGAGTTTTGAGCGCGGCGCTTTGAACTCCGAAACCCGCACTGCTTTGGGTTCCTGGGGACTCACTGCAAAAGAAGTCCCAGCAAGCCTCGCTCGTGTTTATGCGCTAGAGCGCTTTGCCAATGGCCGCGTTTGGGCTAGCCCCGATCCGCGCGGCGAAGGCGCTGCGATAGCGGAGTAAGAAACGGTTAACCGTTAACGGATCCCGGTTAACGGCTAGCGGTACCGGAATCGGCTCACGGTGACTGATACGTTCTCTGCTTAATGACCAATGGTCGATGCGTTCTGCGCGCCAGCCACTTTGTAGGTGATGTGCAGCGACTCGTCGCCTTCGAGGCGGCCCGTGCCGTGCAGCTCGATGGCGTAACCCGACACCGGGTTCATGCCGATCGGATAGTCGATCGCGTTGACGTTGGTGACGTAGCCGGCATAGGTCCAGCCGTTCGTCGCGTCGTGCGGGATGATTGTTCCGCCGCCGTTGCAGCCCGAATTCTTTTCGATGCTTTGCACGGAGTTCTCATCCAATGCTCGGTCCAAGACGATGTAACGCGTGCGGTAAGCCTCTTTGGTGATCTTGAGGCTGTTGGAGAGCTGGTCTAAAACGCTTGAGATCGAGGTCGTGCAGATGTCGTACGACGCTCCGCCCGTGGCTTGCGCCATTTGAATATAGCGTGAGCCGGTCTTTGAACTTCCGCCGATCGTCGCGCAGTTGGAGCGATTCAAGTAAGACACCGCGGCGTGGAACTGAAACAGGGCGGGGCTGGCTTTGAGGCTCCGAAACGATTGCAGGTATTGGTTGAAAGACGACTGACGCGTGTCTTGTGCTCCCGTGCAAGGGATCCACATTCCTGCGCTGGGGCTTGGGCAATAAGCCACGCCTGAGTTGTCATCGCCATTTCCGGCCATGAACACGGCAAGAAGGCTGTCGTTACGATGAAGGTTGTTTCTGGAGTTGGTCGTGCCCAAGACGCTCGTCATGTTCGAAAATCCGGGCTCGTTGCCGTTGACCGACGTATTGAGGTCATAGCGAGACAAGTAGTCAGTATATTGACCGGGCTGGCGAAATGCCGAAACTGGCACAGGCGCTGGCGTGTACGGCGAGGCTCCTGGAAACGGAGCTTTCCATTGGCCTAAGGAGTACCAGTTGCCATCATACTTAGAGGGCAAGACTTGCGTGACGTCGCGGAAGCGCGTGAGCGGAACCGTTGCAAAGCGATAATCCCAGCCCATGGATTCGAGCTTGCTCAAGAATCCGGGCATTTGTTGCTGAAGCTGAGTGAGCGCCAAGTCCATCGATCCCGTGTCGTCTTCGACCAAGACGAGATCGAGCTTGGGCGGGATGTAGAAAAATCCAGGTCCCGTTTGCAGAGCGCAAAGCGGCGTGGTCACAAAAGCGCGATCGTTGCAGGCCGAAAGGGTGAATGCGGCAAGCAAAGCGGCGACCAAGGCAAACAAGGTCGGACGGGGAACTCTTTTGTATAGACTCCGCTGGTCGCTCATTTTCACACTCTCCACTTCCACATGGCTCCTTGGACGGAAGGCGCCACTCCCGACAGAAGCAAGTGCAGTGCCAGCGGCGCAGGCGCTCTAAAGATGGGAAGCAGGGTGGGCGCTCGAAATCAGCTCAGGCAGCTGTTCAAAGCTTAGACACTTATTCAGCGTCAGTCGTGACGGGAGCCGCTTGGGGCGCAAGCGCAGGAATCTCAGCTCGTTGCGGGAAGATCTCTTGGATTTTCTTGCCAGGAGCGCCGAATTTGGACTCATCGAATTTGATGGTTTTTAGGAGGCCTGAGATCTTCTCCACCTGTTGAATTTGGGGAGGAGCGACCGCTACGGCGGTCGTGACGGACTTCGCTGACTCCTGCGCGACTCTGCGTTTGTAACCCTCTTCAGCTGATCTGGTGAGTTGAAGGAACGCCCTTACCTTGGTTTGAAACGCGTTGAGCCGCCCGATCCCAAAGGAAAGATAAAGGCGGCCCACCTTCTCGGGCTGAATTCGGCATTTCTCGGTATTCGCTCGCTCAAACGCTCTGAGCTCCTCGAAGTGCTGGACCAGGCCTTTAAGTCGGTCGAGCGTGTCTTTCTGGGCATTCTCATTCTCAAAGGGTGACTCCAAGCTCAGATCTGCGAGCACTTCCCGAAGCGCTTTTGCAGAGTGCTCGCGGCTGGAGCGGATGGATTCGAGCCTGCTGCAGTCTAGTTCTCGGTCATAGGAGGGAAGGAAGTTCATGTCTTTCTCGAGCTGGCCGTCGAGATTGGAGAGCGTGTCGCGCACCTGGTCCCTGAGAAAGAGATTGCCGTAGCTCTCTGCTTGCTTGTCCAGAGCTTGCGCCGGAAAAGCAGCGAAACTGCAGAGAATAATTGAAAAACCCAGCACCTTCCTCATGCCTCTGACTAAGCAAGCCTGGTGCCATAGAGGGGGGATTTCGGGGATCCTTATTGTTCAAATAAATCGGGTTCTTGAATCGCACTGTGTCCGCGGTGACGCAGCCCCAGTGAGCGTCGCGCCTTAGGGCAGGTGTTTAGTTCTTGTACAGGCACTGTCAAAACCTTTGAGCTGTATCGAGCTTACCGCTCAGCTGAGAGCTCAAGCGAGTTGGCACCTCGTTTGCTTTGTGACCTCTGAGTAGAGGAGTTTTCTATGCGCAAGTTGATGAAGTGGTCTGTGGTGAGCGTGCTAACGGTTGTTCCTGCTGCGGCAATCGCACAGGCGCCCTTACAAGTTCAAGATGTTCGCATCAAGGTTTCGTCCTTCGTGTTTAAGGCGGACAAATCCTACAGCTCCTTGAAGCCTTTGACCGAAAAGGAAAAGGCCGACAAAGAAAAAGGAATCCAGCCTAACTACGTGTCAGCGCCGATCATCAACACGCGCCGCTTAGACGGCGGCAAGAATGAGATCAACGACAAATGGGTCAAAAATATTTTGGCCAAAGAATCAGGCTGCGCGCTTAAGGCCGTCAATCTCATGAAGGAAGAGCAGCTCAGGCAGTTTGCTGAACCTCGGCTCACGGATCTAGCAGATTCAGGCCGAGTGATTTCTTTGCATCACGTCGAGATGACCACGCTCATCGAGCGCAACCCGATGACCGACGGCTCCCGTGCTGACTCCGTGCAGTTTACTTTCACCCCAGTGTGGATGGTGAATATCGAAAGTTTGGATGCCGATCGCGTTTGCCAGGCTTTAGCTGGCGAAGAGGGCTACCTCGAGAACGATCCTGTAGCTGAGGCCCGCATGAAGGAAGAAGACGAAAGAGCTGCCGAGCTCGCGGCTTTCCCCGTCACTCCAGTTGCGGAGCTTGACGCAGGCTTTGACGGCGGTTCCGATGCAGGCTCTGCTGACGGCGGCGTCAGGAAGAAGAAACGCAAAAGAATCACTGACGGCGGAGTGGATGACGCAGGGGTTGCAGATGCCGGATTCGATGCTGGCGTCGTAGCTCAAAGAAAAGTTCCCCAAATCCGTAAGTTCAATAGCGCCAAGTGCTCTCTCGTCGAATCGACGAAGGGCTCTGATAACCAAGTTCTGATTTTCTCGTCCAACGATCAAGTCAGCACCTGGAACGTTATTAAAGAAGGCTCGAAGCGCGATGGCGGAGCTGAGCCGATCAAGTTCACTGGTACTTCTTGCGATGACAAGACGAAGCTCGAAGTCGCAAGCGCCAAGCAACGCCCACAACCTCCTATCGCAGTCGAGGAAGTCGTGAAGGGCAAGAAGAAGATCGTAAAGAAAGCAGCCCCTGTGCTCTTGAACCCGAACTCTTTGAGCTGGGAGCTCGACCTCTCGTCTGCCGACTTGATGAAGCGCCTCAGCGAAGTTGCATCTGACGCGAGCCGCGAGGAAATCCTCAAGGCAATCGATGAAGACCTCGATCGCCGCATCAAGCGCAACGAAGAGAAGAGAGATCAGCGTTACAAGCGCTCGATCGAAAAGCGCCAGCAAGAAGCAGAGGAGGCGCTCGATGAGTTGACGACGCGTCCTGTGCGCCAGTCTTCGGCTGAAGCGTCTTAAAAAGCGCATTCTTGGTTAGAACCGCGAAACGGCGCCCCTCAAAAGGCGCCGTTTCTCTTTTTTTCACGCCCAGTTAGCGCGTTTGTTGACTAAAAAACCCAGTCAATATAAAGGCACGTGCTGAACTGAGGATTGGAACGTGGCAAAGAGGCTTCACTTCATAGCCGTAGCTCTGCTTTTGACGGGCATTTCAGCATGCCCTGAGGAGGCCAATCTCAGTCTCATGCCCGCAAATGAGCTCGAAGCGCTCTCGACGGGCGGGGCCACTGGTGCTGCTTGTAAGCTAGGGGACTGGGTAGTTAAGTCCTCAGAGGGCCGCAGGCGATGCGAGACTCCTCCCGCAGTTGAACAGACCTGCCTTGCGGGCGATGTTCCTAAGCCCTTGAGCGAGATTCATTCGGGAGTGGCTGGGTTGTTGGCCGCTCGCGAGGTCGAAGCTCGCCACTCCGAAAGCGATTCCTGGCTGGCTA
>JBGAWT010000110.1:0-12315 GCA_044227445.1 Bdellovibrionia bacterium | reverse complement strand
TGATTTTCTTAATGATGATGGTATCGCCGCCCTTAGCCTTTGCCACGGCTTAGGCAGCCTTTCCGGATTTGGCGTTGGAGGTGGCTTCGTCAAGCTCCTTGAACGAAGGACGGGAGCCAGGTGGAATCGTGCGCCTTCCGTACTCAACGCAGATTTTAGGCGAGCAGTCCTTGGCCATCGCTACGAGCGTGGCTTTGATGACGTCAAAGAATTTGGCGTCGGCGTTGATGTTGGCTTCCATCTTGGCTGCAAGAGGCTGGAAGAATCCGTACGAAGCCAAGATCCCCAGAAACGTTCCAACGAGAGCGGCTGCGACCGAGTGACCGATGACTTCTTTGCCCTCAGTTAACTTACCCATCGTGATCACGACGCCCAAGACGGCGGCCACGATGCCCAGACCTGGCATGGCGTCACCCACGCGCGTGACGGCTGCGGGAGCGCGATGCTCTTCGGCGTGAAGCGTTTGAATGTCCGTGTCCATCAGGCCCTCTAGGTCGTAGGGGGCCAGCGAGCTTGAAACTTGAACCTTGAGCGTGTCGCACAGAAAGTCCACAGCGTGATGGTTCTTGGTGACGCCTGGATAGCGCTGAAAAGTCTCGCTTTCTTCAGGCTTTTCGACGTGCGCTTCGATGGACAGGGGGTTGTTCTTGGCCATCTTGCACAATTCAAAGAGAAGGTTGAGCAGGTCTAAGTATTCGGACTTGGAGGCTCCCGCGGTCTTGAGCGAACCCAAGCTTTGCGTGACGATGCTCTTGAGCAGCTCCGGAGGGCAGGAGATGAGCAGAGAGCCTGCCGCTGCGCCACCGATGATCATGAGTTCGACGGGTTGGAAGAGGACGTGGAAATTCCCGCCTTCGAGGCCGAATCCCCCGAACACCGCGACACAGACGACAATGGCACCAATGATAACGAACACGCGACGGTTTCCTCGTAAGGCCTATCGGTGAAGAAGGGGCGGATGTTTAAGGGTGTTTACGAGACAAATGCCGAGAATGTCTGACAAAATAAGTATAGAATTGACGTCAAATTGTGATACGAGGTGAGCCGTGGCCATCCTCGTCAATGCTCATCAAATCTCCAAAGCCTTTGGCGCCCGTCCGCTTTTCGAAGGCGTGACATTCTCTGTTGAGACAGGCGAGCGCATTGGCCTGATCGGCCCCAACGGAGCCGGTAAATCAACGTTATTGAAAATCATCGCAGGCGAGACCACGCCGGATTCGGGCACCTATTCCGCTCAGCGTGGACTGAGGGTGGGCTATCTGGCGCAGGTTCCTCAGTTCGAAGGGGATGTGAGTGTTGAGGCGGCTGTGATGGAGGGCGTCACAGATCCGCACGATTGGGAGCAAGTGGGCGTCGTCCACGAGGTGCTCTCCCACCTGGCGCTCACGGAAATTTCTGAGCGACGCGTGAGCGAGCTCTCAGGCGGCTGGAAAAAGCGCGTAGCCTTAGCGCGCGAGCTAGCCAGGCGGCCCGATCTGCTTTTGCTCGACGAGCCCACCAATCATTTGGATGTGGAGAGCATTCTGTGGCTCGAGGAGCTCTTGGCAGGAGCGCGTTTTGCGACGCTCACCATTACTCACGATCGCTTATTCTTGCAGCGCATCTCCAATCGCATTTTAGAGCTCGATCGCCGCAATCCCGGGGGCTTGCTCAGCATCCAAGGCGATTACGCGACTTACCTAGAGACCAAGCAAACACTCATGGAAGGGCAGATGGCGCGCGAGGATCGTCTCAAGAATACACTCCGGCGCGAAACCGAGTGGCTTAGGCGCGGAGCTAAGGCGCGCACGACCAAGCAGCAGGCGCGCATCACGCGCGCAGGAGATTTAAAGGACGAAGTCGAGGAGCTTTCGTTTAGGAATCGCACGGGAACGATGCGACTGGATTTTCAGGCTTCCGAGAAAACCTCACGCAAACTCATTGATGCGGTAGGCATCTCAAAGTCTTACGGCGATCGCGTCGTCGTACCCAAACTCGACCTGCGCATCACTGCCGGATCGCGCATCGCGCTCTTAGGCGCCAATGGCTGCGGCAAGTCCACGCTCATTAGGCTGCTCACCGGCGAAGAGCGCCCGGACTCAGGCGAGATCAAGCGCTCGGACCAGCTTCAGGTTTCGCTATTTGAGCAGAATCGCGAAAGCCTCGATCCTTCGGTGAGCCTCATGCGAACGCTTTGCCCCACGGGCGATCACGTTCAGTTTCGCGGCGCTTCGGTGCATATCAAAGGCTACCTGGATCGTTTCATGTTTCGTCACGAGCAGATGGAAATGGCCGTGGGCAAGCTCTCAGGAGGCGAGCAGAGCAGGCTGCTGATCGCCAAGCTGATGCTTCAACCCGCCAATCTGTTGATCCTGGATGAACCGACTAACGATTTGGACGTGGCAACATTGGATGTTCTGCAAGGTGTGCTGCAGGAGTTCGATGGTGCGGTGATCTTGGTGACCCACGATCGCTACTTCTTGGATCAAGTGGCGGATCAGATCCTGGCGTTTGGGGGCGAGGGACCTTCTAAGAAAATAGTTCCGTTTTCGAGTCTAACCCAATGGGAGAGCTGGCACGCCGAACAGGGTGCGCGCTCCGAAGAGGCGGCTCGAGCGACGCTGAGGCAGCAAGAGCCAGTGGTGGCCGCGCCCAAGAAAAGAAGCTGGGATTCAAGGAGCAGCGCGAGCTCGACTGCGATGGAATCGACAATTCACACTGCCGAAGCCAAGCTCGCTGCTTTGGCCTCCGAAAGTGCAGATCCCGCCGTTACCTCAAAGGCCACTCGCTTAGCTGAGATCGCGCGCGAGATGGCGACCACGCAAGCCGAGATTGATCGGTTGTATGCTCGTTGGGCTGAGCTGGAGTCCTAACGGACGATGACGTCCCTCAAATGAGCGTTCACTCCGCAGCGCGAACCCGTGACATTCCGGTTTACGCGCAAGCGGCCTTCGCTGGGCGCGAAGTTGTTAAAGCGCGTGAAATCGCGGAATTCGTAGATCTCCGAGACATAAGCAAACACTTCCTGCTCAGCAGCGAAACCTGCGACGTAGCCCTCGTTGTCGATTCGCGTGAGGCCGGCTGAAGAACCTCTAAAGGTCGGGGACGTCACGGTTCGGGTTTCGAGTACGGTGTCGTAACAGCGCCTTCGGCGGATGCCGTAGCAATCGCGCTGGGTGAGTTGAACTTTGACGGACCTTCCTTCCCAGTAGCCTGTGTTCACTGAGGGGCGAATCTCGATCTTGCTGTAATGGCTTGCAGCCTCGCGCACTTTTTCCTGCTCTTGCGCGTCCATTTCTTTGAATTCGTCGTAGAAGGCCATCATCTGCTCTTTGGCGCATTTGTCTTCTTCGGTCGTAAGAACGACAAACGGAGTACCAACCGTTTCGGTGGCTTTCTCGGCCATTTCTTTGAGAGTCGGGCAGCCTGTGAGCGTGAGCGCTCCGAACGAATACACGAGAGCCAGAGTATGTTGAAGTTTCATGATTCCCCCTGAGCCCTCGGTACAAAAGGTTCGCTTTTTTTACAAGGGAGGACTAAGCAAAAAGATATGAAAAAACTTGCGTGGGTTGCTTTGATCTTGGGGGTGGTCGGCGTCTCGGGGGCGCTTGCGGCGGATGCCGTACCGGCTGATGACGGCGATTGCCTGAAGTCCGTTTGGATCTATCCGGTCAATTCGGGCTCCAATATCGGGCTGGGCGTCGTGTTTACGATGATGAGCAAAGGCGAAGACAGCATCTGGGCTCAAACCGCTGGCCTCAGTATGGAGCTCGTGAAACGAAACGGCCAGCGGGAGTACGCTGAGGTTGATCTTTTTGGCGTCTCCGTGGGCGCTGCAGTCGCGATTGAAGGTTGGTTTGCGCGGCACTCCGTTCTTCGTTTCATCGTTCCGCCAGGAAATATCTGCGCCAAGCCCATGGATGTTTTTAATTCCTACTTCGGCGTCGGCGGTGGTTTTGGAGCGACGGCGTGGGTAGGGGCTAATGCCGATTCTGCTCTACTCGTGAACTCTGCGGGAGTTGGATTATATTTCGGCCCAAGCTATAGCCAGGGCGGCCTCACTGCAGGTTTTCATGCCGATGCTTTTTCCATCAAGTACATGCGCGTGAAGCCGCGGGGTGGATACTATTCGTTGAGCCGCCGATTCTTTGGAGCGGTTGCTATTGAGGATCGGGTCAACGGCGTACGCGATATGAAGTGGTAGGGGACTTGGCTTCCGCTCTTCGGACTTTCGTCCTCAGGCTGCAGCCCGGGCTCAGACGCCACCCAGCATAGCTGGGTACCCGGCGTCTTCCGCCTTTCAAGTCCCTTCGCAAAGTACAAAACACTTCGTGTTTTATCGATTATGAGCGCTCCCTTTTTGCTGGCGCAAAAAGTGGAGCGGGTGAAGGGGACTTGAACCTCGGCCTCGACCTTGGCAAGGTCGCTCACTAGCCAACTGAGCTACACCCGCGCCGAATGAGAGACCCTTCCTTAACTTGATCCAAGCGGGGGTCAAGTACAACTTTCCCAATGAAGATCTATACCAAGCAGGGCGACCAGGGTCAGACAAAGCCTCTTTGGCGGGGCAAAGGTCTCTAAGGATGACCTCCGAATTCAGACCTATGGGACGCTCGATGAGCTTAATGCGACGCTGGGAGTGGCTCTGGCTGTGGCTCTGGTCAAATCTCGCGTCAAGCCCTTGCTCGATGTGCTCCAAGATGAGCTGTTCCGATTGGGCGCGGAGCTGGCCACTCCCGCAGGAAAAAAGACCTCCACGACCCTCATCGCCGGAAAAGACATCGAGCGGCTCGAGAAGGAAATCGACGCCTTCGAAGCGGAGCTTGCGCCGCTTAAGACCTTTATTCTGCCCGGGGGCTCGGCGTTGCCGCTCAATTGCACGTAGCGCGTACGGTGAGTCGCAGGGCGGAGGGGCGCTTGTGACGCTCATGCGAGAGCGAGTCGATGGGCCCAGTGCTCCAATATGTGAATCGACTGAGCGACGCGCTGTTTGTATTCGCTCGCTTTGCCAATCATGAGGCGGGTGTTGCTGACGTTCCGTGGGTCGGAAGGTAGGAAGGGGAGTCAGGGGCATTTCAACAGACCAATCGTCTGTTGAAAGCCAAGTGAGTCGGACTCAAGCACCACTCAACAGACGATTGGTCTGTTCAATCTGGGCTGACTCCACTGCTCAGCCCGCTCAGCGCTTCTTTTTAGCTTTCTTGCGAGCCCGCCGCTCCGCGCGCTTCTGGCGAGTGGCGCGTAGGCCCTTAAAAAACTCTACGGCGTAATCGCGTGCCGACCAAAGGCTCATGGCCAAGGAGAAATAAAGCAAAGGCCCGCCTGCGCGATCCAGCGGCAATCCCGTAACGGAGTCGCGAACGATCAGAAATCCGATGGCCACCATTTGAGTAGCGGTTTTCCATTTTCCTCCGGTGGAGGCTGCGATCACAACGCCCTCGGCGCTTGCCAGCGCGCGCAGGCCCGTGATTCCGATCTCGCGGCATAACAACAGCATGACCACAACGGGATGCACGCGCCCTAATTCTTGCAAAGCAATCAGGCAGCAGGTGACCAAAAACTTATCGGCCAGAGGGTCCATCAGCTTGCCGTAGACCGTCACTAAGTTGCGTTTTCTAGCGATGTAGCCGTCCAAAAAATCCGTGAAGCCCGCTAGGGCAAAGAGCATTGCCGCCCAGAAATCCATCATCGGCGTACGTTCGAACATGAGCCAGACCACCCCAGGCACGACCAAAATTCGGCTCAATGTGAGGAGGTTAGGGGTGTTAGTAAACTCTAGATCCTGGAGATGACCTTCAACGAACTCATGCTGGGTGGCGACCCGAGTGAGTGGCAAGCCATGGGTAGTGTTCATCTTCGTGGCTTCAGACATTGTTGGAGGCTCACCCTTCCTTTATCATAGTGTGAAGCGTGTGCTCCATGAGGGAAATGACAAAACTCAGTCTGTTGCTTTTTGTGACGCAAAGCGTGTGGGCGGCGCCCGCCACTGCGCCTTCGATCGTCGAGCGCCTCAAGCCTGTGCAACTCAACGGCGTGCTCAAGGAGCGCGAGATCATCAAATCCGCGCGCCTGGGTGATCCGCAAGGCGTTGAGCAAACTCAGACTTATCGCGTAGGCTCGACCATGCTGGTTCGAGCTTCATTTGATATGACGCGCGATTCTTACGGATTACAAGGTTTACTCGCAGATGGTGCCTTACATCTACAAAACCGAGTTTGACGCCAAGAACGGTAATCTTTTTCTTGAAGGCGGAATCTTCAGGTATCGCCTTCAATCCATCATTCATTTTGACGAAAAAGCCCCCGGCTGGGTGCGTTACCGCATTATCGGGGGCCATTTTATAGGAATGGAAGGCAACATTCTTTTTGAGTCGCGCGGCGAGCAAGGCACGCTCGTCGCATTTGATGGAGAGATCCAGGGTTCGGGCTTTCCGCCGCGCTTCATTCTGGAGAAGAAGGGCGCTGAAATCGTATTTGGATATACGACTTCCAAGATGAGATCCTTTGTGGAGAATAAGAAGAACCAACAACCTCATGACCAAACAAGCTCCTCTACACCCAGGCCCGAGCGACGCATCCTTAAATGACGAAGGCGAGCGCCGGAGGCTCGCCCGCATCGTGATCTCCTCAGAGCAATTCAGGCTCTCTTCCAACGGCCGTGTGTACTCCGTGGCCGACCTTTCGAAGAAGGAATGGCGCTTCGCCTCATCGATCTCGAGGACCGAGCCCTTTTCGCGTTGGGCGCGCGAATCGAGGGTAAGCTCAACTTGCGAGCACAAAAGCATCCGATCGTCGCGCGGGTGAGGCACATCAAGTCGGACCTCGTGGGCTGCCAGTTCGAGGAACCTCTCAGTCGATCTCAAAGCTGCTCTTGCGTTGGCGCTCTCGCCCGAAGCACTGGGAGCCGAGCTGCACGCGATTCCCTCCTCCGAGCCGGGGGTGGCTTGGTACCATGGTCCCTCCGGAAGCGACCTACTTTTGCGTCGGGGGTCTGCGGGCAAGGTCGAGGGCATGGGGCTGTGGAGTCTGGGACGCTTTGTTCAATGGTCGGCCTCTGAAGGAGTTTCTACCGAAAGTACCGTGCAGCTTCGGACACACCGGGCATCGCTTTGAGGCCTTTAGAAATGGGCTTGGTTCGCTACGAAGTGCTTCAGCTCACTCCCGAAGAGCGCCCGGACTCAAACAAGTTGGACATTGCAAACCGCGAGATCCTGAGTTCTAACTTGCCTGAAGATCTCAAGTCGTGGTGCCGGCAGGTGCTCGCGGCGCCCCGCTAAGACGGAGGCCCCCATGGATCGCAATTTCGCTCTAGAGTTTGTTCGTGTCACCGAAGCAGCAGCGCTCGCTAGCGCGCGCTGGATGGGGCGAGGCGACGAAAAGGCCGCTGACCACGCCGCGGTTGAGGCGATGCGCTCAGCCCTTTCTACCATCGAGTTTGACGGCACCGTGCGAATCGGCGAAGGCGAGCGCGACGAAGCTCCCATGCTCTATATCGGCGAGAAAGTCGGGCGTGGCACGGGTCCAAAGCTGGATCTGGCGCTGGATCCTTTAGAAGGCACTACGATCTGCGCACGTGGCGGAAACAACTCGCTAGCCGTCATCGCGATCGCAGAGAGCGGCGGGTTTTTACACGCCCCTGACGTTTACATGGACAAGATCGCCGTAGGCCCCGAGGCCAAAGGCGCCATCGATTTACGAGCCACGCCCACGGAGAATCTTCAACGAGTCGCACGGGCTAAAAGGTGCCAAGTAGAGGACCTCACAGTCGTGATCTTAGATCGTCCGAGGCATGCGGATCTGATTTCGGAAGTCAGGCGCGCGGGAGCTCGCATTTGGCTCATTGGGGATGGCGATGTTTCGGCCGCCATCGCAGCCTGCAAACCGCATAGCGGCGTGGACATGTTGCTCGGAAGCGGAGGGGCGCCAGAGGGCGTGATCGCCGCGGCTGCTCTTCGCTGCATGGGCGGTGACTTCCAAGGTCGCTTGATCTTCAGGCGCGATGACGAAAAAGAACGCGCACGCAAAATGGGCGTAAGCGATCTGGAGCGGATCTATCAGATCGAGGATCTGGCGCGCGGCAAGGTGCTTTTTTGCGCTACGGGGGTTACCCAAGGAACGTTCTTAAACGGCGTGAGGTTTTTTGCGGGCGGGGCGCACACCCAATCCGTCGTGATGCGTTCGGAGAGCGGTACGATTCGAACGATCGAAGCAGAGCATCACTTCGATCGCAAACCCAAGTACTAGGAGAGGCTCATGGCACAAGCCGAGATTTCGCGCACGATCAACGCGCCTAAAGACGTCGTTTATAAAGTCATCACCGATTACGAAAACTACCCTCAGTTCGTCTCCAGCTGCCAGGAAGCCAAGGTCTTGAGCTCCGAGCCGGGCAAGAAGCGGGTAGCCTATCGCGTCGATTTGTTTAAGGACGTTCGCTACACCGTTGATCAGAGAGAAGATCAAGCGGCGGGTGTCGTTTCTTGGACCTTGGTGGATAGCAATATCTTCAAGCAGAATGCAGGTCGCTGGGAGCTCAAGGCGCTCGACGCCGAGCGGACCGAAGCGCGCTATATGCTGGAGCTGGAATTTAAGATTCCGGTGCCAGGCTTCGTGCTGAAGAAGCTTGTTCAGGGGAGCCTGCCAGCGATGGTGAAGGACTTCTTGGACCGCGCCGAATCGCTGGCGTGAGAGCAGTTTGAGTTTCCGTTTCAGTTTGAGTAAGGTTTCAGAATCAGTGCAGTTTAAAACGTACTGAGACCGAAACTCTTTTCATCCCATCTGTTCCAGCTCATACTCTACAAATGAGTTCTGGCCAGAATCGACCTCCCATCAATCCCAGTGCCCGCACGCTCGAAGCGGCAGCGCATGGCATGTTGGGGTTGCAACGCATTCCTTTCTCCCGCGCTCCTCTGCAAAAGTTTTGGGCGCGCCTGGCTATCCCCTGTACGGTGATTTTCGTGGCTGGGCTCTTCCTAATGGGAAGCATCTCGATCTTAACCCGCATGCAATACAACGCGGCGATTAAGGAAAAAGATCCCACGCGCATGAAGCAGATGTCGATGCTTCCGCATCGAGCGGCGTTCAAGCAGATCGAGGAGTTTGTGGATGAGCTCATGCACATTCCGGACGTGTGTTGGAGCGGGCAGGCGTCCAGCCAATTTCAGGCCGATCAGTGCAGCGAGTTTTGGAACAGTTTGGCGATGGACGGCATCTTGGCTAGCCTTCCTTTCCTGATGGTGGGCGTCTTTTTGCTTTGGGCGTTTGACATGGTTTCTAAGATCTATCTCAAGGTGCGAAGGCAAATCGGCAAAGGGCAGGCGGTTTTCTCAGCTCCGCTCGTAAGCGGGGGCCGAATGCGAAATGACCTCTTTGGCTGGTTTTTTTGCTTTCAGTCTTGGGTTGTTCAGCTGCCCAACAAGAACACCATTCGGGTATACGTGCCCATGCGTGAGGCGATGCCCATCCCAGGGGCTCAGATCACGGTTTATGGCGGCGATCGACGCTGGGGAGCGGTCCGTTTTTTTGGGGTTCATTTCACCCCCCATGTGGCGGTTGTTAAGGGCCAATCCTGAACTTTGAAATGACTTCTCCTTTGATCCGCGGTAGGTCCTAAGCGGGGTATGGATTTCGTTCACCTTCATGTCCACACGCAATACAGCCTTCTTCAAGGCGCTATGCACGTCGATGCCTTAGTCGATCGTGTCAAAGCCTTGCAGTCCGAACACGCGTTTCACCCACTTAGTCGTGCTGTGCAAGGACCTGGCAGGCTATCAAAACCTGTGTAAGCTCGTGACCCAATCCTACATGGATACGCTCGCTCACGTGGGGCAGAAGGGTGTCATCCCTGGGCCTCGCGCGATCGTTGACCGCGAGATGCTCGATCGCTACGGCGATGGGCTGGTCGTGCTCTCTGGCTGCTTGCGCGGGGAGCTTTCGACTAAGATTTTGCACGGCGAGACGGAGGCGGCGCTTGAAAGCCTCCTTTGGTTCAAGAAACGCTTTGGCGAGGATTTTTACCTCGAGCTTCAAGACACCGCGCTGCCCGAACAAGATCACGTGAACGAAGAGCTGTATCAGTGGGGTCAGAAGCATGGCATCGCCTGCGTGGCCACGAGCGATTGCCACTATCTGGAGCCTAAAGACGGGGAGGCGCACGAGATTCTTCAGTGCATCGAGCACGGAAAGAACCTCGATTTTGAGCGACCCAAGAGCCTCGTTCCTTCGCAGTTTTACCTAAAATCTGCTGAGGTGATGAAGGCTCACTTCGAGAAGTATCCCGAGGCGATCGAAAATACGGGGCGGGTTGCCCAAAAGTGCCAGCTTGAGTTTAAGTTCAAGGATGACAAGGGCCGAACGATTTACCATCTGCCTCAGTACCGACCCGATGGACTGACGCCAGACCAGCCCTTTGATTTGATTGCGCACTTTAAAGAAGAAGCGCAGCGCGGGTTGCTCGAGCGTTTTGCCGAACCTCAGTTTGCCGAAAAGGCGCAAGCTGCCGATTGGGAAGCCAAGCGCCCTGCCTACGACGCGCGCCTTGAAGACGAGCTCACGATGATCGCTCGCACGGGGTTTGCGGGCTACTTCCTCATCGTTTCGGATTTCATCCGATGGGCCAAGGCCCAGGGAATTCCTGTTGGTCCTGGCCGTGGCTCAGGCGCGGGCTCGCTTGTGGCTTACAGCCTCAAGATCACGGATCTGGATCCCATCGAGTTTAATTTGCTGTTTGAGCGCTTCATCAACCCGGAGCGCATCAGCATGCCGGACTTTGACGTGGATTTCTGTCAGGACCGGCGCGGCGAGGTGATCGATTACGTCTCGCGCAAGTACGGACGCGACAACGTCTGCCAGATCATCACCTTCGGAAAGCTTCAAGCTCGAGCCGTCATCAAGGACGTGGGTCGCGTATTGGGCTTCTCGTTTGCCGAGAGCGATCAACTCACCAAGCTCCTGCCCGATGAGATCGACATTACTCTTGAGGACGCCATTCGCCGCGAGCCCAGGCTCAAGGAGCGGATGGAAGCTGATCCGCGCACGGGTAAGATCATGGAGTACGCGCTTTCGCTCGAAGGCCTGTACCGAAACGCTGGCATACACGCCGCTGGCGTGATCATCACCGAAAAACCCATTGTTTCTTACTGCCCTCTGTATGTTTCAAAAGACGGCGACATCGTCACCCAGTTTGACAAAGATTTTTCCGAATCCATCGGCCTGGTGAAGTTCGACTTCCTTGGCCTCAAGACTTTGACGGTGATCGATAACGCCGTGAAGATCATTCGGGAGGTCGCGCGCAGGCGCGACCCTTCTTCGCCTGAGGCGGAGTTCGATCTGGCGCGCATCAATCTCAAGGATCCTAAGGTTTTTGCGCTCGTAGGCTCAGGCGACACCGATGGGGTGTTTCAAGTCGAAAGCTCCGGCATGAAAGATCTCTGCTCGCGCATCCTGCCGGGTTCGCTTGAAGATCTCACCGCCATCAACGCGCTCTATCGTCCAGGTCCCTTGGGTTCGGGCATGGTCGATGATTTCATCGACCGAAAGCATGGCCGCAAAGAAATCGCTTACGATGTGGACGCGCTGGCGCCCATTCTCAAAGACACCTACGGCGTGATTCTTTACCAAGAGCAAGTCATGCAGATCGCCCGAGAGCTGGCAGGTTACAGCCTGGGCCAGGCCGATTTGCTCAGACGAGCTATGGGCAAGAAAAAGCCCGAGGAGATGGCCAAGCATCGGGAGATTTTCGTCAAAGGCGCCACGGAGCGTGGGCTTCTTGCCGCTAAGGCCGAAGGCATTTTTGATCTGATGGCCAAGTTCGCCGAGTACGGCTTTAACAAGTCGCACTCCGCAGCGTACGGGATGCTCACGTACCAGACGGCTTATCTCAAGGCGCACTTCCCAGCGGAGTTCATGGCGGCGTTGATGACGACCGAAATGGACAACACCGATAAGATCACGCGATACATCGCCGATGCCAAAGCACACGAGATCGCGATCTTGCCTCCGGACGTCAATCGCTCGCAGCGCAGATTTAGCGTGGAGCTTAAGGACGACGGATCCAAGGCGATTCGCTTCGGACTTGAAGCGATCAAAGGCGTAGGCGGCATTGCTGTGGACATCATTATCGAAGCCCGAAGCGAAAAGCCGTTCTCGGGCGTCTTGGACTTCTGCAAGCGTGTCTCCACGCGCAAGGTTAACAAGAAGGTTTTGGAAAGCCTCACGTTAGCCGGTGGTTTTGACGAGATCGCCGAGGTCAATCGCGCCAGTCTCTTTGCTTCGCTTGAGGGACTGCTTGCTCACGCAGGCGACGAGCAAGAGGAGAGGGAGCTGGGCCAGAACTCTCTAT
>JBGAWT010000109.1:0-10956 GCA_044227445.1 Bdellovibrionia bacterium | reverse complement strand
CAAAAGGTCCAAGACCAGGGTGCCGATGGAGTGATCGCCGTAGCCAGCGGCGCTGGCGGCCACGCGGGACCGATCTCACCTCTCGTGCTCATTCCTTACTTGAAAAAGCATCTCAAGATCCCCATCGTTCTAGCAGGTGGCATCGCCCAAGGTTCGCAAATCGCAGCAGCTCTGGCTCTGGGCGCGAGCGCCGTTCAGATCGGCACGCGGTTTATAGCTGCCAAAGAGGCGACAGTTGATGAGAGCTACAAAAAAGCGATCGTCGATGCCGACCCTGAAGATATCGTGATGACCAAAAAGATCTCAGGCACGCCGGTGGCCGTGATTCGCACGCCCTACGTCGACAAAATGGGAACGGAGCTGAGCTTCATCGAAAAACTCCTGTACCGCTCGGATCGCACCCGCAAGTACGTCAAGATGCTCAGGATGTACCTAGGCACCAAAGCGTTAGCCGCAGCGGTAACAGGCACGACGTGGAAAGAAGTCTGGAGCGCAGGCCAAGGCGTAGGCCTAATCGATGACATCCTGCCTACGCGCGAGATCGTCGCTCGCCTGGTGCGCGAGACCGAGGAGTGCCTCGCTCACTTGCCGCGTTAGTCTTTCTTCAGAGGCTTGGGTTTAGGCGCGCGTTCGGGCGGAACGTACTTCTTATTGACGTCTAAGAGCTCGGCGCAGGGGCTTTCCCACATCTTCTTGAAGCTAGCCAGGGCTTGAGTGACTTGATCCGGATGATTTCGCAGGATCACTTCTTCGTTGCGAGACCCTTCAAAATAACCTTGGCTCCAGTTGCTGGTCCCCACCAATAGCAGCGCATTGTCGATGATCAGAAACTTGCTGTGCGTGACGCGAGCGTAATGAATAAAGCCTTCGCTCGCTTGCGGGATCTTCACGATCTTAATGTTGATACCCGGAATCAAAGACAGGGACTTCAGGTGGTCGATGGCTGGCTTGTCCGTATTCCAATCGGCGACCATGATCTCGACCTTTTTGCGCGAAACGGCCAAGATCCGCAGCAGCTGATCGATCTCAGCCCAGTAAGGCTTTTTGAAATCCACAGGGCTATAAGCCATGACCGTAAAGCGCGCGATTTCCTGCGTGGAGAGCAGCATCTCGCGAACTCCCTCAATCCCTGAGCGAACACCCTTGGGATTCATCGCAGGAGGGCTAGCTACGACTTCAATCTCAGGAAGATCTTTGGTCTTGAGCTTGCGGTCCTTTTTGCGGATCTGAGGAAGCTTGCCCGTGAAAGACATCTTCCAGTCAGCGTCAAAGAGATCCTGCACCTGCTTTTGCGAAAATGCATCGCCGGCGACCCACACGCCGGTCTCGTGGATGTGCTCAAGCGCGCGCCAATCAAAGTTCTGGCTTCCGATGAAGTAGGCTTTGCCATCGATGATCCACTTTTTGGTGTGAATGATGCCTTGGCCGTAGACCTTCTCGACGTTCAAGAACCGAAGCTCGGTGTTCTTCATCGCCTTGAGGCGATCGATCGTGGCTTGGTCCTCATACTTTCCGTCGCGAGACTCAGAAAGTAGGATGCGGATCTTCATTCCAGGCTTCTTGGATGCGGCTTCAAGAGCCTCGATCACCTTGTCGAGGTCCGTGCCCACTTTAGACGTGACGTAAAATTGCTCGAGATCAATCGAGGTGGTCGCCTCGTTGACCATCTTAAGCCAAAAACCGGAGGTATCGGCGACACCCGGAACTGCTAAGTCCGTTTCAACCGGCACGCTCTGAACGAGCACGACTTCGGCCGCGTGAACTGCAGTAATACCCCACCCCAACGTGAAGATCGATGCAAGCACCCTAAGCATGAGGCGCTCTTATCAGAGAGATCCGAATATTGCTACCGCAGCGAGCGTGGCCGAAACCCCCGCCTCGCGGGCCCATTGGCCCACCCTCAGACCCCTTGGGGCCTCCTCGGGGACCCACTCCAAAACCAGCGCAGGGCGCTCCGAGCGCCAGGCCTGAACCCAATAAATCCCCGCTGTTACAGCAAGAAGCGCGATCCCAAAGAGCACGGAGGCACCCATCCAGCGGGCCTGACCCCATCGCGCATAGGTTTGAACCGAAAAGAAGGCCAGAAACTCCGAAGGGCCGGCTGCAGCTAAAGCCAAAGCCATGGGCCAACGAGCCCCCCGTCCTTGCTTAAAGATCTCCGTGCGCCATTCGAGTGTCTGCCAGCGCCAGAGCACGCCCAAAAACAAGAGGATGCTCGCTGTAAGCTCCGGTGCGCGCGTTAAATGAATGCCGTGTATTCGTTGTGCCCATGACCAGCCGCCGATGATGAGAGCAGCTAAAGCGATTCCACCGCCCCACTGGACGAGGGTCGTAGCCAAAGCCCAAATGGTTTGCTTACCGAAGCCCCAATCGCGCCTAAAGGAAACCAACACCGAAGGAAGCCACCGTTCGGGCGCAGAGGCTTGCAGCGCTCCTAGCGCAATTAACCCCAGCCACAAAGGCCAAGCTCCCGGTGTGTGAATGGTCATTAGACATGGGCGTATCGTAAGCTCCGATACGTTGTCCAGAAGGGTGTTGCCCTTCAATTGTTGACAAATAAGTCATACAAAGTATTGCGCCCACATGGCTTTTCGAAGGATCTTTGGTTTACTCACCTTGATGCTCTCGCCGCTTGCCCTCGATGGCCACCACTCCGGAACAGTGCAGATCATCTAGCCACCAAACAACTCAAGCGCGGCTCTCTGTTCTCAGCCATTCAAGTCCAGGACACCCAGCTTGGAAAAAATGGAGCCAGCTCTATCCGGAGGCGAAGGCCGCATTTCCGGGTCTTAAGATCAAAAAGCCGCAAGACGCACACATCACTCAGGTCTACATGGGCGGTGACTGGAAGTTTGACCAGCTCGCTACTTTCGCATCGAAGATCGTCAAACCTGCGGATACAATTACCCTCAACGCTACTGTGGAGATTGGGACAAAAACCGACCAGGTGGTCGTAGCCGAGCTTCACGGCATTCCTTCGATCTGGGCCGAGCGCGTCGTGGCTGCAAAAACGAAACTCGCCCAGGCTGGTCTTCGCAAAGCCGATAGCTTCGATTCGAACTTTCGGGGCCATGTCACTTGGCGGAGTCCAAAAACTTCCAGCCCACCTCGAAGACGCCCAGCAGCTGAAGCTTTCAGGCCTGGATTGAGGGCCGCTTGAGCAAAGAAGATCTGCAAGTCACCCTGGGTCCTTCGACTCCCATCGAGCTGATGCTCGCAGGCTCGACGCGCCCGAAAGACGGTCCTGAATATCTGAGTGTTGAGAATTTCTTGAAGCTCTATTTTTCTACACCTTAGCCGTGTAAGAAAAACAGAAATGCTCCCGTGCACCATCACCGCGATACCCGTGACCACATCGCCATAGTGCTCAAGCAAGGGTGATCCAACGAGAGGACCCCCTTGGAAACCAAAATCACCGCTCACCAAACGCCGTCACCACGCCAAGCGCGAATCCAATAGCAGCAGCCGAAATCCCCTACCCACCCAAGGCCCCGCGCCCATGATCACGAACGGCACCGCCACGCAGGAGTGAATCCCACCGAAAGAGGAAAATCCAGGGCGCTTTTTTAGCCTTGGGCCCCGGCCGTGGTGCGCATGCTCCTCGCAGTGAATGCGTGCGCCAGGAGTAAATCGCGTAAGCGGCACCAAACAGAATCGCGAGCAGAAAAGCGCGGCTCTCAAGCAGCTCCGGATCATCCACGAGGGCCTGAAGGGCTTATCTTAAGCGCAATCCAAGCCAAACCCACCGAAAGCAAGATGTGCCCGCTCGCTGCGACAAATGCTCCAAGGAGAATACAGGAACCTTCCATTGCGCCTTCACCCCGAGGACAACGGGCGGCCAATGGCCGGGCAGGCGGAGTAGATGGATCAATACCTGCTGCCGTAGCGGCGGCGAGCAGGATCTGAAGGCTCGTGCTCATCAAGCACCGCCTTTGCCGTGGCGGCGGCTGGCGCGCGCAGTCGTTCTCGTTGAGCGACTCGCGGCGCTCGGGGGCAACGTGGCGCGGAACGAATGTCGTCCCTGGGCTGGCCGTCGGAGGTGGGCGAAAGATCTCGGCGCTGATCGTTCCCGCGCGCTCGAAGGCCGGGTACGTGACAGCGCGACGGTAGGGATGATTTCCGTCCCAAGCCCTCGCGGGATCGAAATCAGGCGAGCCCGCATCGGGAGTGCAGCGTAGTCAGGCCCCAACGCATGACCCAGCTCGGCCTTGTAACTTTGAACCTGCACAGGAGCGATGCGAGGAGAGTTGATGAGCACGACCTGGTGGATCTCTCGGTCGTAACCTTCTCTGAACGACGGCGGCGCGGACTTCGCACTCCGTCTCGCGCCTGCGCCTCAAGTCGCGAATGCGGGCGTTGGTCGGTTCCTTGATTGCAAAAGAGAGAAGCTCGGAAGAATAAGTGCCGCCGTTGTTATCGTAGTCTTTGGGATTCGCTCCGCACGGAGAAGCGGGAACGCGCGCGACCTGTGGAACGAAAGCGGCCTTTGCCAATTCCTTTGCGCCCAACGGTTCCTCTCGCGTGCTGCAAGCTCCAGAGGCCGTGCGCTCTTGGTTATCGAACTTGATCATCGATGAGGAGTCACCGGCAAGACCGGAAGAGCTGTGGCAAAAGCTGTCCTTTTGGTCCGCAGGCACGGCGGGGCGAAGATTGAAGCCGTCGATTCGAGCCGCACGAAGAGACTCAGAGCAGCAATGCGCCAGCAAGGGGCAGTGGCGGCGTAGTGGTGGGCGGGTGCCATGGCGGCAGATTCATCATACCCGACGAAATAGAGTCAATATGGAGTCAGGGCGTTTCGGTGAACAATTCGTTCGCTGAAATAGCCTGAGCGGCACTCCAACGGGGTTCAGTAAACGAATCGTCTGCTGAATGGCCTCTGGTCGGAATTTCGGTAGCACTGCCCCACCAGCCCCAGACCCCATGCTACCCTCAGGGAATATGAAAGAGGCCCTCCTGATCGCCTATCCCCCTTTCTGCTATGGCCTCAATCCCTCAGGAACAGCTGATTCGGGCAGGCGCTCAGGTAAACACCACCCTCATGCAGCACACGATTCGCCAAACCGATCGCAGCTGGGATCTAGCCATCGCGGAGGTTACGGGTTTTTCCCCTTTTTGAGCACGAGGCCAGGGCAGACGCGCTGCCTGCCACGCGCCGGGGCGCTTTTGGAATGGATCACGAAGGCTGGATCGTGCTGGAAGCCAGCCCCATCGTCGTGCTCATGGGACCGATCCAAACCGGTTCTCAAGTAGAATGACCGCGGGGATGACCATCGGTAATGCCAAAGCAGCCGCTACGGCAGGGAATGATGCCAGCGGCGCGATAGCGAACGGATCGCCCGACTCGTTCTGGCCTCGAAGCGGACATCGGCCAAGACCTACGCGGCGGGGTCTACGCGATATACCCCAGCGGCGATAGCGAACGGATCGCCACCGTTCTAGCCTCAGTCTTTAACGACTCCAAGGGCTAGCGCCGCACATGGGCAAAATTGGGCAAAGTTGCCCTTCAATTGTTGACAAAATAAGTCATACAAAGTATTGCGCCCACATGGCTTTTCGAAGGATCTTTGGTTTACTCACCTTGATGCTCTCGCCGCTTGCCTCGATGGCCACCACTCCGGAACAGTGCGAGATCATCTTAGCCACCAAACAACTCAAGCGCGGCTCTCTGTTCTCAGCCATTCAAGTCCAGGACACCCAGCTTGGAAAAAAATGGAGCCAGCTCTATCCGGAGGCGAAGGCCGCATTTCCGGGTCTTAAGATCAAAAAGCCGCAAGACGCACACATCACTCAGGTCTACATGGGCGGTGACTGGAAGTTTGACCAGCTCGCTACTTTCGCATCCGAAGCGATCGTCAAACCTGCGGATACAATTACCCTCAACGCTACTGTGGAGAGATTGGGACGAAACCAACAGGTGGTCGTAGCCGAGCTTCACGGCATTCCTTCGATCTGGGCCGAGCGCGTCGTGGCTGCAAAAACGAAACTCGCCCAGGCTGGTCTTCGCAAAGCCGATAGCTTCGATTCGAACTTTCGGGGCCATGTCACTTTGGCGGAGTCCAAAAACTTCCAGCCCACCCCGGAAGACGCCCAGCAGCTAGAAGCTTTTCAGGCCTGGATTGAGGGCCGCTTGAGCAAAGAAGATCTGCAAGTCACCCTGGGTCCTTCGACTCCCATCGAGCTGATGCTCGCAGGCTCGACGCGCCCGAAAGACGGTCCTGAATATCTGAGTGTTGAGAATTTCTTGAAGCTCTATTTTTCTACACCTTAGCCGTGTAAGAAAAACAGAAATGCTCCCAGCACCATCACCGCGATACCCGTGACCACATCGCCATAGTGCTCAAGCAAAGGGTGATCCAACGAGAGGACCCCCTTGGAAACCAAAATCACCGCTCCGCCAAACGCCGTCACCACGCCAAGCGCGAATCCAATAGCAGCAGCCGAAATCCCTACTCCACCCAAGGCCCCCGCGCCCATGATCACAGGCAGCACCGCCACGCAGGGAGTGAATCCCACCGAAAAGAGGAAAATCCAGGGCGCTTTTTTAGCCTTGGGCTCCGGGCCGTGGTGCGCATGCTCCTCGCAGTGCGAATGCGTGCGCCAGGAGTAAATCGCGTAAGCGGCACCAAACAGAATCATGAGCAGAAAAGCGCGGCTCTCAAGCAGCTCCGGATCATCCACGAGGGCCTGAAGGCCTATCTTAAGCGCAATCCAAGCCAAACCCACCGAAAGCAAGATGTGCCCGCTCGCTGCGACAAATGCTCCAAGGAGAGCCTGTGGAACCTTCCATTTGCGCGCCTTCACCACGAGGACAACGGGCAGCCAATGGCCGGGCGAGAGCGAATGAATGAATCCAATACCTGCTGCCGTAGCGGCAGCGAGCAGGATCTGAGAGCTCGTGCTCATCAAGCACCGCCTTTGCCGTAGCGGCAGCTGGCGCGCACCCAGTCGTTCTCGTTGAGCGACTCACGGCGCTCGGGGGCAACGTAGCGCGGAACGAATGTCATCTCCGCAGGCTGGCCGTCGGAGGGTGGGCGAAAGATCTCGGCGCTGATCGTTCCCGCGCGCTCGAAGGCCGGGTACATGACAGCGCGACGGTAGGGATGATTTCCGTCTAAGCCCTCGCAGGATCGAAATCGGGGCGAGCCCGCATCGGGAGTGCAGCTGTGGTCCAGCCCCAACGCGTGACCCAGCTCATGAAGCGCGTAACTTTGAACCTGCACGGGAGCGATGCGAGGAGAGTTGATGAGCACGACCTGGTGGATCTCTCGGTCGTAACCTTCTCTGAACGTGGCGGCGCGGACTTCCTCCGTCTCGCGCATGCGCCTCAAGTCGCGAATGCGGGCGTTGGTCGGTTCCTTGATTGCAAAGAAGATTGAATAAGTGCCGCCGTTTTTTTGGTAGTCTTTGGGATTCGCTCCACGGACGGAAGCGGGAACGAGACGGTTCCACTCGCGTGCTGCAAGCTCCAGAGCCGTGCGCTCTTGGTTATCGAACTGATCATCGATGAGTAGAGTCACCGGCAAGACCGGAAGAGCTGTGGCAAAGCTGTCCTTTTGGTCCGCAGGCACGGCGGGGCAATTGAGCTCGTCGATTCCGAAGCCGCACGAGAAGAGACTCAGAGCAACCAATGCGCCCAGCAAGGGGCGGTGGCGGCGTAGTGAATGGGCGGGTGCCATGGCGGCAGATTCATCATACCCGACGAAATAAGTCAATATGGAGTCAGAGGCGTTTCGGTGAACAATTCGTTCGCTGAAATAGCCCTGAGCGGCACTCAAGCGGGGTTCAGTAAACGAATCGTCTGCTGAATGGCCTCTGAGTCGGAATTTCGTGCCTCTGCCCTGGCCCCAGACCCCATGCTACCCTCAGGAAATATGAAAAAGACCCTCCTGATCGCCCTACTCCCCCTTTCTGCTATGGCCTCAATCCCTCAGGAACAGCTGATTCAGGCAGGCGCTCAGGTAAACACCACCCTCATGCAGCACACGATTCGCCAAACCGATCGCAGCTGGGATCTGGCCATCGCGGGTTACGGGTTTTTCCCCCTTTTAGACACGAAGACGGGGCAGACGCTTTATACGCGCCAGGGGCGCTTTGAGATGGATCACGAAGGCTGGATCGTGCTGGAGAGCCAGCCCCACTTGAGGCTCATCGTCCAAACCGGTTCTCAAATGGGACCGATTAACTTTGCCAAAGCAGCCCTTATGAACGGAATGATGCCAGCGGGGATGACCATCGATGACGAAGCGGACATCGGCAAGACCTACGGCGGGGTCTACGCGATATACCCCAGGAAAAGGGCTTGGGCAAAATCGTGAGCAAGTCTCTGGAAGAGCTGTAGGGCTGTCGCGTTAGGGGATTTTCAGCTAGATTGGGCGGCATGACGACCCAATCCAAGTCCCCGTACCAAGGCCGCATCAAACTCTTTTTGGATGGAGCCGAGCGCGCTGCGATGCTCGAAGCAGCGCCCAATCCCAAGATCCAGGGTTTTACGACCAATCCCTCGCTCATGCGAAAAGGCGGCGTCACCGACTACCCCGCGTTTTGCAAAGACATGCTCACGAAGCTCAACGGAAAACCCGTTTCGTTTGAGGTCTTCGCCGACGACCTGCCTGAGATGAAGCGTCAGGCGCTTGAGATCGCGTCCTGGGACCGAGGCGACAAAAGCGTGTACGTGAAAATCCCTTACTGCAACACCAAGGGAGAGCCCACGCTCTCGCTCGTGCGCGAGCTTTCGCACCAAGGCGTGCAGCTCAATATCACCGCTCTTTTTACGCTCGAGCAGGTCAGCGCCGTGGTCAACGCTTTGAAGGGCGGCGCCCCTTCGATCGTCTCCGTGTTTGCGGGCCGAGTGGCTGACAGCGGGCGCGATCCGGCCCCTTTGATGCGCGAATGCGCAGCGCTTTGCGATGCAGCGGATCCATCGGGCCGCATGGAGCTCTTGTGGGCATCCACTCGCGAATTGAAAGGTAGGCACAAACAGAAGCTGTTCAGAGTTTTTTGGTTTCCGCCCACTTACCGAATTTGCAGGAAGCTTTACGAATCCGTATTTCTCCTTCTTTAGCACTGGAGCAGCGGATGACGGCAATAGCACTCCAGAGACCATGCGCTTTTCCGTAACTGGAAATTCAATTGTTACAGGCTTTTTACCATTAGCGGTTTCAACACCTACTGCCTTCAAGTTGTCGAATAGTGCAGCGACTTGATCGGAGGTCGACGTTTGTTTTGCCGCCCAGTACGAAGAACCCAATGAGCTTGGAAGCTCCTCCCGATTCGCAACGTCGAAATGGTCTGCTCCGCGGTACGTAACGGAAGGGCGGGCTGTTTTCAGACCAGAAACGCATAGCCACACCCCGCAAAGAGCGATCATAGTTCCAGCGAACTTCGAACTAACTTTGACCTCAAAAGCTTTGCCGAAACGAAACCCGAACCGCTCGTTGCCTGGAGTATCTCGAAGAAACACTGTCAAGAGCAACCCAGCAAGCACGATGCCAAGTCCAGTAATGATCGCGACAATATATATCCATGGAACGTCTTTGCTACTCTGCAACACACCCGAAAGATTTGGATCCACTCATACTCCTATATTTTAATCGTTCGGAGACAATTATGCCGCAACCCAGCAGAACAGCAATGAAATCAATGTTTTCATCGCGAGGTCAAGTGGAGCAATTTATTTCCCCTGACTGTCATGGACGAAGAAACACGAAATTCCGAAAGCAGCGGGAACTACCCCGCCGCTTCCCATTGACTGTGAGTTAAGAAAACGGGGCCGCTTGCGCGGCCCCGAAGTTCTCAGGCGGCTTTGGACTTCTTCTCGTAAGGGAGTCCCAAGATGTGCATGTAGGCGTTGCGGTGATTCCTGATCTGACCCATGTTTCCTGGGAGGTAGATCGTCACCCACTGGCCATCTTTGCTGACGCCGAGGCGGATTTTTGCCTGGAGACCCAAGCGCGGGATGTACTCACGCTTTTCGACAGCCGGGGCCTTCGGCGTGTACTCCAATCCCAGCAATCCTTTGAAGCGGTTGACGTGCTCGGTGATGGTGATTTCTCCGGGGAGGAAGAAGTAGACGTACTCTCCAGTTTTTCCCAGTGAAGGCATGATGTTTGTGAAAAATCCTGCACGTGCTGTGTTGAGGTTGATCGCTGGTTTTTGAGTTTCGCTTTGGTTCGAGTTCATGGTTTTTCTCCAATCGGTTTGTTGTTTTGGGATGTTTTTTCGCTGCATCCCTTTCACAGCGAAGCGGGGGGATGCAGATGAAAAAAAAGCGATCGGAGGAACCAGGCCCCCGAGGAGGCTTTCAGGCAAAGGGAGTGACGGAGCGTTAGCTCAGGCGCGAGCTTTGCGCGACGAGGGATCAGGACTGGTTTCGGGGAGATCGCGAGCTCACAAAACAACAAACCAAGATTGGAGATTGAACACGAATCAAGGCGAAACGGGGCTCTGGGGCGATCAACAACACAGTCGCGTGTTGGCAAACCCCGACAATGCCGTTGAGAAAAACCCACGACTACGCTTGGCGACGGAGAACGATCGTATACGGCAACAATTCAGGGTGGGGATTGACCCGCCTAGCCCCTGGCTGATGCAGTGTGGACCGCGCTGGACGTTAAGGCTTCGCGCGGCAACTACGGCCAGACGATCACCGGAAATTGGGAGATTAGGAACGTCCACATGCGGAGAATGACGAGGGCAAGAGAGACAAAGCGCCTTGAGAATGAGTGCGCGTAAGCGTCCCCTTCTTAAACGTAGAAGCACGCACTTGCTTCAGGTGACGCCGCGAAAAAGATCCTTTTGAAAGCTGGTAAAGATGGCGCAGAAGGCCTACCGCAGGATGACGCAAGGGCACGAAGGTGTTTCCGGCGCCAGGGACCGCAAGAGTCCCAGGCGCACGCCCCAAGGCGGCATTCATTGACTAAGAATGGCGGTATCCACGAATACGACGGGCTGAAATCC